>DYJZ01000055.1 GCA_020722885.1 Thermoanaerobaculum aquaticum
AGAAACCCCGGGTTTTGTGCAGTTCTTAAAACGCAGCGAAGCTCTGCGAAGCGAGTCCCCCAATTTAAAGGGCACTAAAAATTCCCAATTTTTGCATAAACCAAACACACTGATAATTAAGATGTTATAAAAGAAAGATGGAATAGTATGTACAAAAGTCCCAGTGAAGTAAAAATCGCGAGCATAGAATCGCCAATTATGTTCTTGCGGTGCAAATTACTACCGTAATCTGTTCGTACAAATTCTTCGAGAAGTAATAAGTAAATAAAGCCAAGCGCAAAACTTAAGGGCAAAACTGCCATTGCATATAGTGCATATTTGCCAAAAATATCTACAACAGGTAAGCCTTTTTTTGTATTTTCAAAGATTATTATCATCAAACTTATTATTGCAGATGGCAGCAACCTTTTAGCAAATTCTTTCCGCTTTTGAAAAGGAAAATTGCTAAAGGGAATAATCAATAAAAATGGTATAAACCACTGTGCAAAAATGCCTAAAAATGATTTTAGAGGTGGCCCAGGTTCTTCATCAACACCTGGCAAATACCAGGCAAGAATTATACTGATGTATCTTCTTGTTATGGGAATCAGGTTTAATAACCCGGCAATAATTCCAATGCCTGCTATCTCATACCAGATATAAAATTCTGATGGTAAATTCAGGTATTTTACAACATATACTTTTAAAAAGAAGAAACCACCTAAAAACCATAGTGCTACAGCAGTTATTGCAATATTGATACCAAAAGCACTCAAAATTGAACCTATTACCGTCTTTTTTTGTTTTCTAAACTCAATAAACCAGCAGATTAGTGTGACCAATATTAATCCAGACCACACCTCGAAAACCAAAATTCCTGTATTTTTGGCAAAACTCCACCAGGGATGTCTTTCCCCCATTAACGCTATCGCAAAAAAGGTAATAATAAAAAAACCTTGTAGGACAATCATTACATAGCCTAAAGTGCCTGTAAAGGAAAACCGATTTGTATTTAAAATATTTTTCATTGTCAGATACCTATTTTACAAAAAAAAAAGAAAAAAATAAAAAAAGCACCTAACCTAAAAATTTCCTATTAAATAATCAAAGAAAAAATATTATTGCTTATATGGAATCCGTAACCGTAGCTCAGATTTTTATTTAAATAAGCCATAGCTGACAGTAATATTCCAAAAAAGAAGCCGTGAAAAAACTGTATAAAGAACCCCAATACACCAAAGCCATCTAAAGGGCCAAAATGCAGTATTAAGAAAATCACTTCATTTAGAAGTATAGCCGTATGAGTCTTATAGGAAGATAACAATAGGTTCAAAACTATCCCCCGAAATATCACTTCTTCAGTTATTGGAGCAATAATTCCACCAACAGCCACCAAAGTCAACCATTTGGGTGTGATATTTATAGTAGCTTTCTTAAAATCACCTGACACAAAATAAATCAGTAATTCATCCGTTAATATTACAATTGATAAAGATGTCGCAAAACCGAAAACAAATTTCTTGATTTTTAATTTTAATAGGTCAAATATGTCAGGGTATCTGCGGCGATAATATATAACCAAAAACGCTGTGAGTAAAATATCACCGCTTTGCTCTAACCAGATGAACTGATTATCTGAAAGATTGAAGAATTCGAGCAGAGAAAATATGTTGAAACTAACAAGAAGAAACAAGAGACATATCTTCCACGCATCGCTTTTTTTTGGTTTGCTTTCAATTATCATTTTTCTTATTCCAGTGAATCTCGAGTGTGCCTGCCTCAATTTTTGCTATGACACACCTTGAATTACCATTGCAATCATTTGTAAGTTGAAAATAGGCGCATCCTGCAAAAGAAAATATCGAAATTAGCGAAACAATTAAAAAGATAACGAGTTTTTTCATTTTTTCCTTTTTTTTAACAGCAACTAAAAAACTCAGCATATAGACACCGTACTTTAAATAAAACAAAAGAATATGCCAATAAAAAATGTTTGTCAAAAAAATAAAACAGCAAATATCATAACTATATGATACTCTTTTTGACTAATTAGAAATGTCCCTTGCGAGTGCTCGCTGACCGTGTCATAGCGAGCAGCCGTAACCTGTCATTGCGAGCGCTCCTTCGTAGCCCTGTCTTACGAAGCAATCTTCCTCTTTTAACAACCAAACCAGTCATTGCAAATTCTACTTCGAGGCATTCTCCCATGAAGCAATCTTCCTCATTGAACTATCTTTCATAACTGCAATTAACGAATAGTGTTATTTTAGAGAGATAAGGCAATTGCAGCATTAACAATTCAAGACTAAAACCCTGCCCCTAATTCAGGTTTCAGCCGGTTTATAGAAATTTTCTTCCCCCCTCTACCAATATTACAATAAACACACTGAATGCAAATAGCACTCCTGCTGATGCCAATGTAATAAATGCGATATTCTTGATGATTATCCACAAGGAGGTTGTCGAGATGTCTTGATTTTCCTTTAAAAAATTATACGCAATAATATAGGCAGCTACGCTAATAGGAGGTAATGGTAAGAAATATCGCATAAGATTCTTTTCGACAAAATAATTGCTGAACATCTTATAAAATAAAATGACAACGCTTGATATTACAAACACTGCTATACCAGAGCTAGCAACAGACAACAGAATTATCTTCACCGTTTCTTTCTCCATATGTTTCATGATAACTCCTATAACATCATTCCTTTTCGAAATAAATTCCATCACAAAAATTTATAAGGTCAAGGATAGTTTAGACTTTTTGGAGAGGAACGGCAGAAAGACAAATTCATTTGCAACCTTCATAGAAAAGAATGAAAGTTTTGTAAAATCTTTTCTGATGACGGATTCAAAATTCAAAAGGATGCAAATATTAAATGAGCAGATTATTTGTGCAAGGTCAATCTGCTCTCGGATTTGTATCCACTTCAAGGGTTATTCCGCCTGTTAATGCTTTTAGTTCATTATCGTAAGAAGCCTTTATTTCTAAGGAGGTAACTGTTTTGTCAACGATCTCTTTGCTGTTATTCACACCCAATTGTTCAATGAGAAAAGCAAACTTGTCTTCAAGATCCTGAAAGATGGGTTCTTTAACATCTGAAGGGATTTCCCACCACTCCTTCTTAAGCGGGTCTCCCCACCCCTTTTTCCTTACTTTGTAATAAAACTGCTCTTCAGTTTCTCTTTCTTTTCGCTCTTTTGAAAAGTTTTGAAGAAGGTAATCATAGACCTTTTCCCTTAAATCATAGGGAAGGTTGGGATGGTCGTAAATAAGGTTCTGAAAACCAGTGGCGAGGTGAACTTCAACCGCTCCGTGTTCTTTAAATTTATGGAACATCTCATCTGGAAGGGTTGATGCTCCGTGTTGAACAGTACCACCCATTTTGTATTTCTCTCTTGCTATTTTTGAAATATTTTCAAGCACAGAAAAATCAAGTTTTACTTTGGCAATTGTTCCATCTGGAAGTACCACTCCACCGTGTGAAGTTCCAGTTTGAACAGAGATTTTCTTTATCTGTTCGCCTCCTTTAAGAAGAGGAAGGTACTCTTCCATAAAGGCTTCAAATTCTTCAACCGTGCTGTTGTGTCCCCCCACCTCTCCTATCTCTCCACCTACCGAGATTGTTATTCCCTCTGGCTCTATCTCCCTGATGAAGTTTGTAAGTTCAGCGCATACAAATGAGTTTTCTTTCTGTTGTTCCCTTACAGTCGGCTTATCAAGTTGAACAAGCGTTGATGAATCGATGTCAATGTTGTAAAAGCCTGCCAGAATTGATTCTTTGATAAGTCTTTTTAAAGAGATAATCTCTTTTTCTTTGTCTTCAAAATACTTCTTTGCATTCGCCTGGAAGTGGTCTCCCTGAATAAAGACATAACCCTCATAACCCTCTCTAATTGCTGCAGCAAGCACCGATGCCACATATTCATTGGGCTTCTGGCTTGTATATTGCATTTCACTCTTTGCTATTTCAAAAATATATGCGCCACAGTTCAGCCTTTTTGCCGCTCTATAAAAAGCCCTTGCTGAATCGTAAGCCATCCCTCTCAAATTCATAGCGGGAACGGTCATAGCCCTTACATTGCCTTTGCCTATTTCCGCATAGAAAGAATGGATTGACGCCAGTCTGATACCAAGTGCATTTGCAATAAGCTTGATAAAATACCTCGCTTTCGCTTTTAAAGAATCTTCGTCTGCAAAAACTGCAGTTTTAATAAGAAAATCTGTTAAGTCCCCCTGCAAAAGGGCTCTATCTTTAACAATTGCAGTTTCTCTATCAAAAACCACCGCATTTTGAAGTTTGTCTTCCATTTCTTTAATAGAGTTAAAAATCATTTTTCACCTCCAGCAATAGGATAACAAAGAATTTGAAGGAAAACAAGAATTTTGGCTACCTGAAACTTCTACTATTGTACCGAATTTTCGACAAAGGAACTTTATTCATTCTCTTCAAATTTGAATTTTGAGTTTCTATGAAATAGAATTCAACTGTTTGAATGAATCTTTTCTGGATTGGAGGAAATTGGAAATGGATTTACTTTCAGGTTTTGACTTTTATGGATTCGTTATTCTTCCTTTGCTTATATTTTTTGCTAGAATAGTTGATCAGTCGCTTGGAATATTGAGAATTATTTTTGCCACAAAGGGGTTTAAATTATCAGTTTTATTTTTTGCATTTTTTGAATCTTTAATCTGGCTTTTAGCTGTAAAGCAAATTTTTGTTAGAATTGACAACATATTTTATCTTTTTGTCTTTGCAGCAGGTTTTGCCTCAGGAAATATTTTCGGGATATTTATTGAGGAAAAAATATCTCTCGGATTTGTTCTGGTTAGAGTCGTTTTTCAAAAGGACGCTGAAAACTCTATCAATGCTTTGAAAGAAAGAGGCTACAGATTGACTGTTGTTGATGTGCTGGGAATGGAAGGTCCCGTAAAAATGATCTTCTCCACAATAAAAAGAAAGCAGATAAAGGATTTTCTCTCTATTTTAAATTCAGAAAATCCAACAGCATTTTTTACAATTGAAGATGTAAAGCAAATTAGAGAAGGTTTTCGTGGAAGAGGAAAAAGGAGGAGCACTCCTTCTAATCAATAACAAAGGAGGAAAAGAGAAAATTTAAAGTATTTCAAGTTTTGCGAGCCTTACGAGGAGTTTTTTTCTTCCAAATCTGCTGAATGAAACATTTACTTTGAGATTTTCCCCCTCTCCCTCTGTTGACAAAACTATTCCTACTCCGTATGTCCTGTGGCAGACTCTTACACCTGGTTTAAATAATAAGTTGCTTCCTGAATCTGCTTGCTGTTTTTCGTTAATCATTTGTTGAAGGTCTTGAAGAAAAAATGTCTTTTTTGGCTCAACCCCATAAATGTTCTTAATATACTTTTGAGGAATTTCAAGAAGAAAGGGTGAAGGGGCTCTTTCCACAATATTTCCATACAGATATCTTGTTTTTGAGTTTGTAAGAAAAAGTTTATCCATAGCTCGCGTCATTCCGACATAAAGCAATCTTCTCTCTTCTTCTATCTCTTTCTCACTTTCCTTTGAAAATTCATGGGGAAAATATCCATCTTCAACTCCGATTATAAACACCACAGGGAATTCAAGACCCTTTGCAGAATGGATTGTCATCACCTTGACACTGTCTGCTCTTGAATTATTTCCATTTAATTCATCCTGATCGCTTTGAAGGGCTTGTCTTTCAAGAAATATCTCTATTCCTCCCTCTTCTTTTTCTTCAAACTCTTTCAGAGCGGAAACCATTTGCCATATATTCTCTATTCTTGACTCTTTACCCGGATCGTTCTGAAATGCGAGATAATCCTCATAAGATATTTCTTTTATAAGCCATTCTACAGTTTCTGAGGGCTTGCATTCTTTTATTTTACTCCTGGTCTGTTCAATAATTTTTATAAACTCCTCTACACTCGAGGCACTTCTTTGCGAAAGGATTTTTTTTTCAACACCTTCCTTAACAGCACTAAAAAGAGAAATATCATTTTCTCTTGCAATTTTTTGAATTTCCTCTATGGTGGTTTTTCCAATTCCTCTTGTAGGAGTATTTATTACTCTAAGAAGAGAAACAACATCATAAGGATTTAATGCAATTTTCAGGTAAGCAAGGATATCTTTAATTTCTTTTCTTTCATAAAATTTTAGACCACCTACTATTTGATATGGAATCCTCTTATTGAGAAAAGTTTCTTCTATTACCCTCGATTGGGCATTTGTTCTCATCAAAACAGAAAACTGGCTAAAGTTATAGGTGTCTGAAATTTTTCTTATTGTGTCTGCAACAAAATTAGCCTCTTCTCTATCGCTTATTCCATTAAAGAGAAATACCTTCTCACCCCCCTTTCTATCTGTCCAGAGATTCTTGCCTAACCTTTCACTATTATGAGCAACGAGAACGGATGCTGCCTTCAAAATAGAATCAAAAGAACGGTAATTTTGCTCAAGACGAAAGATCTTTACTCCCTGATATCTTTTTGGAAATTCAACAATGTGCTGAACCCTCGAGCCCCTGAATCCATAAATGGCTTGATCCTCATCGCCAACAAGAAATAGGTTTTTCCACCTGTGAGAGAGAATGGAAAGCAATTCCTCCTGAATATCATTGGTGTCCTGATACTCATCTACAAGAATGTATTTAAACCTTTCCTGATATTTATTTTTTATTTCTTCGCTTTCTTTTAAAATTTTCAAAGAGTATAGTATAAGGTCATCAAAATCAAGAGCGTTTGATTCTTTAAGTTTTTTATTGTAGATGTCATAAATTTGACCTAAAATGGTGCTACTTTGACTTTTTTTTCCGTCCCTTTTAATTAGACTAAAATACTCTAAAATTTCTGAAGGAGAATAAGCATTTTCAGGAAATTTTTCCTCTTTTATTATTTTTTTAATTAAAGATTTTGAATCATCTCTATCAAAAATTGTGAAATAACGATTAATCCCCATGCCGATTTTTTCTATATCCTCCCTCAATATCCTTGCGCATATGGAGTGAAATGTTCCTATCCATAAGAAAGGAATGGATTCTCTTTGTAAAAGTTTTAAAACCCTTTCTTTCATTTCGTTTGCTGCTTTGTTTGTAAATGTAACAGCAAGAATAGAGTAAGGAGAAACTCCTTTTTCAAGTAAAAGGTAGGCTATCCTGTGAGCAATTACCCTCGTTTTGCCAGACCCAGCCCCGGAAAGGACTAAAACCCTCCCCTCACCATTTAAAACAGCCTCTTTCTGCTTGTCGTTAAGACCTAAAGTTACATCAAAACTCAAAATTGCGCCTGTTTTTTAAGTGATCTTTGAGCCTGGTGGAACCTCTTCCAGGAATTGCAGCAGAATTGGTTCTCCATCCAGGTTTCCAGCAAGAATCATTCCGTTGCTTTCAACACCCATAAGTTTTGCTGGTTCAAGATTAAAGACAAATGGACAGGTTTTTCCAACAAGTTCTTCTGGAGAGTATTTTTTCCCTATTCCAGCAACTATCTGCCTGTTTTCGCTTCCAAAATCAACAATAAGTTTTATAAGTTTGTTGCTTTTGGGAACCCTTTCTGCGTGGATAATTTTCCCTGCCTTCAGTTCAATAGTCCTGAAATAGTCAATTGATATAGTTTTTTGTTCGTGATTCTCATTATTTTCTTTTTTTCCCTGTTCCACTGTTTTATCCTTCTTAGATTCAAGTTCTTTGAAATATTCTTTTTTATCAATTCTCGGAAAGAGGTTTGAAATTCTGTATGCCCTTGTTTCCTGTTTCTCATCCCAGCTAAAAGTCTTAAAAGTTGATGGAGCAAATCCGAGTGATTTAACAATAGTCCCTGCTGCGTGAGGCATTGCTGGGGCTATCTGAAGAGATATAAGTCTTAAAGCTCTTGCCACTTCTGAAAGAGTGTCTTCCGATTCTTTTGTGCGTGGCTTTGCCCACGGCTCTCTTTCAACAAGATGTTTATTCAAAGTTGAGATAAACGACCAGACTATCTCCAGTGCCTCCTTTGGGGCAAAATTTTCCATTGCTTTGTGGTATTCCTCAAGCTGCTTTAATGCTGTTTCCTTGAGCGAGCCGTCTCCTTCTGATACCTTCCCCTGAAACTGCTGTTCAAGAAGGGCAAGAAGGCGTGAGGTCAGATTGCCAAGATCATTTGCAAGATCTGCATTAAGCCTGTCGATAAAACCTTCATCGGAAAATGAACCATCCGTTCCTATCGGCTTTTCCCTTAAAAGGAAATATCTCAGAACATCCGAAGAAAACTCCTCAATTAAAGGATTTGGGTCAACCACATTTCCGAGAGACTTGCTCATTTTGCTCTGGTCTTTCATCCACCAGCCATGACCAAAAATATGTTTCGGTAAAGGCAAACCCGCACTCATCAGAAAAGCAGGCCAGTAAACTGCGTGAAACCTCAAAATGTCTTTGCCTATTAAATGAATATCACAGGGCCAGAACTTTTTAAATAAATCATCTTTTTCAGAACCAAATCCAAGCGCAGTTATGTAATTTGAAAGAGCGTCAAGCCAGACATAGAGAACATGTTTTTCATCTTCCGAAAATTTTATTCCCCAGTGAATTGAAGTCCTTGTTATTGAAAGGTCTTTAAGTCCTCCCTCCACAAAAGACTTTACTTCATTCATTCTGCCTTGTGGAAGAACAAAATCGGGATTGGAAGAGTAAAAATCCAGAAGCGGCTTTTCATATTTTGAGAGTCTGAAAAAATAGGATTCTTCCTTAAGAACAGTTACCGGATGACCAAAGTCAGGGCATTTACCATCAACTATGTCCTTTTCAGGAAAAAAGGATTCGCAGGAAACACAGTACGGCCCTTCATAACTTCCTTTGTAGATATCCCCCTTCTCCACCATTTTATCAAGGATTTTTAAAACCCCTTTTGTGTGTCTATCGTCTGTTGTTCTTATAAAATCGTTATAGGAAATATCAAGTTTACTCCACAATTCTTTGTATCTTAAAACCACTTTATCTGCAAGTTCTTTTGGTGATAAACCCTCCTTTTCGGCAGTTTTCTGCACTTTTTGACCGTGTTCGTCCGTTCCTGTAAGGAAAAAAGTTTCATCTCCTTTTAAACGATGGTATCGCGCAAAGAAATCTGCAAGAATCGTGCAGTAGGCATGTCCTAAATGTGGGTTATCGTTAACATAGTAAATTGGTGTAGAAATATAAAATTTTCCCATTTTCTCCTCTTTTAAGCCACAAATGGCGAAAAGAAGTGATATTTTACCCGAATAGTAAAAGTAAGGCAAGAGAGAGTAGAAGTCCACAACATTTGAGACTTTTTGGGGAGGAAAGGCAACAAGACAAATTCATCTGGAATCTCCATAAAAATGGGTGAAGGTTTCAAGTTCTTTCGGAATGTCCCTGCGCCTTTTATTCTTTGGTGCGCGCGAGCCTAAAATCAAAGCCGAAAGCAATCCTCCTTTGGAGCTTTTTCCTCAAAAAAATCTCATATGTTTCTGAACTTTTGCACGTGAGAATCTACTTGTCATAACTATATGATAATGTCCTCACGAAATTTACTTCGAGGCTTTTACAAACGAAGTGATCTTCCTTTGTTTGAAAAGAGGGAGATTGCTTCACGGGAGAATGCCTCGAAGCAGAATTCGCAATGACAGGGTTTTTTGTTGAATAAGGGAAGATTGCTTCGTAAGATTATGCTACGAAGGAGCACTCGCAATGACAGGTTACTGCTGCTCGCAATGACACTGTTAGTGCGGCACGCAACGGAGCATTTCTAAATGGTCTTGATGGAGAGAGTCAGTAACCTTTTATAAGGATTTTTCCATTTAATGGGTAATAATTAACCGCTAAAATAAATAAAGGGGGTTTTGTTTACATTTAGAAGCGGTTCGTCTGCCTTTTTTCGGTAACCTGTCAGCAACCTCCGAGGGCTCTTTTTTGAACTTTTTGAACAGGTCCCTGAGGCTTGTTATTCTTTATTAACTCTGCCACTTCTATTTTTGCTTTTGCCCTAAAGCGGTTAATATTTTTCTCCTGAGGTGTCTTTGGCTCTTTTATCGGTTCAAAATTCAGTATTTCCTTTGAGAATTCATTGAGCCCACCTTTTAAAATTCTTATATCTTTATAGCCCATTTTCAAAGCCATTATAGCAGCTTTTCTTTCTGTTAATTCATCATTTGCAACGAATATTTTCTTTGTTTTTTTGATTTTTAAAAAGAGATTGGGCTCCTTTTCAAAAAAGTTATCAATGGAAAATAAAGTGGATTGAGGAAAGCTCCATTTTTGATATTCCTCTTCACTTCTCAAATCTATTATCTGTAGTTGTTCGCATCTCTGGCAGATCAGTCTGAAGGCAAGTTCATCTGAATCAATCTCATCTAAGGGGTAGTTTTTGACAAAGTTTTCGTCCGAAACGAGTTTTAAATATGATTGTTTGCTGTCTGTAAATACAAGAGAGCCTGTTAAGAGAACAAGTCCCAATCCACCAACCAGAACATTATGTTTGTTTATTTCAAAGAAAGTCAATTTTTCTCCATTTACTTTTTTCTCAATCAGAGAAACAAAATAGAAAGCTGTTAAAGCAACCAAAACCATAAGAAAAGCAAACATATTCTGAGAAATATTTAAAGTTTCAAATATTCTAGGAGCACCAAGATAGGACGCTTTATACAAAGATTCAAAGGCAGGGTATCCTTCAGCAAAAATAAGAACACCCAAAAATGACCCTGCGATAAAAATCATTGCATCTATCTTACCTATTGCTGCCGCACAAACGCTTGTCCCCGGGCAGAAACCACCAAGAACAAAGCCCAGTCCCATAATTATTCCACCAATTACAGCAGACCAGACAAATGTCGGGTTTATGTAGACAAGGTTAATATCAATAAGTCGGAAATAGGATAGTCCCATCAATCCAACCATTGCTGTTACTCCGGCAGTGAAAAATACCCTGAGGACGGTAAAGTCGTAACCATAGAAGAGTCCTACCAATTTTCTGGATGTCGAAAAGCCTGCCTGTTCAAGAATGGCGCCAAAAAGAATCCCAATAATAAAGGCTACTATATAATTTAGATTTCCGCTTATTATATCAGGAACAAGTGGTCCCATTTTTCACTCCTACTAAATCCACAATTTTCTAAAAAAGTATGCAAAAGCATAAGCACCAGCAAAAATTGCAACCATAGTCAAAATGCCTCCCGTTGACATTACCGCCATTCCAGAAAGGGCTGCACCGCTTGTACATCCCCTTCCGAGTTGTGAGCCTATTCCCCACAAAATTCCTCCAAGTATTGCGCCAATCCATCTCATTCTAACCGTGGCATTAGGACCTTTTTCAAAAACAAGATTCAATCTGTCTGAAGCAAGGCCAGACAAAAACGCTCCGATCAAAACTCCCATCACTTCAAAAACAAGCCAGTTTTTTAGAGGAGAAGTCCCCTCGTGCTCCTGTGAGTATTCCTTATAAAACTTTGTAGTAGATATGTGAGAAGAGGCAACGCTATTAACAGTAGCAATAGCAAAACTTTTGATTGCTCCACTTGCTCCGAGTCCTCTTCCCGAGATGTATATTGTTAAAAGAAGGAGTAAACCAAGGAGAAATCCCGCAAGGTATGGATTCATATACTTTGATTCTTTTACATTATTATTGGTTTCCATTTTTTTCTTCCTCTACTTCTTCTTCAAGTTCTTCATAGCCCGTTAGCATAGCCTTCAAGTTTGTGGTTATCTTTTCCCCCGTAGTTGTAAGATATACATGACCAATCAAAAAAGCAACAAGCATAAAGGCACAGGCGGTGTGAGCAATTGCAATAATCTTCAATGAACCTATATTTATTGCCTCTATTCCATATATACCGGGATAGCGATAGAAGATGTATAAAAGACCAGAAAATATCGTTGCTGGAATGAGGACCACTTTAAGCCCAAAATAAGTCAATCTTTGCAGGGGATTGAGTTTGCTTAAAAGTGTCTTTTTTGTTGGATGGGGAGCATTTCTGAATATTCCCAAAAGGTAAAAATCTAACTGTGCCTTTATATTTTTAAATGTAGGGATATACTGTTTATATTCACCTGTTGTAAGATGCCAGAAAATAGCAAAAACAGTGAGTACAATCAATGAATATGCCGCTATATTGTGATATAGAACCGCTTCCTGAAATCCAAGGAAGCTGTAAAAACCGTGTATCTCAAAACCAGAAAATGCAAGAAAAATTATCAGGAGGGCCTGCATCCAGTGCCAGAATCTTTCAAAACCTTTGTATAAAAGGACATATTTGCTCATTTCTGCTTCCCCCTTCTTTTGTAGAAAGCTATTATTCTTCCTCCTCCGTGACCAAAAACACCGAGCAGTGTAAATAAAATCATAAGCGTTCCCCCATAATCGACAATTTTTGAAAAATCCCTTCCAGGTATGTAAAAATCTGTGAGATTTGCCAGCCTTGAACCCTTTCTTGTATGACATTCCACACATTGAACAGATTGCTTTGCCGAAGAAACCATATGATTTATGGGCCAATACATCCTGGTTTCAATAAAATCAACCTTCCCACTAAAAGGAAGCCCGTTTTCTTTCATTCCTATTTCAGAGGCTTTTACCCAGTCAAAATCCTTCCAGAATGCCCCACTTCCCTTATTGGGATCATATAACTTGGGTATAATAACAGTTTTGTTTACTGGATCGTAAGGTTGTCTGGCAGTATGAATTTTAACTGGTATTATTTTTGAGTCGCCATCTCTGTAAGAACCGAAAAGTGGGTTTAAAACAAGAGGAACCGAAGGATTTTCAATTTGTTCCCCCATTAAATAATGTGATGCGCTCCCATTAAACCAGATATAATCAGGCTTGAGATTTTTTCCCCACACAAAAGACCCTTTAATAGACATATATTTGTGATTTCCCAATTCGTCTTTTTCAACATAAGGTTCACCGTTTTTCAATTTTCCCGCTGTTGACCAATCCCAGTAAATTTTTGTTGAGTTAACTTTTGCGTAAACTGGAATGTGGCATGCCTGACAGGATACTTTTAAAGTATGTTCATTGATTATATTTTCCTTATGAGGTGTTTCGGTGTGGCATTGTTCACAGGTAACTCGCTCTCTGTTCATTGAACATAAAGAATAAAGTTTGCCTGAAATATTGTGATTAGTTGTTATATGACAATCTACACATTGAAGGTTTACCCCTTCGACCGCCATATGGATATCTACACTTTTATCGGGGGAAAACTGTGCCATTTCGAGGTCACCGTGTTTAACATTATTACCACCACCACCATAAAAATGACAAACGCCACAGTTGCTTCTTTTGGGATTCCCCACATTCTGGGCAATTTTTTCGAAGTTAAGAGTCTTTACAGGCTCTCCTCCTCTTTCTGGTGCTTTCATATATGTTTCAGTGTTATCATGGCAAACCATACAATCAATATTCTCGGCATCTAAAACCATATTGCCATTCTCGTCAAGACCAAGCCCAACATGGCATTTGGCACAACTTTTCTCATTTCCGTGAGAGGCTATACAGAAATTGTTTATTGAATTTTTTTTGCCGAGATAGATAATGCCTTTTCCTTTTATATATTCCTCCCTTTCCCAGTTAAAATGGTTACTTTTCATTATTTCCTGAGCAGTGAGATTGTGGCAGGATTCACATTCTTTTGTAACTTCCTGAGGTTCTTTAAAATTTTTGTTCAAATTTTCAAATTTAGAATGATCAACTTTCTTGATATCTTTTCTACCCGTGTATTTTTCCTTAAGTTCCAGTAAAAGAGGTTTCTCGACTTCTCTATTTTTAAGCACTCCTATTATAACTACGAAAACAATTGCCCCGAAAGCCAGACCAAGAAAAATATTTCTCATTTATTCACCCCTCTGATGTAAATTTGCTTTCTTTTTTAAGGTTTTTCTTTGCATATTTTTTTTATCTCCTTTATTAATTTCACTATTTTCTTATTACTTATTGAATAAAAGATTTTGTTGCCAGCTCGCCTTCTTTTAAGGATATTATTTTTTTCAAGAATTTTTAAATGCTGGGATATATTTCCCTTTGTGGTAGGAATTTTTGCTGAAAAATTGCCTACATTTTTCTCTCCTTCAACCAGGGAACAAATAATCATCAGTCTAACGGGAAAAGAAAGACATTCAAGTAGCTTTGTTATATAATCAGCATTTTCAGGATATTCTTCTGCCATCCTTTTCTCCCTAAAGAATAGTTTAGCAAAAACTAAAATGCTTTGTCAAGAAATATTAAAAAAGTATCATAGCTAAAAGCTAATGTCTTCACGAAATTAACTTCGAGGCATAGGCAAACGAAGTGATTTTTTTTTGTAAAGAGAGGAAGATTGCTTCGCAAGCAAAGGCTACGAAGAAACGCTCGCAATGACTGCGTTAAATTGCAAAGTGGAAGATTGCTTCGCTTGGGGAGACTTCGAAGAAGGACTTCCAATGACACATTCCTATTTAGTCAATTTAGCAGACATTTCTAAATAATTTTAACACTCTGCAAAAGAGGGAGGATTTAATACATCAAGGGCAAACTCCCGAAGAATTAACTATTCTTCCGTTTCCAGCCGGGCCGAGACAGGCATTCCAATCAGTACCGTTGTAACCCTGTATCAGGTAATAGTAACAGCGCCTGGTCACGGCTGAAGGGTCATCAGATGAAATATCCACGTCAGTTGCAGACCAGCTCCAATATGTGCAAAAATCCACGGAATCGTCAACCAGTCCTGCCAATTTGCTTTGTAAACCTCGCGTTACTCTGTAAGCAGCCGCATCGGTGGCAGTCCAGCTGAAACCGCTCTTGTCGGTGTTGACTGTCTCATACCTATTTGACATCAAAGATAGAGTAATGTATT
>DYJZ01000056.1 GCA_020722885.1 Thermoanaerobaculum aquaticum
CGCTTGGAACTTGAATGCGCCCAATTTACTTGAAAGGGAGGACTTTATTGTGCCAGCAAATTTTTCATTTTTATCTCTAAAATGCAACAAAGAAAAATTTTTTAAAACTGTAAGTTTTATTATTGTTTTTTCTCTCACTTTCCTTATTTGTACTTCTACCTTTTCCAAAAAACCATCACGCTCAAAAGAAGAAAAGACTTATGAATGGCCACAGATACCTGACAAATCTCTTTTAGAAAAAGCCAGTGGATTGAAAAGTCAAAACGGATTGGTTGTATTGGAGAAAAGATCGCAAATCAACATCGGAGGTGTTTTCGCCTGGCTGAGTGGAGCCCCTTCCGTTGTTAAGGAAGAATTTATAAGGTTCTTGATAATTGACCAAAATGGTGTTAAAAACGCAGAAGCAGATATTGAGACAATCGCCATTTCAAAAGTGGAAGAAGTGGATGCAAGAACGGTTCTACCAGACGGAAAAATACTAAACATAGACAAAGAAAAAGATTTACAAATGGTTGAATTGGAAACTTTAAAAAGAAAAAATATTTTATTTTCTGCTGGAAAAGTA
This sequence comes from Thermoanaerobaculum aquaticum, assembly GCA_020722885.1. Taxonomy (GTDB): domain Bacteria; phylum Acidobacteriota; class UBA4820; order UBA4820; family UBA4820; genus UBA4820. The sequence goes on from DYJZ01000056.1 coordinate 566, forward strand.
AGATTTCCCTCACCTCAAGTTGGGGCTATACTTGATATTCATTACAAAGTAACTTCAAATGCTTTTGTCCTGTCCTGGCTAGAACCTCTGGTTTACAACAAAATGCCTACGATGAAATTGAACATCAAAATCACAATATCAGATATCGGGATTGGTTGGCAGGTGATAACACTAAATACTAATAAGTCAGATATACTGAAATTAGTGAAATCAGGTGAGGTGGAATTGAACATAACCGATATACTGCCTGCAGATGAAGAACCCTTATCTCCTCCACCTTATAACCACCAGCCATATGTTTTTGCTTTCTCAAATTTTCTGGGAAAAGAAGTTGCCAAAAGTGTACCAGGCAGCTGGTCTGGAGAAATTGCTCTCGACGATTACTGGTTACCGAATATTAGAGATATTGATAGCACTCCATTTAAACCTTATTGGTCTAACTTTTTGGAAGAAATCAAAAAAGAAAAAACCACTTTCCTTAAAGATGGTAAGAACCAGAGAATCGATTTTGTATCTTCTGACATTACGCAACTCCCAATTATAGAAAGAGCAAAAAAACTTTTTTCTTTAGTTGAGGATACCGTTTTTATTAAAGCGGAAAATAGTCAATCAAAATATCAGTATTATGGGAAAAAACCAGCTTTGGTTCAATCGCTTAAAGATGGTTTTGAAGGAAAAAATGAAATAGCCTTTTTTATTTCATATCTATACGACAGATATCAGATACCTTACCAGGATGGAGTAATAATGGATCGTTCATCACTTCGTTTCAGTCCTTTCATTCCTAATGCCTATATTTTTAAACCAGTTTATGCAATAAAAGTTTTAGGGGAAGGTTCGAAGAGCGTTTTTGTAACAGGAGACAAATATATTCCCTTTGGAACCCTTGACAGCAACTTTCAAAACTCAATTTTTATTTATAAAGATTCAAATGGAAAGATTTGTTCTGAAAAAACTCCAGAGAACGCTCCTGGCTCTGATTTTAAGAGATTTGTTTATGAATTCAATTTTAATGATGATCTAAGTTATAAAGGAAAAATAATTCTTGAAGAGGGTGGTAGCTGTGCCAATGAGCTGGCTGAGTATTTGCAAAAATCAATTCGCATCGAAAAAGAAAGTAAAAAAAAGAAAAAAACAAAGGAAACAGATATCAGCGAAGAGATTGAAAAAAGGGAAAAGTTAGTCAAAAGTGAGCTTGAGTTTACGAACAAAAAAATGAGTATTGAAAGCTTTAATATTGTTCACATTCCGACCAATTCAAAAGAAACATTAAAAATAGAGTATAATTTTATCGGTTCTATAGCAAAAGAAAGTGTCGGAGATTTAATATTAGTTTATCCTATACCTTTTTTGGGTGAACAGACCTCTCCTTTTCTTGAAGAAAAAAGACATCTTCCTGTGTGGTTTCCAGACAAAGAAGTCCAGGAATTCGAAGGAACATTGATTTTTCCGAAAAGCTTTGTCATTGAAGACATTCCACAAAATGAATCTTTTTATCCTCAAAACGATTTCCTTTTATCTTTCGAATTGCAAAAAAGTCAATCTGAAAATGCAAATATTTTGAAGGTAAAATTTAAAATCACAAATCCTCTTTTCGCTTCCACTAAAAATTATAATATTGTCAAACAGTTCTATTCTTTGATTTCCAAAACACTTAACAATAAAATTTTAATCAGAAAAAATAGCAATGTTCAATAAAAGCATATTTGCTAAATTTTTAGTTCTTTTGATTGTTTTTTTTGCCTCTTTTAGAGTTCTCTCTTTTGGGCCACCGACCTGGGCAGATCCCTATGTCAAAACCTACTCTCCTGAAGACAACAAATTGGCTTCAAAGGAGGATAAATGGATTGCAATATATTCTGAAGTAGAGTTTTCAGTTTCACCAGAAGGTTATCTAATAAAAACTAAAAGGTCTCTATTAGAAAACATATCTACAAAGGATGAGACCTTTCAGGGTATGATTGCTTATGACCCTTCTCAGGAGGAAATTAAAGAGGTTGAACTGAAAATCCAGTCCAAATACAGATGGAAAAAGATTAAAATTAATGAATATTCAGGGCAAATTAACGATTCCCACAGGGGAAGCATAATTTTTGTAGGTAATGAATCGATCCCTCCGCGAAATAAAGTTGCCTGGGAATACTCAACCATAGACAAAACAGAATTGGAAAGTTGGAATTATGAATATATTTTCGATATGTTCCCCACATTGGAAAAAAAAATATTTATCTCTAATGAAGCCAAACATTTCGGTTATACACTTGAAATTATTGACAACCTCTCCTCTGAACCACTCGATAATTTTTCTAAAATCTCCGATTCTTCCTATTTAGTCAAAAACATTCCCTCAATCGCCAATGTTCCATTTGCTCAGATTTTTCCTTTCTGTATGGATTGTGTCTATCCCTATTTTATCTTTTCTAAGGGAGAACCAGAAAAAGAAATTGTAACTTTCGCAGACAGTTATATAAAGAAGTGGAAATCATCTATGACAGAAGATTCAGAAAAGGCAATAAATGAACTGGCTCTTTCGCTTACTCAATCAAAACCTACTTTAAAAGAAAAAGTTGAAACTATTACCGATTATGTGCAATTCAATATAGGTTATGACTCAAGTTTTGAAAAGGGTCAATTCAGTTTAATACCGCTTCCCCCTTTAGAAGTGATCCGAGCTAAGCGATCAGACTGCAAGGGAAAAGTATTGCTTGCCCAGCAACTTCTTAACTCCATTGGTGTAAAATCTAAAATTATTCTTTTAAGGTATTTAAGTATTTATTGCCCAAACACTATAAAAGAAATTACAAGAGCAAAATTCAACCACATTGTTCTTGCAGTAGATTATAACTCTTTTAAGCCATCTAACGCTGAACTAATAGATGGACCTGGAAGGGGTCTTATACTTTATGATCCAACAAGTAAAACTACACGCTTTGGAGAATCTCCTCCAGGACTTGAAGGAATGACAGCTTTTATGCCTGATGAACCTTCAAAAGGTTTTTTTGTAATTCGTCTCAAAAAACCTTCCTCATGGGATTGTCAAGCAAAAGTGGAGATAGATTACGACAATGAAAAAAATATGAATGTAAAAATTCACCTTATCGATAATGGACTATCGAAATTTCCCTCGCTATTAAAGGGCAATGGCAAAGAGAAAGAAGACAAAGAAGAACTTACAAAATTGCTTTCCACTCATTCATTACCGATCAAAATTAAGAAGGTGGAAATAAAGGAACCTCCCTCTGTCGGTGTCTGGGAAGCATCTATAGAAATGAAAGTTGAAAAACCATACTTTGAACTCCAGAAATCTACCCTTTATATGAATCCTCTTGCACTGCTTCTTTCCGGGGTTTCTCTCTTCCCCGATGAAGAGAAAGATGATTTTGAAAAGAAGGAGTTCACCCTATTTGCCCCCTGGAACAGAAAACTAAATGCAAATGCCTGCAATATTTATTTATCTGCTGATTTCTCTATAAAATTTACCAATTCTCCTTTTTTTATTCTGCCAGATAGTTTTAATATCCAGAAAGAATGGGTAAATGTATCAGTTACCTGGTCTAAAGTGGAAGGCAATAGTTATAAATCAACCGTGAGAATTTCTTTGCCTCGAGGAAAATGGGAAACAGAAAAATTAGAAGAAAAAATAAATGACTTTGAAAAAATTAAAGCAAATCTTAATTTACCGGTCAAAGGGATTTAATTTGTATAATTTATCCTGTTCTTCAATTAAAAAAATTTAAATTGGAAAAATGTAAATCAAAAGAAAACAAAATATATGGATCCTAATCTTTTTTTTTCTCAGAAGGCTCACACTCGTATTCAAAGGTCTTTCCTTCAAAGTTTCTTAAAAGGAAAGAATCTTTTTTCTGTGAAATAATATAATTTGGTGAAATAGGAATTTTACCTCCCCCCTCAGTGTCAACAGCAAAAATTGGCTGGGCAAGACCTGTAACTCTTCCGTGAAGATACTCCATTATTTTGAGCCCCTTAGACAGCGGTGTTCTAAAATGGCCTGTACCTTTGGCAGGGTCGCATTGAAAAAGATAGTAAGGTTTTATTCCTATTTTTAGTAGTTCTCTAAAAAGTTTTTCAATAATCCAGTTTTCGTCGTTAATCCCCTTTAATAAAACCGTCTGGTTAACCATTATTACTTTTGAGGAAAGCAGTTTTTCTGTAGCTAAAATCGTTTCTCTTGAAATCTCATCAGGATGGTTAAAATGTGTAACAAACCATATTGGAGAATATTTTTTTAAAATGGAAACAAGTTTTTTGGTGATTCTTTGAGGAAGCACCGACAAAACTCTTGAAGCAATCCTTATAATTTCAATGGTGGGAATCTTTCTTAATTCTCCTAAAAGATTATCAATAAATTCATCCTCAAGAAAAAGTGGATCTCCTCCTGAAATTATAACTTCTTTTATAGCAGGATCTTTTTTGACATAGTCAACCATAGCCTGAAGCTCCTGTTGTGTTCTTACTTCTTTTTTGTACCAGTTGTCTCTTCTGAAACAGTGCCTGCAGTATAAAGGACAGAAGTTTGTTACAAGAAAAAGAGCCCTATCAGGATATTTGTGGATAACTCCTTTTACGGGCATTTTAGATTTTTCTCCAAGCGGATCACGGCTACCATTTTTCAAAGAAAATTCCAGAGGTGACGGAACGCATTGTTTTCTCAAGGGGTCTTCCATATTGCCGGGATCAATCAAAGAGAGAAAATGGGGGGTTATAGAAATATTTAGTTTATTTTTGTTTTTTACAAGTTTTGAGTAGTCATCAGGGTCTATTTTTAAATAAGAAGAAACTTCATCAAGATCTCTGATGAGATTTTGCAGATGCCACCTGTAGTCTTTCCAGTTCTTTGAAGAAACACCTTTGAAGTAAAATTCTTTAAAAGAATTTGCCCTATTAATCATAAAATAGAGAAAGGGTAGTCAATCAAAAAGGAGCGAAGCTTCCTTCTCCCCAGAAATCTACTCTTAATTGGTCATAAAATGTTTTAAGGGCGTCAAAGTGTTCCTTTTCCCACGAAGCAAGAAAAGCATAAAACTCTTTTACTTCTTTTGAATCTGCACTCTTTCCCGCCTCAGTAAAAAAACTAATTGCATTTGTTTCAAGAGTCATTCCCACAGAGAGGGCACCCATTTCAAATGTTGCCCCTTTTGCCTGTTCAACAAATCTTTGGGTAAAAACTTTTGAGGCAAAATCGCCCATTGTGTGGCTCTTCTTGTTTACATTGAAAGCACCTATTCCATCTTTCTGATAATTTTTTGCTATTCCCTTTAAATAATTTTGGTGTTCAACCTCGTCGTGGGCTAACTTTTGAAACAATTCCTTTGTTGCGGGCTTTTCACTTTTTTCTGCAGTCATCGAATAAAAAGTGTATCCATTTATCTCTATTTCGTAAGATTTTTGCAAAATTTCAAGAATTTTTTCTTTTACTTCCATAAATCATCTCTATTTTAAAAGTTTCAGCGCTTCGTCAACGAGTTCTTCAGGGGTCATCACCATACCGCCAACTCTTCCGTAAAAGGCAACTTCCCTATCTTTTCCAAGATGGTATCTGACATCTTCAATCATCTGACCCGTAGAAAGTTCAGAGACCAGGACTTTTTTACTTTTTTGTGCGACCGAATAAAGCGCCTCGCCTGGGAATGGATAAAGGGTAATTGGTCTGAAGAGTCCTGCCGTTACGCCCTTTGATCTTAGATCTTCAATCGCAGTTTTTGCAATTCTCGCAACGGTACCGTAAGCAACAAAGAGCACATCCAGATTCTCTTCGATATTGAATTCTTCCCACCTTTTCTCATTTTTTTCCATTTCTTCATATTTCTTTTTTAATTTCCAGTTGTGTTTTTCTAAATCTTCTGGATCAAGGTAGAGAGAGTTTATTATGTTTGGTTTTCTTCCTTTTGCACCAGTTGATGCCCACGTTTTTTCAGGAAGGTCTTCAGGATTAACCGTCCTTTTGAATTCAACCGGTTCCATCATTTGACCAATCAGCCCGTCCCCGAGAACATATACAGGATTTCTATACTTGTCTGCAAGATCAAAAGCGAGTTGAACGAGATCTGCAGCTTCCTGAACAGTTGACGGTGCAAGTACAAGACACCTGTAATCTCCGTGCCCTCCTCCTTTCGTTGCCTGGAAATAATCTGACTGGGAAGGTAGTATCCCGCCAAGCCCCGGACCACCTCTCATAATATTAATAAAAACTACAGGCAGTTCAGCACCAGCAATGTAAGATATACCTTCCTGCATTAAACTTATACCGGGGCTGGAAGAGGAGGTGAAACACCTGCATCCAGCACCTGCAGCACCGTAAAGCATATTGCTTGCGGAGACCTCACTTTCTGCCTGCACATAAACTCCTCCAACCTGAGGAAGTCTCGCAGACATATATTCTGGAATTTCATTTTGAGGAGTTATCGGATAGCCAAAGAAAAGTCTACATCCCGCTTTAATTGCCGCTTCTCCAATTGCTTCACATCCTTTCATAAGTTTCTTTGCCATTTTACACTCCTTTTGCCAATTCGTATCCCCTCGTGAGGGCTTTGTGGTTGACCTCTATAAGTTGAGGCTTTGAGGCTAAACTTTTACTCAGGATTTCCTTTACCATTTCAAGATCACTTAATCCTGTAGCTCCAATAAAAGCCCCGAGTGCTACCATATTTCCCGCTTTTGCGCTTCCACATTCAATCGCAATTTCGTTTGCTGGAACTTCAACCACTTTAACATCGTTTCTTTTAACTTTTCTGTTTATCAAAGAAGTATTTATAACAATTACTCCATCTTTTCTGACAAAGTCCTCAAATTTGTCGAGGGAGGGAAGGTTTAAGGCAATTAACCCGTGAGGGTGCTTAGACATAGGCGAACCAACAGGTTTATCAGATATAACAACAGTGCAGTTACAGGTTCCTCCTCTCATTTCTGGTCCGTAAGCAGGCATCCAGGTTACCTCATTTCCCATTTCAAGCCCCAATTTAGCAAGAAGTTTTCCTATAAGCAAGACTCCCTGACCACCAAAACCGGCAAGAATAATCTCCTTATACATTTTAACGCTCCGTTTCTTTAACTACCCCTTTTTCGGGGGTTTTAAATTCGCCAAGAGGATAATATGGAACCATATTTTCTTTTAGCCATTTGGAAGCATCAGGAGGATTCATTCCCCATCCTGTCGGGCAGGCTGAAAGAACTTCAACAAATGAATAGCAGATCCCTTTAACCTGATAATCAAAGGCTTTTTTTATTGCCTGTTTTGCCTGTAGTATATTCTTTGCGTCATATACTGCTACTCTTGCAATGTAGGCAGGTGTTTTAAGCTCTTTAAGAAGTTCCGAAACCCTTATTGGATAACCGGCTAAGTTGGGGTCTCTTCCGAGGGGACAGGTTGTGGCAACCTGACCTACAAGTGTTGTGGGTGCCATCTGTCCTCCTGTCATACCGTAGATTGCGTTATTTATAAATATAACTGTAATTTTCTCTCCACGATTTGCGGCATGAATCGTCTCTGCAATTCCTATTGAAGCAAGGTCCCCATCTCCCTGATATGTAAAGACAATAAGGTTGGGTCTGCCTCTTTTGATTCCAGTTGCCACCGCTGGTGCCCTTCCGTGAGAAGCCTCGTGCATATCCACATTAAAGTAGTCGTAAGCAAGAACCGAACAACCTACCGGGGCAACACCCACCGCTCTTTCCCCTATTCCGAGAGCATCAATCGCCTCTGCAACAAGCCTGTGGACAATTCCATGATGACACCCGGGACAGTAATGGAATGGTTTTTCTGTTAAAGCGCTGGGTTTCTGGTTAACCTTTCCTTTCACTTCAACCTGAATCGCTACATCCGGACAGATAAGCGCACAGTGTCTGCAACCAGTACAGGCTTCGGGATTTTGCATAAATGGAAAGAAATACCCCTTTGAGTTTATCTCCTTTGACATAGCTAAAACATTTTCTGGACAGATATTGACACAAAGCGTGCAACCTTTACATCTGTCCTTCTCAACAATTACAGCTGGCATTTTTCTCTCCTTTCTTACACTACTGAAGGTGGTCTCTTAAAACCACTCGGAGGGGCAATAAACGGTGGAAGTATATGTCTTTCAATCGGTAAAACAGGAAACTGCAACCCTCCATTTTGGGTAATTTCATCACCCAGTTGACTGATTATCGCACAAAATAGTATGGGAATGGAAGTCTTTTTCGAAACCTCTTTAGAAATTTCAAGAGAAGAAATCACATCATCTTTAGAAGTCTGCTCCATAAGATGGCTGTTTGCTATAAACCCCGTAATCTTCATCTGAGCCGCGCCTTCAACTTCTCTAATTTTCTTTATCACAGAATCAACATTTTCAGCAAATGGCCTGTTGTGGTTGAGAACAAATAGGAGATCAGTTTTTGATTCTGAAATTACATCATTCATACTTCCTAAAACTCTTGCCCCGAGGTCATCACCTCCAACATCAAGGATAATTTTTTCATCACTGTTTAAAGATTTCTCTAAGACTCCCCTTGCCTCAGGAAGAAGAATAGGAAGATCTGCATAGAAAGCCCCTCCTTCAGGAGCAACAAGCCTTATAACCCTTGCTTTGAAATCCTCCCTGATTAGTCTGCATCTGAAATAGGGCTTTATCAGGTCAAGGTCAACAATTGTAACCTCTTTGTTAAGCTGTTTAAAATAAAAGGCAATATTAACCGCTATTTCAGTTTTTCCTGAACCATAATGCCCTACAAGTATCGTTACTGGCTTTTTCAGTCTATTTATTGAGGGAACAAAATCCAAATCACCTCCAGAGAAAAAATTACCTTTTTTTTACGATAATGTCAAGTTTTTACAGAATATTTCAATTTTTTTAGTCTCTTAAAAAGAACCTGCAGCATAAATATTCGCATCATTTTGCTTAAAATATACATAAAAAGACCACTTTCTTAAGAAATTCCCCACTTGTCAAGAGCAACTTTTAATTCCCTGCTCTCTTTTGACGCTTTTATAAGAGAAATATTTTCCATTACCGCATTTAAAGAGTCTCTGACTGCTTTTGCTCCCGAAATTGAGCCATCAGGGTGGCCGTGAATTCCTCCTCCAAATTGAAAGATACACTCTTTTCCAAAAATCTCATAAAGAGCAGGGATATGGCCTGGATGGAGTCCTCCAGAGGCAATGGGCATTGCTCTTTTTATAGAAAGCCATTTTTGTCTTAGAAATCCTTCTCCCTCCTCCTCAAGTCGCAAAGCGTCAGCACACCTTTGCACCTGGTCTCTTTCTCCCTCCATTTTACCAACCGCAGTTCCTATATGAAGCTGGTCAATCCCTAAAAGTCTTGAAGTTCTTGCAATAACCTCCATCGAAATCCCGTGAAACTTATTTCTGGTAAAAGCCGCATGCATCGCTCTGTGTCCGTGCAGAACAAAATTGAAAGAATGTTTTCTGAGAGCCTGAAGAGCCGACCACCCTGCTGTTATAATGTCAACCATCGCGAACCTTCCTCCCATCTTTTCAACAAGTTCGGCTCTTTTAAGCATTTCATATAAAGGGGCTGTAATGTTTGGGATGTATCCTTTCCCTTCCCCAGTTTTATCTTCTGCTTTCTTTCTTTTTTCAAGGCACTTCTTCAATCTTTTTTCAAAAGGACAAAAGTCCTGCGATGTAAGATTTTCATCATCTTTTACAACATCAACCCCCCCAATCATAGCCTCATACATAACCTGCGATTGAGACTCGGGAGAAAGACCTATTTTAGGTTTTACTATTGTTCCAACAATTGGCCTGTTGTATATTTTTAATTTATCTCTTATGCCTTCTATTCCATATCCTGGACCATCAAAACTTAAGACGAATTCTTCAGGAACCCTCAAAGATTCAAGGCGAAGATTCTGTATGTCTTTCATTCCAAAAATATTGCCTGCAACCGAAGAGTAGATTTGAGAAATATTACCTTTCTCAAAAAGGACGGATGGATATGCAACCTCCACAAAGTTACCCTCTATTTTCGTTACTCTTGCTTTAAATTTTTCCCTGAATTTTTCTGTCATTGTGGAAATTTCAGTCCACGTCCCAATAGAAGATTCCGCAGCAATTGCATTTGCTGCCTCTTCAATTGTGATCTTTTCTGAGGGTTCTATTTTAAAGAGTGCAACAAAGTCATTCTCTTTAGGTTTGTCTTTAAGTTCAAGGTAAAAGTATTTTTTTTTCATTAAAACCCCTATGAAAGTATATCTTTTAAAAGCCCCTTTTCGGTAATGAAGGCTGTCACATACTTTAAATGAACTTTATCAAATGCTGGATTTTTAATTTTTATGTTTGATGGGGCATCCATCCAGACTTCTTTTGGATCCCTTTCTTCTACCGCTTCATCCACTTTGTCTGTAACAATTTTTAATGTATGTGTGGCGCAGTATGTGGGCACATCATATTTCGATGCAACAACGCAAAAGATTCCTGTTCCCACTTTATTTATTAAATAACCAGATGGAAGAATAGAATCTGCACCAAAAACAAACATATTTGCCCCATCAATTGCATACTTTGCAGCAGAGTCAACCATGTGGAAAACTTCTATTCCACTATCAGCAAGTTCCTTTGCTGTTACTCTTCCCTGAAATCTTGGTCTCGTTTCTGTTGTAAAAACAACAAATTTCTTTCCTTGATTTTTCGCTTCTTTCAGGATGCCAACGGCTGTAGAGCTGTGGCAGTGAGTAAAAATCTTCATTCCATCGTGGATAAGTTCTGCCCCGAGTGAATATATTTCCTTTTCCCCTTTTTCTATCTCTTCAAGAATTGAGTCTGCAAGGTCTTTTAAAAGAGCCTCTCCCGAAAGTCCTTTTGATTCCTTTAAAAACCATCTTAAAATGTTTCTGAGCATTGGTTCGTTTGGCCTTGCAGAAGAAAGTTTTTCAAGAAATTTTTCAGGGTTTTCATCAGGAAAACTTATTATATCCTTTAACATAGCAACAAGAGCGGATTTTGCCACATTCATTGCTCCCTGAATTTCAAGTGATTTGATTTTTTCGTAAACTACATCAGTTTGTCTCATTCTATCACCACCATTTCCTTATGTTGTTCCCAATACTCAATGGCGAAACCGAGGTCTGCTTCCTGCTCTGCGTATATTGTAAAAAGTGGTTCTCCTTTTTTGACTTTATCACCTACTTTTTTCAGCAATAAAACTCCTGCAGCAGAATCCTCGGGAGCCCCTGCAAGTTTGGCGCATTTTGCCATTTGCTGGTTTTTTATTTCTACTATCTTTCCATTTTTGTATGAGAGGATGTCTCTCTTTAAAGGACCTAATTCTTTCATCTTTCGTCTTCCCTGCGCATTTATAATCCTTTCCATCTTTTCAAACGCTTTTCCGCTAAGTAATATTTCTTCTGCTATTTTTCTACCTTCTCCTCCCTTTACTCCTGGATCAAACTCTATTATTCTTCCTGCAAGTTCAACACTTTTTTTCTTGAGGTCCTCAGGAGCATCCTTTTCATTTCTTAAAACCTTTAAGACATCAATTGCCTCAAGAACCGGACCAATTCCTCTTCCAATTGGCTGAGAACCATCTGAAATGATAACATCGACAAACATACCCATTTTACCTGCGACATATTCAAAGAGTTTCTTGAGCTGGTTTGCATATACAGGTGATGTTACTTTGGCACACTTTCCCACTGGAATATCTATGAGAATATGGGTAGAACCAGCGGCTTTCTTTTTTGATAGAATTGATGCAACCATCTGCCCCTGAGCATCAATGCTCAAGGGCCTTTCAACCGCAATAATAATGTCATCTGCGGGAGCAAGAGTAAATGCACCTCCCCAGCCAAGACATCCATTTTCTTTTGAAACTATATCTTTCATCTTACTCAAATTAAGATGAACATCGGCAAGAACATCCATAGTATCTGCCGTTCCAGCTGGTGAAGTTATAGACCTTGAGGAAGTTTTTGGGATAAGAAGCCCGTAAGCCGCCACAATTGGAACAATAACCATTGTTGTCCTGTTCCCCGGAATACCTCCAATACAGTGTTTATCAACAACCATTTCAGAGTTCCATGTTATAGCATCACCCGTATAGACCATTGCATTTGCGAGAGAAACCACCTCTTCTCTTTCCATTGGTCCCTGAGCACAGGCAACAACAAATGCAGTAAGTTCAACTTTTGAATATCTATTTTCAACAATGTCTTTAATAATTATTTTGTAATCCTCCGGTTTTAAAACCTCTCCATGAATTTTCTTTCTTACAAGGTCAACAGACTCCACAGGGTCCATATGTCTTAACTTCACCTCTGTGCCTGCTGGAAGTCCAAACTGCTCAAATGCATATTCACAAAGCCCAACTTCACCCTTTGCAAGAAATGGCTCATCTACTGTGTTAAGCAAGCCAACAAGAGTTTTCCCCTTGTATGAAAGTTCGACTTTGGTTTGAGGGCTGAAAGTTTGCGCCCTGCAAAATTCACTGTCTTTCCTTAAAAAAAAGACATTTTCCCTGAATGTGTTTATTTTTACCGGTCTTATCTTCATATCGCCTCCAGTTTTTAGAATTATAAAACAAGTTTAAATTCTCTACAAAATTCATTTTACAATTTATTCGCCTGCTCTTTAAACCACCTTGTCGTCATTGACTTAGGGCTTTCTATTGGTTCACCAAAACCTCTTGACAAAATTAACTGTGCGGTAATGCCGAAAATGCGAGAAACCGCAAAAAATACTGTATAAAAATTAAATTCTTTTATCCCAAAGTGATATAAAAGACAACCTGAACCTGCATCAAGGTTCGGATACGGGTCTTTTATCTTAGGATTCTTTTTAAGAATTTCAGGAACAACCCTGAAAACAACTTTTACTGTTTGAAAAAGAGGATCTTCTTCACAATACTTCTCACCGAATTCGTAAAATGCCTCAAACCTCGGGTCTATTACTTTCAAAATAGAATGACCATATCCGGGAATAACTTTTCCAGATTTTAGAGTCTCTTCTGCAAAATCTTCAATCTGTTTTTCGGAAGGAACTCCACCATATTTTTCCATTGCCTCAAGGAGCCATTTTAAAACCTCCTGATTTGCAAGACCGTGAAGCGGCCCCGAAAGTCCACACAGTCCAGCAGCAACTGAATAGTAAGGATTGGCAAGAGAAGAACCAGCACAGTGACAGGAATGAGCAGAAACATTTCCCCCCTCATTATCAGAATGGATAACTGTGTACAGACGAAGCAATTTTGTAAAATTCCCATCCCAGTCTCCAATTCCTAAAAGTCTCGAAAAGTTTTGAGCCCAATCAAAGGAAAAATCGTGAAAAATTCTTTTACCATCTCCAAATTTTTTTCTGTAAATATAAGCGGCAATTTGATAAACCCACGCTACCAAATTCAAAGAATCTTCGTAAATAGCCTCCCAGTAATCCTCTTTCCTCATTCCTTCAGCATATCTCCGAACAAAAATAGACTCCCTTTCCATTGAAACAATAGCACAGATAAGCATCGTCATTGGATGAGAATCTTGAGGAATATCATCAATAACAGTAAACGGATAATCCGGGATCAGTTTCGCTCTTCGATTCAGTTCGTTTTGCAAACTTATGATTTCCTCTGTATCAGGCAGATTTTGAGTAAGCATAAGAAAAAAAACCTCTTCTGGAAGTTTGTTAGAAAGTTCCTTAACTGAAATGCCCCTTATTAAAAGACCTTTTTCGGGAAGAATCTCTGAAGTATCACAAAAAAGAACAGGAAGGTCTCTCATTCCACCATAGACTGAACGAATTGAAATGTTACCAATAATTTTTTCACCACTTTCTTTTAAAAAGTTCTTTATTTCTTCTCTGTATTGTGGAATTATTTTTTTCAATCTTTCTTTCAATCTGTCCATAGGTACAACATTCTCCTCAAGAAAAACCTCAAAATTATCAAGGAATTTAATATACTAAAATGAGTATCATTTGGCAAATGTAAAATTCAACAATGCAAAAGTTCAGAAACACATAGGACTTTTCTGAGGGTCAAAAAAGAGAAAAAAACTTTTTAATGATATCAATGAAAATTAGTAGAGGCTGTGGGAATTGTTTCCACAGCCTTGTTTCTTTATTTTTTATTGTCTTAATCTTATGTTTCCAGAG
>DYJZ01000002.1 GCA_020722885.1 Thermoanaerobaculum aquaticum
GCTTCTGGAGTGACCGTCCCGCCGAGGTTACAGAGGGTGTAACTCTGGAAGCCCCATCCCTGCTACATCAGAGAGCGTAGTGACAAGCCCATTTTCCGCGCCTGTAACCATCAGAAAAATAAGCACTTGTCAAACACAACTGTAGAAGATGGGTCTGATAAGGTGTTAGCAAAAGAGGTTAGAATGAAAAAATTCTCTGGGTATGCTAATTTTTTTAGTTCCTGTTTTTACACATAAGGAGTCTTTTTGTTGAACTTTATGGAATCATCCTCAAAAAATTGCACCACTACTTGGAAAGTGGCAATAAATCTTTATACACTTTGGGATAGAGAATTTAATTTTCTTGATAATTTTCTTTTATTTTCATATAGATATCTTCAAGGGTTCCATTTTGAATAGCATTTCTAATTTCTTTCATTAAATTTAGATAAAAAGTAATATTGTGAATCGTTGCAAGAATAATATAGGTAGGGTCCTTAACTCTGAAAAGATGATTTAAGTACCCTTTTGAAAGATTTTTGCAAGTATAGCAGTTACATTGATCGTCAAGTGAAGAGAAATCCTCCTTAAACTCCGCTCTTTTGATTGTAATCTTGCCCTTTGAAGTAAATAACTGTCCATTTCTCGCATTTCTTGTTGGAAGAACACAGTCAAATAAGTCGTATCCCCATAAGACACCTTCTACTAAATCAAGTGGCTTTCCAACTCCCATCAGGTATTTAGGCTTATCTTCCGGAAGAAGTTCCGCAGTAAATGAAGCAGTTTTTCTAAAAGATTCTTTTTCTTCACCAACACAAAAACCTCCAGCAGCATATCCGTCAAAACCGATATCTATAAGCTCTTTTGCAGAGAGTTCTCTTAGATTCTCAAATACTCCACCCTGAACTATCCCAAAAATAGAAATATCTTTATTTTTCAAAGCTTTTTTGCACCTCAAAGCCCATCTTGTTGTTCTTTTTACAGCATATTCTTGCTCTTTCTTCGAGGAGTTTCCCGGAGAAAGATGGTCAAGGACCATTGCAATATCCACTCCAAGCTCTTCCTGGATTTTTATTGCCAATTCCGGGGTCAAATTGATTTTCTGGCCATCAATAGGTGAACTAAACTTTATTCCTTCTTCTGTAATTTTTTTCAGGGGAGCAAGAGAAAAAGCCTGAAAACCCCCAGAATCGGTTAAAATTGGCTTTTCCCAGCCGATAAACTTGTGAATTCCACCAAGTTTTTCAATCGTTTTTGATGAAGGCCTGAGGTAGAGGTGAAATGTATTACATAAAATTATTTGAGCACCTGCTTCTTCAAGTAGCGGTACAGAAATCCCTTTAACCGCTCCTTTTGAACCAACTGGCATAAAATTGGGAGTTTCAATCACACCCCTTTTTGTTACTATTTTCCCGGTTCTGCTTTTTCCCAATTTTTTCAAGATTTCAAAACTTAACGCCAACAGAAATTCCCTTCGTAATAATTTGGAAACAACCCATTAAAAAATTCCTGAGCAACTATTTTACACCAATTATATTCCTAAAAGAGAATATAAAAAAACAGCTTTTCTAATGAACCACTAAATTATTCTTCAGGTTTCTTGAATACAAGAATGTACCTACAATTCCATGAGTTGAAGGTCATTGCAGCAAGTTCCCAGCCTTCTTTTCCCAATTCCAGACAAATATCTTTTATCACTTTTTTCCTTGTAAAAGCAAACCTTAAGGGAAATAGACCAACGACTTCCACACGGTAAACCCATTGTTTTCTTCTGCCAATTCTTCCTCCTTTAATAAAATACTATCACATTTTAAATCCAACAGTAAAGACTTTTCAATACTTTCTTTTAGACAGTCTCATAACTTATAATAATGTCCTTACTTAAACTAATTAGAAATGTTCTTAAAAATGGCAGTGGAAAAACCGCAAAAAGATTAAATAACTTTTGCAAACCTCCATTGAACCACCCCTCTAAGGCTTTCCGTTTCGGCTTTGTGAGCAAGAGGGAGATTGCTTCGCAAGACAAGGCTGCGAAGAAGCACTCGCAATGACAGGCTACTTCTACTCGCAATGACACGGTCAGTGAGCACTCGCAACGGAGTATTTCTAAATAGTCCTGACATTTTTCCTCTTGACTTCTTAGATGGTTCTGTCAAAATTTGTTTTGGACAGAGTGATACTGAAAGAAAAACAAAAATCGGTTTGCTTAAAAGCCATTAAAACATCATCTCCGACAATTTTTATTTTAATATAACAAATTTTTTAAAGGCTACATCTTTAAGCATTATAGTTATTTTCCACTTTCGCTATAAACACCCTCTTTTAAGGTTTTAAAGAAGTTTACTTTATTAAGTTATTAGAGGTAAACTTAAAGTCCCCTAAATTTTATAAAATATTATATAATATCCTATGATTATAAATTTTTACAAAAATTGTCCTTTTGAAGTCACAGAATCTACAATAAAAGAACTTTTAGAACTTTACGAGAAGGGGAAAACACTTTCAGAAGGAAGGGGAACTTCAAAAGTAATTGATTATAAAGAGAAAAAATATATTTTAAAAAAAGAAGTAAGAGGGGGGTTTTCTTCTTTAATTCTTCCTGATAATTTTTTCTCCATTTCCCCTTTTTATAAGGAAATTGAAATCAACAATGTTATGAAAAAAAATGGGTTGACAATTCCAATATCCCTCCGTTTCGGTAAAAAATACAATATCCTATGTGAGATCTATACCCTCACACAATTTTTTGAAGATTGCCTTTCTTTAAAACAGCTGGCTTTAAATGACCCTCTCGATAAAAAGAGAGTGGCTTCAGCCGGAAACTATATTGCAAAAATGCACAAATTGGGGCTTTACCATTCTGACCTCAACCTCGGAAATATCATTTTCTCAAAAGAGGCAACATTTATAATAGATTTTAAAAACTCCTATTTCTATAAAGCGCCACTTGATAAAAAGCTTTCAAAGAGAAATCTTTTTCGTATATTTCAATCATACTTAAAGGAAACAATTAAAGCCGGAAAGAAATTAAACGAAGAGTTTTTTGAATTTTTGATTGAGGGTTATTTTAATGAAAGAGGAGATGAATGGGTAAAAAGATTATCCTCACAAAATCTCTATCTGGAAATAAAGAAAATTATTTACAAAATCAGGTTCAGATTTCAGATTTAACAATTAACTTTGAAAAATCTTTCCAGAATGAGGGATACGATTTATTTACACATTCAGGATTTTTTAGCTTCGTTCCCCTCGCAAATGTTCCTATTAGAGCATAAGCCATTGCAAGTCTGTGGTCATCCATCGGGTCAAGAATCGTTCCTTTGTAATTGCTTGAAGGATAAATTTTTAAAACATCATTTGAAATAACACTTTTTCCTCCTATTTTATTTATTGTTTTTGCAATTTCCTCTGCTCTCGAACTCTCCTTTGTCTTTAACCTCGCGATTCCCTTAAAAATTGATTCCGAAGAACACTTAAGGGCTAAAACTGAAAGTGAGGGAAGAAGGTCAGGGCTGTCTTTTAAATCCACTTCAATTCCCTTTGCTGGTGAACCAGAAACTTCTATATAATTATTTTTCCATTTGACAGTTGCCCCCATTTTTTTAATTATTTTAAAAAATTTCTTATCGCTCTGAGAGCTTTTTCTTTCCAGACCAAAAACTCTCAACTTTCCACCTGTCACAAGTGCACCAGCACAAAAAATTGACGCCGATGAGAAGTCTTTTTCAACTTTGATTTCAGTTCCTTTTAGCTTTGATTTTTCAATATAAAACTTTTTTCCTTCTGACAGAATTTTACAACCAAACATTTTTAGTATCTCTTCTGTCATTTTAATATAGGGAAAAGAAACTCCTTTTGCAATCTTTACTTCACATTTCTTCTTTAAAAATGCAAGTAAGATTAAAATGCCAGAGGCAAATTGACTCGATGATTCATCCATAATTTCAATTTTATTTTGTTTAAAAATCCTTCCATCGATAGTGATGGGAAGCCTTCCTTTTTTATTTAGTTCACACACTTTCGCCCCAATCCTTCTCGCAGAATCTATGGAGGAGGAAAAATCCCTGTTTCTTAAATTCTTGTTTCCATCAATCACCCTTTTACCCTTAAGAAAAGAGAAAAGGGCAAGAAAAATTCTAACAATAAGTGCTGACCCTCTAACATAAAATTTTCCTTCCAAGATTTTATTTTCCCATTTTGATAAGAGAACATCATCACCACAAACTTTTATTTCTCGCCATTTTTTTATAATATTCAAGGCGGATTTTACATCATCCGAGGAACCAATATTTCTTATTAAACTTTCATTTTCAGAAAGCGAAGCAATTATAATACTTCTTATAGCATAAGATTTAGAGGGAGGGGGAAAGTAATTTCCCTCTATTTTTACATCAAAAGGAATTGATTTTAATTTACTTATACTTAAGTTCTTTCTGTTGCTCTCTTTCAAGGTCTCTCTTTTTAATGCTTTCTCTTTTGTCATACACCTTTTTGCCTTTGCAAAGGGCAATTTCAACCTTAATTTTTCTGCCCTTTTGATAAAGTTTTAAAGGAATGAGTGTAAGCCCCTTTTCCTCACTTTTCCCCTTTAGACGTTTTAATTCAATCTTGTGCATAAGAAGTTTCCTTTTTCTCAAGGGATCTAATGGAGACAAACCTAAATGTGTGTGAAAAGAGTAAGGAGATATATGGCAGTTATACAGAAAAAGTTCCCCTTTTTCAAAAGCGGCGTAAGAATCTTTTATCTGGACTTTCCCTTCTCTAATTGATTTTACTTCAAAACCGTTTAAAACTATTCCTGCTTCGTAAGCGTCGAGAATTTCATAAAAATGGCGGGCAGCCCTGTTTGAAGCAAAAACTTTTTCTTCATCAGCCATTCTTTTTGTCCTTAATTTTTTCAAGATTTTTCATTACAGATTCTTTAAAAGAATCTGGCACATTCAAAAGAGGGATATTCTCAAGGCAGTCAATAAGTTTCTTCATTGCCTCATACTCTTTCCTGCACCTTTCGCACTCTTCAAGGTGGCGAGCAATTTCTTCATACTCATTGGCACTAAAATCGTTTTCAATAAATCGGGGTAAAAGTTCAACTATTTTTTTGCAAATCATACTGAACACCTATCTCTATGATACGAAAGAGAATAATTTTTGTTTCATTTTATTTTCTCAAGTTTTTTCATTAATTCCCTGCGAGCTCTGAAAATCTTATTTTTTACTGTTCCAACGGGAAGGTTAGTAATTTTTGCCATTTCTTCGTAAGAACGGAAATGGATATGTCTTAAGATTATTAACTCTCTACTTAAAGGTTCAAGAGAGGAAATTGCTGAAAGAATTTCCTCTTCCACCATCTTTTTTTCAAGACATTCATGAGGATTCAATTCCGTTGATTCAATTTCAATTTTTTTCTCCTCGTTCTCATTCTCCTCGTCAATAGAATCAATTTTCGGTGTTCCTTTTCTTAAAAAATCTATCGCAAGGTTATTAGCAATCTTATAAATCCATGTTGAAAATTTGTAGTTGCTATCATACTGGTCAAGGTGAGAATAGACTTTAAGAAAAACTTCCTGACAGAGTTCAATTGCCTCCTCATAATTTCTCATAAGAGGAAACAGAAGGTTTATTAGTCCCTTCTGATACCTTTCAACAATTAGAGAGAAAGCCTCTTTGTCACCTTTTCTGACTTTTTCAACTATTTCTATATCGGTTAAAAATTCCTGTTGTTTCACAACTTCCTCAAAAATAAGATTATACTTCAAAATGAGATAAAGATAGAAATTATGAGGTGGTAATGTTGTACCGCCTCTTGACACAAATGTAAAATAAATTACAATAAAGTTAAAAGAGAAACGATTGGTAATCAAATTTTTCAAACATTACGATATCAATCTCAGGTGTTAAGAATGGAGAGAAAATTATGAATCTGATTTTTTAATTGTACTTATAGCTGTGGTGCTTCTAATATTATTTTCTTATATTGCCCATCAGAAAAGAAAGAAGGAGGTAGTAGAAATTGTTTCAAGAGGTGGAATAGACTTATTAATTCAGCAACTAAAGGAAAAAGCAAATGAAGAAACGATAGAGGCTCCGGGAAAAACAAATGACCCAAGAGCTGCCGATGCTCTAATTGATTTTGTCAACTCAAAGGACATAAAAGATGAAGACGATAGTTATTTCTTTACACTGGGATTGAATGCTCTGGGTAAAATAGGAAATGACAGAGCAATTGATTTTCTGGTTTCCACGCTTGGTCTAAATAATGATATGTTTGTTCGTGATTATGCAGCCTGCGTATTACACAACATCGCTCATGAAAAGGGTATAAAGATTTTTAAAGCGGTAAAACCACTCGTTACACTTTTAGTGGATGCTAAAAATAGTAACTATCGGCTCGAATGGACGGAAGGGGCATTAAACGCAATAACTGGAGAAAAATTTGGTAAAAACATTGATAAATGGGAAAAATATATTGCTGAAAATAGAGATAAATTGGAATAACACTGCTTTCGAGGATAATTTGAAAGCAGTAACGGAATCCTGAAAAATTAAGGATTCTGGACGGGTTTTAGGGAGGCTTGAAAACGAGGCTCACTGTTTTTATGCCTGTATATGTTATTATGCTGTCCAACTACTCCTCTAAAAGGTTCGGCTGATAGGTTTCGGGTTCAATGGGCGGTGTTTGAAAAAACCAGTCGAGCCATTCCCATAAGTTCCCTGTCAAAGATATATGATAATGTCCTAAAGCGATTTACTTTGAGGAATACACAAACGAAGTTATTTTACTTTGTTTGAAAAGAGGGAGATTGCTTCGTAAGAGAAGGCTCCGAAGATGGGCTCGCAATGACAGGTTACGTCTGCTCGCAATGACACTTATCAAACTTTTTCTTTTTAATTTTATTCATACCTCAAAGCCTCAATCGGGTCGAGGCGGGAAGCTTTGTATGCTGGATAGACACCAAAAACCGCTCCTGTTAAAGCGGCAAAAATCAGGCTTAAAAAGACGACCCAGATAGGAACATAAGCCGGCGGGAATGTTTCTGAAACGCTTTTTCTCAAAATAAAAACGATAAAATGTGCAAGACCCCATCCTGACACAAGCCCGATAACCCCTCCGAGGGTTGAAAGTGTAACCGATTCAAGAAGAAACTGGTAAAGAATATGTTTTCTCTTTGCCCCCACTGCCATTCTTATCCCTATTTCTCTTGTCCTTTCCGTAACCGACACAAGCATTATGTTCATTATTCCTATACCACCAACAATCAGAGTTATTGAAACGATAGCAGTAACTACCATTGTTGAAATAGATGTAAACTGTTTTATTATTTTTCTCACCTGCTCAACGGTGAATATCCTGAAGTCGTCTTCCTGTCCGAATTTAAGTCCGTGTTTTCTTCTTAACGCAGTTGAAATTTTATCAACTGAATCATCCATCCTTCTGGCATCTTTCACCTGAACAACCATAAAGACCTGATTGGCAACGGTTTGTCCATATTGCTGTATTCCAGTGGTTAAGGGGATGAAAATAATGTCGTCCTGACTCTGCCCGAACGAACCGCCCTTTTTTTCCTGCACTCCAATTATTGTATAGGTTCCCCTACCGATTTGAATCTCTTCACCTACACACTGGGGAGGAAGAGCAAGTTTGTCTATTATGTCCACACCTATTATGCAAACCTTTCTTCTCGTTGCCACATCGACATTTGAAATAAACCTTCCTTCATCAAGCCCGAGGTTGTTGACCGTTATATAACTTTCCGTTGTTCCTATTATTTGTGTAGAATCTTTTTTCCCTCTGTATGAAATCTGGTCAGTGCTCATTAAAAAGGGAGCAACATCTTTCACATCCGGTACATTTTCTTTTACATAAAGAGCATCATCGTATGTCATTTTGAGTCTTCTAATTCCTTCAACATGGCTTTTGAACATCTCGTAGTTCGGTCTGATGAACATCGTATCTGCGCCCATAGTTTCAAACTCTTTGAAAAACGAGGCAAATACCCCCTGTATTATTGAAAGAACCGTTACTACAGCAAGGACTCCGATTATTATTCCAAGAACTGTAAGAAAAGAACGCATCTTACTTGCCATAATAGCCCTTAAAGAGACTTTAACAAGTTCAACAAATGTCCCCCATAAACCGAATATTTCTTCTTTTTTTATCTGAGCCGAAGCCATATTTTTCCCCTAATTCTTCTTCATAAGTTCATCGGAGATTATCCTGCCATCTTTAATCTTTATAAGCCGTTTTGCGTAGGCTGCGATGTCTGCCTCGTGGGTAACAAGAATTAGCGTATTGCCCATTTCATTAAGTTTTTTAAGAAGCTCCATAATTCTCTGAGATGTTAAACTGTCAAGGTTTCCGGTTGGTTCGTCAGCCATAATCAAAGAGGGCTTGTTGACAAGAGCCCTTGCTATAGCTATCTGCTGTCTCTGCCCTCCAGAAAGTTGATTGGGAAGGTGGTGGGCGTGATTCTCAAGTTGCAGAAAAGAGATCACATCCATTGCCTTTCTTCTTCTTTCTGAAGGTGGAATTTTTGCGTAAATAAGTGGCAATTCAACATTTTCAAGTGCGTTTGCTCTCGGAAGAAGATAAAAACTTTGAAAAATGAAACCTATTTTTTTATTTCTCAATTCTGCAAGCTGGTCACTTGAGAGAGTATGAACAGGTGTCCCTTCAAGAAGATAGCTTCCCGATGTCGGAGTGTCAAGGCATCCGAGAAGGTGTAAAAGCGTTGATTTGCCAGAACCAGAAGCCCCCATAATCGCCACAAATTCGCCCTTTTCAACTTTAAGGTCAATCCCCTTAAGTGCGTTAAAAACACCAGCAGACCCCATCGGATAATCTTTTTTGAGATTGCTTACTTCTATTAGAGCCGCCATTATGAAACTTCAACCTTTATTTCGTTTCCCTCTTTTTTCCCGTTAGCCAATTTCCTAATTTTAACTTTATCACCCTCTTTTAAGGTTTTAAATATTCTGTAAGGTCCAGTGATGACTTCTTCTCCCTCATTAAGACCTGAAATTATCTCTATGTTGATATCGTCAGCAAGCCCTGTTTTGACTTCGCATTTTTTAACTTTTCCTTTTTCAACTTTCAGACAAAAATATTGTTGTTCTCCATTTTTAATCTCTGACTTTACTGCACCAATTGGAATTTTCAGGACTCCCTTCCTCTCTTCTGCGTAAAGTTTTGCCCTTGTTGTCATTCCCGGTTTCAAATCTTTATCAGGATTTGTAATAGCAATTTTCACTTTGAACTGCCTTATGTTTGTCTGAAGCCCTGACGAAGATTGCTGGGCAGAAGCACCAATCTCTATCACTTTTCCGTCGTATTTTTTTCCTCCAAGGGCATCTATTATTACAGTCGCCTTCTGTCCCATCTTGAGTTTCTGAAAATCTGCTTCGTCAACCTGGACTTCGGTTATAATTTCAGAGAGGTCGGAAACAATCAAAATAACTGTTCCTGCAAAATTCATAGTCCCCATTATTGCAGTTTCGCCCTCTTTTGCGTTTAAAGTTGTAATTACTCCGTCTATTGGAGAGCGCAATGTTGTTTTTGCAAGATAATCTTTAGCCCTTTCAAGTGTTGCCTTAGCCTGAGCCACTCTCGTTTTTGCCTCTCTGTTTTGAAGGATTGCCTGATCGTAGATAAGTTTTGCATTCTCGAGTTGATCGTCAGAAAAAATTTTATCCTGATGAAGTTTTAACGCTCTTTCATAGTCCCTTTTTCTCTGGGCAAGATTGACTTCCGATTCGTCGAGAGCAACAAGGGCAGCATCAAAAGATGCTTTTGCAGAAGAAACATCCCTTTCGTAAGTATCCGGATTTATCTGAACAAGCAGGTCTCCTTTTTTTACACTATCTCCCTCTTTGAATGGAAGGGAGATAATTTCGCCCATGACCTGAGATTGAATGTTGACTGCCACTTTTGCCGCAACCAGACCATCCGCATTCACAGTAGGACTAATATCTCCTTTTTCTACTTTTGTTGTTTCAACTTCAATTGGACTTTGAGATTTTCTGAAAATTGAGACTACCACAATAAAAGTAATCAAAACTGCAAGCCCGACAAAAATTATTGTTTTCTTTTTCACAAAATCCCCCTATTGAAGAAAAAAGGCTATCCAGACGGTTTTTAAAACAACCTTTGCACCGTAAAGGGAAAAAACTATTATTGCTGAAAAGTTCTGGCTCAATTTTGATATTGCTGCAAGCCCCAAAGTTATAAGAATTAGATTCCATATTGCAAAAACATCAATTGCTGACAGCAAGGAAAACATAACTGGTGAAAGATTTTCATTACCAATTATTGCTCCAAGATTGGTAAGCAAAATCTCCTGAGGATTTAAAAGTTCATCCGGAGCTTTCACAAGCATTATGGGAATTGATATTATCTGGGCTATGCAGGTTGTCAGTTCAGCCCAGTAAACCACATACAATGTTTTAATGAATGATATTTCTCCTCCTAACGCAAGAAAGCATAGATAATAAACAAGAGAGGCGAGAAGGAGCCACACAAGAATGAAAATTGGGACGGTTATAGATTGTAAAAAACTGCTTTTCTCTTTAAAGTCGTTAACCGCTTTGTCTATCTGCTCTTGCGACATCTGGGAAGAAAATTTGCTGTGTCTGAACTGTTCCCTCATGAAACTCTCTCTATCAATCCTTTCAAAGAAAACATAAGTAGAAAAAAATGTTGAAAGGGAAAGAAGGCAGATCGGGAAAAAAAACCAGATTTTTTTCTCAACCAGAACTGGAAAAATTCCGGTCGGCTCGATGAAAAATTTTAGAACTGCATTTAAAAAACCAATTTCCTCTTTTTCATTTTCTTTTTTTTCTGTAACTTCCACATTTTCCCTTTCTTCATCCATTTTCTTCTCCACCTTTAGTTTGAATCGGTTTCAAGCTCTATTCCTCTGAAATTGAGGTAACTGCCCTTTGCTCTTTCAAAGACAGAAAGCGCAAGCTGGTAATCTATTTTGGCTTTTAAGAGAGTTATTTCGGCAGAAAGAACATCGTTTTGATAGGAAAGGACATTAAAGGAAGTTGACAGGCCGTTATCGTATTTCTTCTTTTCTGACTGTAATTTTTCCTCCTGCAGTTTAAGATTTGCCTCTGCTGCTTTTATTCTCTTTTCTGTATTAAGAAGATTTCTAAATGAGTTTCTCACTTCACTTATTATGCTTTGTCTTGTTTTTTCAAGGACAATTCCGGCTTCGTTTTCAATAAGACGGTAATTCTGGTAAAGGTATTTTTGTGATCTATTTCCGATGGGAAAGGCAAAAGATAAACCAATAGACCATGATTTGTAATCCCTCTCTCTGACCATATCCCATGCGTCGTTAAAACTCTCATCTACAAAGTAATTTGTTCCCTGTTTGTAGTAATCCCCGGCTGACCCAGCGTAACTCATTGAACTTTCAAGGTTCAAAGAGGGAAGCAGGTTAATTTTTGCGGTTTTTGTATCAATTTTTGTTTTCTCAAGATTTGACTTAAGTTCCTTTATTTCCTCTCTATTTTCAATTGCTTCCTCAATGGACTGCTCTTCATTATAACTTTTGCCATCAACAAGAGGATAATCTGTTGGAACTATAGATTTGTTCCATTCTGGACTTTCTCTGGTTATTCCCAGAAGCACTTTCAAAATATCCTCTGAATTTATTAAAAGGCTCTCTGCTGAAATTAATTCCTCCTCTCTCTGAGCCACCTGTGCATCTGCAGAAATCTGTTCGACCGGGGCAAGCGTGCCAACAGAGATTCTTGCGGCGGTCTCTTTTTGAAACTCCTTCGCAAGTTTAAGAGCTTTTTGTGTAACTTTATACTGTTCTGTTGCATAGACAAGGTTCCAGTAAGCATTTTCTACATCAATTAGCGAATTTCTCACCATTTTCCTGAAAGTATAATTTGCCGCTTCTCTGTTAAGTTTTGCTTTGAGTATGGTTGCATTAGTGTTTGTATAGCCAAAGCCCTTTAAAAGAGGAAGTGAGGTGTAGAAAGAAAAATTTGATGAGTAGGTTGGATTGAAAAAAGAATACTTTGAATTAGTACTTGCCCTTGTGTTTGTAAAGCTCAGGGAAAAAGTCTGTCCCCAGGGAGTAAGCTGGTTCAATCCAAAATTGTATTTATCCTGCCTCGACTGGTAAAGGGTGAACGCTGAAGCTCCAACCTGAAGAAGACTCGTGGTTGGCTGGCGATTAACTGAAGCTCCCCAATCGAAGGTTAATTGAGGGTCATAAATTCCTTTTGCACTTTTAAGAGTTATCTCACTCATTTTGTAGTCAATTTTGCTAATGTTTATATCAAAATTATTTTTAAGCGCATAAGAGAGAGCATCCTGAAGAGAAAGTTTAAGTTTTCCCTCCTCCTGAGAAAAGTATGCAAATGAAGCACAAAGAGCAATAAAAGCAATTATGATTCTTTTCATTACAAACCTCCTAAGAAAACTATTACGAATTTGACTTCAAAAGGTTTAGCTTCTTAAATTTAATATTTCAATTTTGAAACAATTGGGCAAAAATCCACTATTTTTAAACCTTGCAAATAAGGATTGATTATTATAAAATTCCACTATATGAGAAAGGAAGATGCTTTTAATCAAAGGTCAGAAATCAAAGGCAGGCTCATCGTTGTTGAAGGAACAGACGGTTCTGGTAAATCAACACAGGCGCACCTTTTATATGAATGGCTCTTGGGGCTAAATTATAAAGTCTTTTTCAGCGAATGGAATTCATCTGAAATAGTAAAGGGAGCAACAAGAAAAGGGAAAAAAAGGCAGGCTCTTACTCGTACAACATTCAGCCTTATTCACGCCACAGACTTTGCTGACAGGTATGAGAGACAGATTCTGCCTATGCTTAAAGCGGGATATATTGTTATTTGCGACAGGTATATTTTTACCGCTTTTGCAAGGGATAGCGTTAGAGGATGTAATCTTGAGTGGTTAAAAAAACTTTACAGTTTTGCAATAATACCCCACATAACCTTTTTTTACAGGGTTCCTCTTGAGGTTGCCTGCGAAAGAATTTTATCTGGAAGGCCGCAGCTCAAATACTTTGAAGCTGGTATGGATCTTAATCTCTCTCAAGATATAGTTGAAAGTTTTAAGATTTTTCAGGGAAAAATCCTTAGAACCTATCTTTCTTTATCGAGACAATATAAGTTCACAACAATTGACGGCACAAAGGATGTCCATTATCAGCAAACCCTTGCAAGAAAAATTATGGAAGAGAAAATAGACCTTTCACGATTCAGGAAAAGGGGAGCAGTATGAAACAATTCTTAAAAAACCCCCTTCCTACTGTCAGGCCAGAAGAACTAAAAGGAAAGTTGATAGTTATAGAAGGGCCAGATTCTTCAGGAAGGTCAACTCAAATTGAACTTCTTACAAAATGGCTTGAATTAAAAGGCTATCCGGTAGTTTGTACAGGGCTAAAAAGAAGCATTCTTGTCGCAAATGAGCTTGAACTTGCCCTTAAGGGAAATGTCCTCAGCCCGAGGACTCTTACACTTTTTTACGCAACTGATTTTTACGACCAACTTGAAAATGTCATTATTCCTTCGCTAAGGGCTGGATTTATAGTACTTGCAGACAGGTACATCTATACTCTAATGGCGAGGGCTATAATAAGAGGGGCAGAAAGGGAATGGATAGAAGCTATTTATGAAATGGCTATAATCCCCGATCTTGTTCTTTATCTTTCTGTTTCACCTTCAGTTCTTGTGGAGAGAACTTTTCAGGCTCACCAGCAGCTGGACTACTGGGAATCTGGTATGGACCTCGGATTTTCAAAAGATTGGTTCACAAGTTTCTTGAAATACCAGAGAAAAATGAGGCTTGAATTCAAGAAAATGGAGAAAAAATTTCAATTTGAAATAGTCAATGCAAACAGAACACCCAAAAGTGTTGATAGGGATTTAAAGGCAAGAATTGCGAGGGTTCTAAATGGTTCTTGAAAATAAGAAAAAATCTGGCGGGAAAAGTGTGGAAAAGAAAATTAAAAGAAAGGATAGTCTCCTTAAAAAACAGTTTTTGAATTCTATTAAGAAACTTGAATTTTTTTTCGATGAGGTTCTGGATAATCATAAAAGGAAAATTCTTGCAAATTTTTCAGTCCTGAAAAATATTCCAGACTTAAATTCATACAGAGATAAAGAAAAAATAAGAGAATTTATTATAAAAATTGATTTAATCAAGATAAAGCCAAAAAAAGGAAGAGCAAAAGACATTGAAAAAATTGAAAAGATTTTAAAAGAAGCGGTGTCTCTTTTCCCGGAAGAAACTTGAAATTGCTTTACGCATTAGTTTCAGACATTCATGCAAATTATTTTGCCCTCGAATCTGCTATTGGAGTCATAAAAAAAAGAAAAGCAGATAAAATACTTGTTGCAGGGGATATTTGTGGAAAAGGGCCAAACCCTTTCGATGTTCTTGAAATTTTAAAATCTTCTAAGTGCATAGCTGTAAAAGGCAATTCTGATATTAAGTTTCTTTCATCAAGGATAGCAAAGGAATCTCTCTCTTCAAGGCAAAAAAAACTGATTAAATGGTTGGCTTCACTTCCTGCTATTTCGCTTGTGGATGAAAAAATTTTACTTTGCCACGGAAGTCCCCTTAATATTACCGACTACATTTACCCGAGCATTACAAAAGGGGCACTATTAAAAAAAATAAGTGGGTACGAGAGCAAAACCAGAATTGTTGCTACAGGACATTCCCATATACCTTTTGTAAAGAGAATAGGCAAAATCCTTGTAGTGAATGGAGGAAGCGTTGGTAAGCCAATTGATGGCGATCCTCGAGGCTCGCTTGCATTTATAAGAGCAGATGGAAATAGTTTAAAAGGAGAAATAGTCAGATTTGACTATAACATCGAAGCTCTCGTCAACATTTTAAGAAAAATGGATTACAGCAAAAAAACAATTGACTCATACAAAAAAGGCTTGAGAAATGGTAGAGGTTAGTCCGAAAAAGCCAAAAAGAAATTTTTTCCTGAAAAGCAGTTTTCTTCTTCTCGATAACAATTTGAAAAGAAAAAGTATCGAAGTTGTTAAAAGAAGTGCATCTTTTATTAAAATTGTCTTTTTTGACACTCCAAAGTTTGAATTTACCAAAAAAGAAATATTCATTTATGAAAAGAAAAAAACAAATCACAACGCTTATTATATAGATTTTAAAAGAGGAAAGAAAAGGATTGAGAAAAGTGATGCTGTTTTCAAAACAATTTTCCCATTCCTTGTAATTGAAGCCAGGAGCAAGCCTACCTTTTTTAAGATTTCTCCTGAAAGAAAAATTAGAGGGAATTTATATTTTGATGTTAGCCTCAAAAATCCTATTGCCGAAACTGAAACAAAATTTCCAGATTTCATAGAAGCAGATTTCTTAGTATCGGAAAAGGAAGTAACACCTTTTACCTCCCTGGGAATTTTCCTTAAAGAGAATTTTTCTCAGAAGTTTGAAGAATTGAAAATTCCTTTCGTGTTAGACGAGGAAAAAGCTGATTTGAAAGTAGGAAAGGAGGATTTGACCGCAACTGCTCTATCAAAGTCTCTTTTAAAACAAATTTTAAAAATTGAAGGATATTTAAGTGGTGTAATAAAGAACCACGACCCGGAATATATTCACGAAATGAGAGTTGCTCTGAGAAAGGCAAGGAGTTACCTTACCATTTTCCCGGAAATTTTTGGACCAAAAAAATCAAAACTTTTGAGCATAGAATTATCTTCTTATGCTTTAGACCTTGCCAGATTGAGAGACCTTGATGTTTTTGAAAATCATCTGCAATCTTTTTGTAAAGAGATAGGTTCAGAGGGCAAAGAAAAAGAGGTCATTAAATTTGTTCAAGAAATCAAAAAAGATGAAATTGAAATTGTTCAACGGGTTTTTGCCTCTGCAAAATTTAAAAAGCTTGTTTCGAGGTTAAAAAACTCTTTCAGGAAAAGTGAGGCAAGAAATTTTCACGGCAGAAAATTGTTCTGTGAAAGTGCAAAAGAGAAATTTGGTTTGTTGAAAACCGAAATTAAAAAACGAACCAAGAAATTTAGAACAAAAGGTACCCCAGACTTACTTCACAAAGTGCGAATTTCTTTCAAAAAATTGAGATATCTTTTTGAAATATCAGAATGTTTTTGGAAAAAAGATCAAGCAAAAATGAAAAAAATTTTATCTGAAATGCAGGACTGCCTCGGTTACCATCAGGATTTATTAATTGCAGAAAATAATCTTTTAAATTTTTCAAAAAAAAGTGACGACAAAGAGGCTCTTTTGCTTTGCGGTGCTCTCATTCACCTTATTTATGAAAAAAAAGAGAAAGAAATCAAAAAATTTGCTAAAATCTATAGGGAGTTTGAAAAAATAGAAATTCCCGATTTTTGCAAAGGAGGGAGAAATGAAAGCGGTAGTTCTGGGAGCGGGCAGAGTCGGAAGTGCAATAGCAAGAGACCTCTACCTCGATAAAGATTTAACAGTTGAAGTCGCTGATTGTTCTCAAAAAGCGCTTGATTTCCTCAAAGAAAAAGGAATCAAGACAAAGAAGTGTGACCTAAGTTCAAAACAGGAGATTAAAAAAATAGTTAATGATGCAGATATAGTCATTGGTGCACTTCCAGGCTTTATGGGATATGAGTGTGTAAAAAATGTAATTTCCTTTAAAAAGGATATAGTAGACATCTCCTTCTTTCCAGAAGACCCTTTTCTTCTTGAAGAAGAAGCTAAAAAAAACAGGGTCACCTGCATAGTTGATGCAGGAATAGCACCGGGCTGTAGTAACCTGATTGCAGGAAGAATGATGAAAATCCTCGATGAGATAGACTCTTTAATGATTTATGTGGGCGGTCTTCCTTTAGAAAGAAAATGGCCCTATGAATACAAAGCTCCCTTTTCTCCAATCGATGTAATAGAAGAATACACGAGACCTGCAAGGGTCGTAAGGTTCGGTAAGGTGGTTACTATGGAAGCTTTAAGTGAAAGTGAGTTAATAAATTTTAATGGTGTAGGAACTCTTGAAGCATTTAATACCGATGGATTGAGAACACTTCTTAAAACCGTCAAAGCAAAAAATATGGCTGAAAAAACATTAAGGTATCCTGGACATATTGATAAAATTAAAGTTTTAAGGGAAACGGGATTTTTCTCAAAGCAAAAAGTCGAAATAAATGGAAAAGAAATAGTACCGCTTGCTTTGACCTCAAAACTTCTTTTCCCACTCTGGAGCTTTGGTGAGGGAGAAGAAGATATAACTCTACTCAGAATTGAAATAAAAGGAAAAATTAACAATAAAAACGCAAATTACAGGTTTGAACTTTTTGATAAAATGGATACAGAAAAAGGAATTTCATCTATGGCAAGAACTACCGGTTACACCGCGACGGCTATAGCAAGGTTAATCCTCAGCAAAAGATTTAGAGAAAAAGGAGTTTTCCCTCCAGAATTCATAGGCAAAGACATAAACAATTACCTGTTTGTTATGAAGGAACTTGGATCGAGGGGGGTAGTTTTTAAGGAAATAACAAATTAAAATTAAAAAAAGGGGCGCTGATGCGCCCCATTTTTTTATTCTCCATCGTCGCCTATAGCTTCTGTGGGGCACGAACTTTTTGCATCTTCCATAAGCTGGGTTTCCTCAGGGGTTGAGGGTTGCTTTTTCACATAGGCGTGAGACGAATCATCGTTCATTGCGAAAAAATCTGGTGCAATAGAAACACACGAATCGCAAGCAATACAGTTTTCATCAACATACCATTTTCCCGGAACATTTTCTGTAACTTTTAAACTCTTGTCTGCCATAAAATCCTCCTTAAAGTAATTCTTTCCGCTATTCGCAAAGAGTAATAATATAACCTTGCAAAGAAAAGTTGTCAAGTATTTGTAGAAGTCAATAACATACTGGATTTTTTAAAGGAGGTAGGAGATGATAAGTGGGGAGTGGTAAGAAAAAACGCAGTCTTTGCGAGCACTTCTACGCAGCATCTTCCTGCGAAGCAATCTTTCTTTTTTTTGACAGGTTCTACTAAGTTAGCCTTCGAGGGCTAAACAAACGAATCCGTCTTCCTTTTTGCCCCATCTTTCGCAGCAGCAATTCACAAACCGCCCTGTTTAAACAAATGCCCTTTGCGTAGATGTTTATCCCTGCCTGAAGTCGGTTTTCACTTTACGGGTGCAAGGAGGGGGGTGCTTCGTCGTCACCGCCCACCCTTCAAGCATAGCAATTAAGGATATTTAGGCTGAAGCTACCGCCGATTTTGACCAACTCCTTATCGCTGCATGCCATTTTGACCTACTTTTAGAAAACCTTAATGGGAAAAAAAGAAAGGATGGTAGTAGGTTTTGAAAGAGCTAATTTCTTTCCTCAAAAGTCTTTTCTATCTCCTGCTTGGTCACTTTTCTGATGTCAAAGCCGACTTTCGATGCAAGGTCCTGGTAAAAAGCCTCATCCTGATATTCGTGTTTTCCTTGCATTTCCCTCATAATCTCATAAAGTTTTTCTTTGCCCAGTTTTTTTCAAAGAAAATGAAGATACCTAAAGACGCATTATATCCATCAGATATTCTTTTCCAGGCGGTGATTTTCTCATCTTTGCTCATCTTTTTAGATTTTTTTGTTAAATCATAAGATTCAATAGGTGGCGAAAAAGAAGTGAAAACATATTCTCTTATTTTATCATCGCATAAGGCTTCTATTGCCTTTGCCTTATCTAAATATGAGTCTTTACAGCGTATGCCAACAGTACACTCAGCAACGGTATACTCAGTATAGCAGGCGCACCCCTCTTCAAACCATCCGGTGGAACAAATTGACATTCTGCTTCGCATAGCGGGATAGTCTAAAAGAGAATGCATAAGCTCGTGTGCTTCAGTAAATATTTCACAAAGGATTGTTTCAGTCGCGTCATCGGACGAGTTTTTATCAATGAGAACAAGAGAGGTCTCCGTTTAGGATGATAGGTCAACATATTTATATCTTTCCGGCTTTTTTTCGAAAGAGAGTATTATAAGTTGAAAGTTTCTTTTGGAAATTTTTTTTGCATCATTTTCTCCTCAATGGTGATCATCTGATAATACGCTTCTTTGATCTTTTCAAGATCAAAAGAAACATCACCTGAGGAAAGGATTTTCAGCGTTATATCTTCTATAATTATGCCGGAATAGATTTCTGAACATCTTTTCGAAATATGGTTATTGATATTTACGGTGGGTCCTTTTGCTTCCATGTTTCCACCACTAATAAATCTTAAAGAACAATCGTAGAAAAAGAGGATAAATCCGACTGTTATTAGACAAATTAGAGAACGTGTCCGTTTCATCATCATCTCCTTTTAAGAAGTGAAAAGAGCCATTCGCTCGTACAAATTGTAATGGCGCGGGAGAAATGCGCAATTTTTGTTTAGATCTCATTAAATCGAGAATCTGCTTTATTCAAAGTTTGCTGCAGTTAAGTCCCTGTCACTGACTATAACCGTGACAAACGTCTCTGCTTCGCTTCTAAGTTCTTCGCTTCACTTCTTTCTTTGGCTTTTGGCGGAGGTTTTTGGAAAGTTTCTAACTTCCATTGCTTTGAAATTGTGTGTAATTGGCACTTTTCTGGGGGGGGTAAAATAAAAGAAAATGCCTTCAGCAAAGAACCTTCAATTTTTTTAACAGCAACCAAAAAATTCACCAAAAACCCTCCACTCTAATAATATGCAAAAAAAATGTTTGTCAATCACATCCTTTGACTACCGCGACCATGAAAGGCTAAGGTCAGGAAAAGTAAAGAAACAGGGCTGTGGAAGCAATTCCCACAGCCTCTACTAATTTTTCTTTCATTGATAGCATAAATAAGTTTTTTTCGCTCCTTTTTCACCCTCAGAAAAGTCTTATGTGTTTCTGAACTTTTGCACCTGAAATGGCAAAGTACTTATCTAATTGAATGTTGACATAAGTTTTTTTTTAATCTATTATTAAGTTTGGGGAAAGAATGACTAACTTGAGGGAGGAAATGAAAAAGTATATTCTTGCAGTTTACGACAAGGAAATACCAAGACTTCTGCTTCCACCGAGCTGGGAGCTCATTCAATTGGAAGATTATTCAAAAGGGATGAAGCATATTGCTTCTTATTGCCCATATTTTCTTGTGCTTAAAAGTAACATCAAAAATGAGAAAGCAACAGACTTTTTAAAAGAGGTAGAACAGAGATTTGGAGTTATTCCTCCATCTGTAATTCTTGATTTACAAAAAGAAGAAGAATTAAATACAGAAGAGAAAGCGTCCCTCGGAATTGTGGCAGGTTTTATGAAAGAATCAAGTTTTAAGACAATTATGAAGGAAATCGAGCCACTTCTTAAGGAACCTCCTCTTCCGAGGATGAACATTCTTGAGTTTATTGCAACCTTAATGAATGAAAAAATGAGCGGGATATATCAATTCCAGATTTCTTCTTCCCGTTTCGAAATTATTTCCAGAGAAGGAAAAATTGAATGTATTGTGGATGAGGTTTTTCGAAATACCTACAGAGACCTGCTTTCTCAGGGAGGTCTCGAACTTCCTCCAATTGAAACTAATATTATTAAAGACATCTTTAATATTGATGCCAGAGGGTATATTTACCTGGACAAAATCAAAGCCATCAAAGAATTCGCTATTGAAAAGACCTTATCAGAATTTCCGCTTGATCAAAATTACAAATTTGTCAAAACTTCTGATGAATATCCATTAGGGAATACTATCGGAATTGAATGCAGTGAAATCTTGAGAAAACTCTCAACAAAAATTCCTCTGCAAACATTGGAAATTCTGAAAAAGTGCTCTTTTAAAAAATCCGTTTTGCTCGAAGAACTTACAAAATGCGTTCCTCTTTTTCCGGAAGAGGGATATCTTCTTCATATACTTGAGGGCGAACTATCTTTTAATGAAATTAAAACAATATTAGGTACTGATGAGCCAGCTCTTTTACAAAAACTTTATTTTCTTTTTATTCTTGGTTTTCTTTCAACCAATCCCGGTGGAGGAATTCCACCACGAATAAAGTATCTTAAAGAAGGAATTCTTTCAAGAGAAAAATTAATTTCCTCACAATCATTATCCATCGAGCAGTTTGCCCAGACACTTCAAATACCTGGTTTAAGTCCATACAGGGTTTTAGGTATTGATGAAAAATCAACTCTGGTGGAAGCAATTGATGCTTTCAGAAATCTTGAACATCTTTTTAGACCGGAAGAATTAGACATTTTCGTTCAAAAAAAATATTCAAAACACCTGACTTTTATAAGAAGTAAGCTGACTGAAGCAATCCTCCTTATTGAATCTTTTCACTTCAATGGAAAACATAAACAGCAGGAAGCTGCTGTTTCAAAAATGGAAAAGATTGAAAGAACGGGAAGCGGAAAAACAGAATCCCAGAAGATTGAAGAAGGAAGAAAAAAGGAAGCAGAGCGCCTTTTCTTAATAGCAAAAGAATATTTTGAAACAGACCATATCTATGAGGCTGGACAGTATCTTAAAACAGCTTTGATTTACGATCCATTCTCTGCCCCCTGCAGACATCTTCTTGCTTTAACATACCTTAAGATGAAAGACATGAAATCAAAATATATGGCTGAAAGGGAATTAAAGCTTGCAATCGAAAATGACCCCTGGACTGCAAAATATATACTTGACCTTGCCCGTCTATACATTGAAGTAGATATGCCAAACAGAGCAAAATCCCTCTTAGAACAAGCGCAGAGAATAGACCCCACCAATCCCGAAATAAAAACTGTTAAAGACCTTCTCAAAAAAACCAACTAATTCTTTTTGTTAAAATTGAATTGAATTAAAAATAACAAAAATTTGTTTTTTGATTTTAAGGAGTTTAATAATGAAACAAATCGATTATTCAAAAAAAATAGCCTCATATCAGAAAAAAGAAATTACAGAACATTATATTTATAAAAAACTGGCTGAATATCAAAAAGATCAAAACAACAAGAAAATTCTTAATGAGATTTCAAGCGACGAACTTCGACACTACAATGTCTGGAAAGAAATCACAAAAAAGGATTTTGGAGCGTCAAAAATAAAAATTTTTCTCTTTTTGTTTATTTGCAAAATTTTCGGGCTAACTTTTGGCATTAAGTTCCTTGAAAAGGGGGAAGCAGAAGCAGAAAACCAGTACAGGTTAATAGTTGAAAAATTCCCACAATCAAGAAAAATTATTGAAGAAGAAAACAAACACGAAGAAGAACTTATAAAAATGATAGATGAAGAGAGATTAAAATATGTTGGTTCCGTGGTTTTGGGATTAAATGACGCTCTTGTCGAGTTGACAGGCAGTCTTGCAGGTTTGACTTTTGCACTTCAAAATTCTTTAATTGTTGCAGTTTCTGGACTGATTGTCGGTATATCAGCCTCACTTTCGATGTCGGCATCTGAATACTTGTCAACAAAGGCAGAAGAAAACGAAAAAAATCCTTTAAAATCTTCTATTTACACCGGTTTTGCCTATATTGCAACTGTATCATTGCTTGTTCTCCCTTTCTTTATTTTTTTAAGTCCATTTATTGCTTTATTTGTTTCAATTTTAATTGCCATATTTATCATCGCTTTTTTCAATTTTTATTTGGCTATGGCTAAAGATAGGCCCTTTTTTAAACCTTTTTTTGAGATGATTTTGATAAGTTTGTCGGTTGCGTCAATAAGTTTTGGAATAGGATACATCGCGCGCCTTCTTATTGGAGTGGAAATTTAGAAACAATCTTTTATGTTTCTTTTCTTTTCTTCCACAAATCCAGCCATTCTTTTATTTTCTTTTCATAGCCCGTTTCTTTTGGATGGTAGTATTTCCTGTTTTTGAGTTGTAGGGGAAGACATTCCATTTTTGCTATCCCCTGCTCCTCACTATGAGCATAGATGTAACCTTCTCCATATCCAGCTTCTTCCATTAGTTTTGTTGGAGCATTTCTTAAGTGTAAGGGAACAGGATACCTCTTTCCCTCTTTTAAATCTTTTTTCACCTCTGAAGCGGCGACATAAAGAGAGTTTGATTTGGGAGAGGCACAGAGATAAACAACGGTTTGTGCAAGAGCCAAATCGCATTCAGGCATACCGAGAAAATCAACCGCATCTTTTGCCGAAAGCGCAAGCCGCAAAGCAACGGGATCAGCGTTTCCAATATCCTCTATGGCGACTCTGACAAGTCTCCTTGCAATATATAAAGGGTCTTCTCCACCTTCAAGCATTCTGTAAAGATAGTACAATGCGGCATCAGGATCTGAATTTCTAATAGATTTGTGCAAAGCGCTTATTAAATTGTAGTGCTCTTCGCCACTTCTGTCATAAACTATCTTGCTTTTGGAAAGCCATTTCACAATGGAGGGGGGATCAATTCCCATTCCTTCGGGGTAGTGGAGAACAAAAGATTCGAGAGCATTTAATGCAAACCTGGCATCGCCTGCCGAAATGTCCGCAAATGTCTCGAGCAAACCTGCTTTTATTTTTGTTTCTGCTTTTTCTTTTATTTTTCTGTCATTCTTAATAGCATTTTCAAGAATTTTTACAATAGATTCTTTTGAAAGCAAGGGAATCACTATTACCTGGCATCTGCTTAAAAGGGCTTCTGTCAAATGGAAAGATGGATTTTCAGTAGTTGTTCCAAGAAGAATTACAGATCCTTCTTCAAGATAGGGAAGAAAAGCATCCTGTTGAGCCCTGTTGTACCTGTGTATTTCGTCTATAAAGAGTAAAGTGCTTCTTCCCTCTTCCTGCCATCTCCTTTTTGCCCTTATCATTACCTCTTTTACTTCTTTTATTGAAGAAAGAACTGCAGAAATTGAAGAAAAGAAATTTCTTGTTCTTTTTGAAATAATTTTTGCAATTGTAGTTTTTCCACTTCCAGCAGGTCCCCATAGAATGGAAGATGTCAAAGAATCACTTATTATCTGAGCACCAAAGGGAGTATTTTCCCCTATAACTTCATTAAGTCCGATAAGTTCATTTAAATTAAAAGGCCTGACCCTCTCTGAAAGAGGGACAGGCCCTTTTGAACCTGAAAAAAGTTCTGTCATTTTAAAAACTGCTTATTTTTCTTCATCCTTGGCTTCCGAAGGAGTTTCAGACTTATTTATTTCTTCAGTACTCCTTTTTTCTTCAACCTCAGCCGGGGCTGTTTCCTGTTTACTTTCTTCACTGGATTCGGGAGTTACTTCCTTTTTCTTTTCTTCCTCTTTTGCTGAAGCTACCTCTTTTTGTTCTGCGGCTTCAATTTTCTCCTTTTTCTTAGCTTTTTTCTTTGACTTATCTTCAAACTTTGGCTCGCGGCCAACCAGTTCAATTATCGCTTCCTCCGCGCTGTCTCCCCTTCTGAAACCTGCCTTGATTATTCTTGTGTATCCCCCGGGTCTTTGAGCGTTTAGAGGCCCGATTGTGGCAAAAAGTTTTTTTAACGCCTCTGGATCCTGGATATCCTTTGCCACTAACCTTCTTGCATGAAGAGTGTCTTTTTTTGCAAGTGTTATAAGTTTTTCGACAAATCTTCTAACTTCTTTCGCCTTGGCAACTGTGGTCTTTATCCTGTCCTTTTTGATCAAACTGATTGTTTGATTTCTTAGTAGTGCCAATCTGTGTTCTGATGTTCTTCCAAGTTTTCTGTGGTCTATGTTATGGCGCATTTTTCAACCTCTTAAACTTTCATTCCAAGAGTAAGATTTAACTTTTCAAGAAAATCATTTATTTCCGCAAGGGCTTTCTGTCCTATATTTCTGCCTTTCATAATATCATTTTCGGTCATTTTGACAAGGTCCCTGACAGTTTTAACTTCCAATTCCTCAAGAGCGTTTAAAACTCTTTTGCTTAATTCTTGTTCGGCAATTTTAAGAGAAAGAACTTTGTTTAAATCTGTTTTTGGCTTTTTCTGTTTTAATAACTGCTCTTCCGTTTCAACAGGGGAGAGAACTTGTTCGCCGATTTTTCCGAAAAGTGAAAGATGGTCTGAAAGAAGTTCAGACGCTGTTTTCAAGGCATCCTTTGGATTAATGGTTCCTTTGGTCCATATTTCTATCTTTAATTTATCGTAATCTGTTGATTCTCCAACTCTTGTCTGGGTAACCTCAAAATTAACTTTCGTTACAGGATTGTAGATGGCATCAACTGGAACAAAGAGTGGATCGTCCGTCTTGTTGAGCTCTGAAGGAATATATCCTCTTCCATTTTTTACAATCATTTTCATATCAAGGGAACCCTCTTCGTTTATTGTCGCAATATGGTGATCCTTGTTAATTATTTCTATATTTGCATCATGCTGAATGTCTCCCGCTTTCAGATCGGAAGGTCCTTTAACTTTGAGTTTTATTATTTGTGGCTCATCGTTTCTATTGATCAAGTGTATTCCTTTAAGGTTGAGAATGATGTCTGTAACATCCTCCTTTACACCAGGAATAGAAGTAAATTCGTGAAGAACTCCGTTAATCTGCACGGCTGTTATAGCACTTCCTTCAATCGAAGAAAGTAGAACTCTTCTTAATGCGTTTCCCAGTGTTGTTCCCCATCCTCTTTCAAGCGGCTGCAAAACAAACTCTCCGTAAGTGTCGGTAAGAGTCTTCATATTGCATTCAACAGCATTGGGCTTAATAAGTGGCTGTGTCATCTGCATTCC
This sequence comes from Thermoanaerobaculum aquaticum, assembly GCA_020722885.1. Taxonomy (GTDB): domain Bacteria; phylum Acidobacteriota; class UBA4820; order UBA4820; family UBA4820; genus UBA4820. The sequence continues at coordinate 25,578 of DYJZ01000002.1, forward strand.
TTTCCTTGAATTAACAAATTCAATTACTTCGAGTAAAGTTCAACAATAAGCTGCTCGTTAATCGGATAGAGTATGTCGCTTCTCTTAGGCTCTCTCAAAACTTTTCCTTTTAAATTGTCAGAATCAAGCTCAAGCCATTCAGGAATTCCTCTGCCTTTTGCCGAACTAAGTGCCTGTTCAACAAATGTGTTTTTTGCTGCTTTAGGAGTTATAGTAATCAAATCAGCTGGCTTTACCTGATAATTCGGGACATCAACTTTTTTACCGTTGACAAGGACAGCGCCGTGTGAAACCAGTTGTCTTGCCTGAGGACGCGATGTTGAAAAACCAAGTCGGTAAACAACATTGTCAAGTCTTCTTTCCAGAAGTGTCAAAAGAATTTCACCCGTAATACCTTTTTTCAAGGAGGCTTTTTTGAAGTAGTTTCTAAACTGTCTTTCAAGAATTCCGTAAATCCTTTTAACTTTCTGTTTTTCTCTTAGTTGAGCCCCATAGCCAATAACTCTGCCTCTTCTCTTTCCATGTTGACCGGGAGGAACATTTCTTTTTTCAAGGGCACATTTTTCTTTGAAGCACCGATCTCCCTTCAGGAAAAGCTTTTCGCCTTCTCGGCGGCACAGACGACATACTGATTGATGATATCTTGCCAAGTGAACCTCCTTTTACTTATACTCTTCTTCTTTTTGGGGGACGACAACCGTTGTGAGGTATTGGAGTTATGTCCCTGAGCGACCTGATTCTTATACCGGAAGCCTGTATAGCCCTTATGGCAGATTCCCTTCCGCTCCCCGGTCCCTGAATATATATATCCGCTTCTCTCATCCCATTTTCAAGTGCCTTGTCTACAGCGTTCTTGGCTGCCACCTGAGCTGCAAAGGGTGTACCTTTTTTAGTTCCTTTAAATCCCGAACCACCGGCTGTTGCCCAGCAGATCGTTCCGCCTTCAAGGTCTGTAACTGTAACTATGGTGTTGTTGAAAGAAGCGCTAATGTAAATTCTTCCCTGAGGAATATTTTTCTTCTCTTTTTTAGGCGCTCTTTTTACTGAGGGTTTTGCCATTTTGTCTCCTTCCTCCTATATTACTTCGTAACTTTCTTCTTGCCCGCAATAGCTCTTCTGGGACCCTTGTGGGTTCGTGCATTTGTGTGAGTTCTCTGCCCCCTGACAGGAAGCCCGGCTTTATGCCTTAAACCCCTGTAGCACTGAATATCCATAAGCCTTCTGATGTCAATTTGAATTTTCTTCCGCAAATCACCTTCCACTTCCCCACCTTCCTGAATAGCTTTTCTTATTTTGCTTACCTGCTCTTCGGTTAGATCCTTCACTCTAATGTCTGGATCGACCCCGGCAATTTTTAGAATTTCATTCGATCTGGCTCTTCCTATTCCGAAAATATAGGTCAAGCCTATCTCAATCCTTTTGTTAAGTGGTAAATCAACACCTGCTATTCTCGCCACTTTTTCACCTCCCTAACCTTGACGCTGCTTGTGTTTAGGGTTTTCACAGATTACTCTGATTACCCCTTTTCTTTTAACTATCTTGCATTTGGAACAGATTTTTTTTACTGACGCTCTTACTTTCATTTTAGACTCCGTTAATTTTTAAACCTATAAACAATTCTTCCTCTATTTAAATCGTATGGGGAAAGTTCCACAAGAATCTGGTCTCCAGGAAGTATTCTTATGTAATTCTTCCTCATTTTTCCAGATATGTGAGCAAGGACCCTGTGTCCGTTTTCCAGTTCAACTCTGAACATAGCATTCGGGAGGGCTTCTTTTACAACAGCTTTCATCTGGATAACATCGTCCTTACTCATAAATTAGAAACTCCCAAAACAATCGGTCCATCTTCTACCACTGCAACACTATACTCAAAATGTGCCGACCTTTCTCCATCTTTTGTTTTCACTGTCCATCCGTCCTTTTCAATAAGAACTTCGCTACTACCGGCATTTACCATCGGCTCTATAGCAAGTACCATTCCACATTTTATTGGATAGGTTGGTTTTTCGGTGTAAAAGTTTGGAACTTGAGGCTCCTCGTGCAAATTCTTTCCAATTCCATGTCCAACAAAGTCTCTTACCACAGAAAAACCATTTTTTACAACATAATCTTCTATTGCTTTTGAAATGTCAGATATTTTTGCCCCTTCTTTTACCTGTTTAATTCCTGCTTCAAGGGATTTCTTTGTTACATTTATAAGTTTTTCGTCTTCTAAAGCAATTTCCCCGACAGGGCAGGTTCTTGCGGCATCTCCGTAGTATCCTTGATAAAGAACTCCAAAATCAAGAGAAACAATGTCCCCTTCTTTAAGCACTCTATCTGAAGGAATTCCGTGAACAACCTCATCATTGACCGATACACATAGCGAGGCTGGATAGCCGTGATAATTCTTAAAAGCAGGAATCCCCCCTTCTTTAACAGTAATATCTTCTGAAATTCGGTCAAGTTCTTTTGTTCTGACTCCTGGCCTTATCCTCTCCTCAAGAACATCAAGAACTTTGAGAACAATCTGGTTAGCCCTGTTCATAATTTTAATCTCTTCCCTGCTCTTCAAATAAATCAATTCAACTTCTCCAGCACTTTTTCTAAAATCTCCTCCGGTGCTCCTGTGCCCTCTATTTTTAAAAATTTGGCACTTTTAGAAAAAAAATCAAGCACTGGCTCCGTCTTCTGATGATAAACAAGAAGTCTCTGTCTGACCGTATTCTCCTTGTCGTCGTCTCTCAAAATAAGGTCTGTTCCACAGCTGTCACATTTATTATCATTTTTTGGAGGATTCGTTATTAGATTGAAAACCATTCCACACTCAGGACAGGACCTTCTGTTTTTTAACCTTTTAACAATTTCATCATCTGAAACTGATATTTCAAGAACGATGACATCTTTGAAAATGTTCTTTTCTGAAAGAATCTCTTTAAGAGTTTCAGATTGGCTGATGTTTCTCGGGTAACCGTCAAGCAAAAATCCTTCCTGGCAGTCTTCCTCGTTAAGTCGTTCTCTAATTATTTTCTCAAGGAGTAAATCGGAGACAAGCTCTCCCCTTTCCATAACTTGCTTTACTTCTCTTGATAAAGGAGTTTCTTTTTTAACAGATTCTCTCAAAATATCCCCTGTGGATATATGCGGAATTTTAAGCTTTTCAGAAATCATTTTTGCCTGCGTTCCCTTGCCAGCTCCCGGTGGCCCAAGGAGAACTATGAATCTGCTCCTCATCCTCTTCTACCTCTAATCCTTGTTCTCTTCGAAAAACCTTCGTAATGTCTCATTATAAGTTGAGATTCCACCTGCTGGATCGTATCCATTGCAACTCCAACAACAATAAGCAGAGAAGTCCCACCAAAATAGAACTGAACTTTGAATCCGTTAAGAATCCAGTCAAGGTGCATGGTCTTAAAAGATGATTCTATGTAGCTTCCTATTCCCCACAAATGATGAAGCGGTAGACCGCTCATCAGTACAACAGGCAGAATTGCCACTATAATCAAATAGAGACATCCGGCAAAAATTAGTTTTGTAAGGGTTTTGTATAGATATTCTGCAGTATTTTTCCCGGGCCTTATCCCGGGTATAAATCCACCATATTTCTTTAAATTGTCAGCAAGTTCGTCCGGATTAAAAACAATACTCATATAAAAATAGGTAAAGATTACAATCAAAACCGCATACAGAAACAGATATGTGAGTGTTCCATAACTTAAATATTCGGAAAGTACCTTTACTGCGGCAAATTTCTCAAGAGCCGGCAGTTGAAGAATTGTTGCAGGAAGTCCCAGAAGAGAAACCGCAAAAATAATTGAAATAACTCCGACAGGATTAAGTTTTAACGGGAAATATACCGATTGTCCCCCCATCATTTTATTTCCAACCATTCTTTTGGCATATTGAACCGGGATTCTTCTCTGCGCTCTCTCGAAATAAACTATGAATGCAACAACCGCAACCATAAATACGAGAAGGACAAGGATCGCAAGAATTGATATATTGCCCTGACTCCACTGTTCGAAGGTTTTTATTATTGCTGGAATTAGTCCTACGACAATCCCTGCAAAAATCATTAGTGAAATTCCGTTCCCAATTCCTCTTGCAGTTATCTGTTCTCCAAGCCACATTATAAATGTAGCACCTGCTGTTAAAATTATCACAACAGAAATGTGATACCAGATATTTGGATTTGCAACTACACGAATACCGCCTGGACTGACAAGGTTTTTAACCCAGTATGATATTCCGAGAGATTGAACCACACAAATAAAAATTGTAGCGTATCTTGTATATTGGTTGATTTTCTTTCTTCCTTCTGCTCCTCCCTCTTTTTGCAGTTTGGCAAGGTATGGCCAGACAACAACCAGAAGAGAAAAAATGATCTGAGCAGTTATGTACGGCATAATACCGAGAGCAAAAATTGTACATCTTGCAAACGCTCCACCCGAAAAAATGTTCCAGAAGCCGAGTATTCCCGAAGCATACTGTTTGAAAAACTCTTGAAGGGCAAGAGCGTTAACACCCGGTGTCGGTATTTGAGCCCCTATTCTGTAAACCATCAGCATCAGAAAAGTAAAAATTACTCTTTTTCTTAAATCAGGAATTTTAAATATGTTCTGGAAAGCTTCTATCACTTGTTATTCTCCCTTTTTCACCTGTTCCGCTTTTCCACCAACTTTTTGAATCGCCTCTGCTGCTGATTTTGAAAAAGCGTCAACATACAAAGTAAAAGACTTTTTTATCCCGCCTTTTAAGAGAATTTTTACCGGTTTTTTTGTATCTTTTATCAAGCCAACCTCTTTGAGTGCTTTTTTATCAATCACTGCACCTGATTCAAATAACCTGTCAAGATTCCCTGTATTGACTATTTGCCACTCTTTTTTAAATATATTTGTAAAACCTCTCTTAGGAAGTCTTCTTTGAAGTGGCATCTGCCCACCTTCAAAACCCGGATGAATACTGAATCCTGACCTCGATTTCTGGCCGTTCTGGCCCCTGCAGGAAGTTTTACCATGCCCTGAGCCTGGCCCTCTGCCCACTCTCTTTGGCTTTTTAACGGAACCTTTGCTGGGTTTGAGTTCACTCAGAAACATTTTTCTCTCCAATCTCTTCAACTTTAAGAAGATGTTTTGCTTTAAATATCATTCCTCTGATTTCCGGACAGTCAGGGTATGTTCTTTTTCTGTTTAGTTTTCTTAATCCCATACTCCAGACCACTTTCCTTATCTTTTCGGTTTCAGGTTTTCCGATCAGAGTAACTGTAAGCTTATTTTCATTCTTGGGTTTCTTTCTGCCAGCCATTTTTTACCTCACTATCTCTTCAACTGTTTTTCCCCTTTTGAAAGCCATATTCTCAGTGTTCTGAAGCCGTTTCAAACCGTTGAGTGCAGCTTTTACAACATTCTGTGGATTATTTGTCCCGAGACATTTTGTGAGAATATCTCTTATTCCAGCTGCCTCCATAACTGCCCTGACTGCTCCACCTGCTATTACTCCTGTTCCTTTGGAGGCAGGTCTTAAAACAACTTTGCTTGAACCGAAATGACCAACAATCGGGTGGGGAATGGTTGTCTCCTTGAGAGATACTGAAACAAGATTTTTCTTTGCCTTCTCCGTAGCCTTTGCAACCGCAAGAGGTACTTCTCTCGCTTTGCCCAGTCCATAGCCAATTCTGCCATGCCCATCGCCAGCAACAACAAGGGCAGAAAAGGAAAAATTCTTTCCTCCTTTAACAACTTTTGTCACTCTCCTGACTGAAACAACCTGTTCCTGAATTTCATATTCCTGTTCTTCAAATTTCTGAACCATTCGTCACCCTCTTAATTTAAAAGACCTGATTTGCGAATGCTGTCAGCAACCGCTTTTATTTTTCCATGATACAGATAACCTGCTCTGTCAAAAACAACTTTGCTGATTCCTTTTTCCTTAAGTCTTTCTGCTATCAGCTGACCAAGTTTTTCGGCAAATTTAAGGTTCTTCCTGGCTGTCCCTTTTTCTTTGGCAAAATCTTTTTCTACTGAAGAGGCAGAAGCCAGAGTTTTGCCTTCCTCATCATCGATTGCCTGAATGTAGAGAAACTTGTTGCTTTTATAAACACAGATCCTGGGAGTATCTGAAGTTCCAAACAGTTTTTTTCTTATTCGCGTCTTTCGCCACAATCTTCTTTCATTTGAACTAAAATGTCTGTGATTCATTTATCACTCCCTTACTTCGCCTGTTTTCCGGCTTTTCTAATAAGTTTTTCGCCAGTAAAAATAATTCCTTTGCCCTTGTAGGGGTCTGGTTTTTTGTAATGTCTTATTATTGAAGCTATTTGTCCAACCAATTCCCTGTCTGCCCCTTCAACGACAATGTGTGTTCCCTTGTCAATTGATATCTTTATTCCATCAGGAATTGCAAGCTCAATTGGATGAGAGTAGCCAATGTTAAATACCGCCTTTTTTCCTTCAACCTGAGCCTTAAATCCCACTCCAACTATATCAAGCTCCTTCTTGAATCCCTTCTCCACGCCTGAAACAGCATTATATAGCAATTGACGGGTTAATCCGTGAAGTGACTTTTGCTGCGCTGAATCGTTGCTCCTTTTTACAACTATCTGGTTTTCTTCAACTTTGCAATCTATTCCTTTTGGAATAGGTATTTTTACTTTACCTATAGGCCCCTCAATAATCGCCATTTCAGACGAAATGTTTACTTTCACTTTAGGGGAAAAAGGAATTGGTAGTTTACCTATTCTTGACATTTTTTTCTCCTTACCAAACTTTCAGAAGCACTTCGCCACCAACGTTTTGCTCTATGGCCTGCTTGTCAGTCAAAATGCCTCTGCTGGTGGAAATTATTGCAATTCCAAGTCCATTCAAGACGGGTTCCATCTCGTCCTTTCTTTTGTAAAGTCTTCTTCCTGGACGGGATACCTTTTCAATTCCTTCTATGCAAGGCTTTCCGGAAGGAAGGTATTTCAAATCTATATTTAAAACTCCCTGCTTGTCATCGTCCACTTCCTTAAAGTTTTGAATATAGCCTTCTTCTTTTAAGATTTTGCAAATTTCTATCTTTATTTTTGACGAAGGCACCTCAACAGAATTCTTTCTTGCGGCAAGCCCGTTTCTTATTCTGGTCAACATATCTGAAATGGGATCTGTCATCATCTCAACTTTCCTCCATCTACCAGGAAGCTTTCGTCACACCTGGAAGCTGCCCCTGCAAAGCAAGCTCTCTAAGGCATAATCTACATAAAGCAAATTTCCTGTAGTATCCTCTCGGTCTTCCACACCTTCTGCATCTGTTTCTGTAACGGATCTCAAATTTGGGTTTTTTTACCATTTTTGCAAACATTTTGACGCTAGCCATATACTCTCCTTTACTTCCTAAAAGGCATACCAAAACCCTTTAGCAGGGCTTTTGCTTCCATATCCGTTTTTGCGCTTGTGCAAAATGTTATATTCATTCCCATCGCTCTCGTAACTTTGTTATAATCAACTTCAGGGAATATCAACTGATCTTTTACTCCGATAGTGTAATTACCTCGTCCGTCAAAAGATCTATCAGGAACACCCTTAAAGTCTCTCATTCTTGGAATGGCAAGAGAAATGAACCTGTCAAGGAAATCATACATCCTTGACCCCCTCAGCGTTACACAGGCAGCAATGGGAACCCCTTTGCGCAGTTTGAAGTTACTTATCGATTTCTTTGACCTTCTTATAGCCGCTTTCTGACCTGACAGTGCAGTCAATGTCGCTATTGCTTCATCCAGCAGTTTATGATCGTTTTTTGCTTCTCCAATACCTAAGTTGATGCTTATCTTTTTAAGTTTTGGAATCTGCATTACATTTTTGTAGCCAAACTCTTTCTTAAGGTCGTTTGTTATCTCATTCTGATAGAATTCAAAAAGTCTTGGAACATATTTCTTTGTTGCCATCTTTACGCTCCCTTAACCAGCGCTGCACCGCACTTCTTGCAAACTCTCATCTTCTTTCCTTTATCGCCAATTTGTGATTTTATGGAAGTTGGATTCTGGCAGTCTGAGCAGAAAAGTTTTACTTTGCAAAAAGGAAGAGGTGCCTCTTTTTCAAGGATACCACCTTTAATGTTCTTTTGAGGAATTGGTCTTGTGTGTCTTTTAACAAAATTACAGTTTTCAACCAAAATGGTCCCCTTTTTGCGGTTCACACTTAGGACTCTTCCTTTTTTCCCTTTGTCTCTTCCCGATATTACTACCACCACATCGTTCTTCTTAATAGTAAGAGCCATTCATTCCTCCTAAAGAACTTCCGGAGCAAGAGAGATTATTTTCATAAATTTTTTCTCCCTTAATTCTCTCGCAACGGGACCGAAAACTCTTGTCCCTATTGGTTCTCCCTTATCGTCAATAAGCACTGCCGCATTATCGTCGAATCTTATGTAAGAACCATCTTTTCTTCTCGTCTCTTTTCTCACTCTTACGATCACGGCTTTTACAACTTTCCCTTTCTTTGTATTGCTTTGTGGGATCGCCTCCTTTACGGAGCATGTTACAATATCTCCAAGTCCCGCATACTTCTTGGCTGTTGACCCGCCTTTCAATCTAATGCAGGCAATTTTTTTTGCCCCTGAATTGTCCGCAACTGTCAAAATACTCCTCATCTGTATCATTTGAGCCTCCTAAACGGGACTATTTAGCCTTTTCAATTATTTCCTTGACAGCCCATCTCTTGAATTTGCTGATGGGTCTTGTTTCAATTATCTTTACTTTGTCTCCAACTTTACATTCATTCTTTTCATCATGAGCCTTGAATTTCGAAGTGCGGCTTATGACTTTGCCATAAGTTGGATGAAAAAGCCTTCTTTTAACTGCTACTACAACCGTCTTGTTCATTTTGTCGGAAACAACAACTCCAACTTTTGTCTGTCGTCTAGAGGTCTTTTTACTTTCCATTTTGAGCTCCTGCTCTTTCCTTTTCAATGATCACGGTTTTTACCCTTGCGAGCCCTTTTTTGTATGCTCTGATGATATTATGGTTTGTTATCTGCCCCGCAACAAGCTGAAACCTTAACTTTACAAGCTGCTCTTTTAATTCTTTTTCCTCGTGTTTTAACTGATCAATTGTAAATTCTCTTATCTTTTTAGTGTCTTTAAGTTCTTCCAGTTTCATCATTGTAGCAACTCCTGCTCTCTTCTGGAGACTATTTTAGTCTTTATGGGAAGTTTATGAGCGGCAAGGGTGAAGGCTTCTGCCGCTGTTTCCACAGAAACTCCTTCGAGTTCAAAAAGGATTCTGCCCGGCTTTACAACAGCAACCCATCCTTCAACATTTCCTTTTCCTTTACCCATTCTGGTTTCAAGAGGTTTTTTGGTGTAGGGTTTGTCTGGAAATATTCTTATCCACAGTTTGCCGTTTCTTTTGATGAACCTGTTTATAGCAATACGCCCCGCCTCTATCTGTCTGCTTGTTATCCAGGCGGGCTCAAGCGCCATAAGGCCAAAATCACCAAAACTGACAAACTGCCCTCTTGTGGCTGTACCTTTCCTTCTGCCTCTCTGTTGTTTCCTGTATTTGACTTTTTTGGGCATTAACATTGGAATTCTCCTTTATTGCTTGCTAATCTTTTCACCCTTGAAAATCCAGACTTTTATTCCTATGGTTCCATAAGTGGTGAAAGCTTCTGAAAAACCATAATCAATATCACTTCTTAAAGTTTGAAGTGGCAATCTTCCATCAAGATACCATTCGGATCTCGCTATTTCTGCACCGTTGAGTCTTCCTGAGATTTTTATTTTAATCCCGAGGGCTCCCGCCTTTCTTGAAACTTCCATTGCTCTTTTCATTGCCCTCCTGAAGGAAACCCTCTTGACGATTTGCATCGCTATTCCATCTGCTACAAGCTGGGCATCTATTTCAGGTCTGTGAATTTCTTCTGTTTTTATGTAAACTTCTTTATCAGTTCTTTTCTGCAGATCTTCCTTGAGTTTGTCTATCTCCGCCCCTTTTTTGCCTATTATGATTCCAGGGCGGCTTGTATAAAGATATATCGTAAGTTTTTTCCCCGCTCTTTCAAGTTCAATTCTGGAAACTCCAGCATGCTGAAACCTCTTTTTGAGTTCGTTGCGCAATTTGAGGTCTTTATGCAGTTGCTCCTTGTAATTTTTTCTTGCAAACCATTTTGATTCCCATTCTTTGTTGAAACCCAGCCTGAAACCTACAGGATGAACTTTTTGACCCAATTGACACCTCCCGAAATACCAATTATTATAAAATTCATGCATCAGCTCCTTTTCTCTTCCTCAAGGGCTATTGTTATATGACTCTGCCTTCTTACAAATCTGAACGCTCTTCCCAATGATGCGGGCATTGTCCTTTTCCTTGTTCTCAAAGATGCCATATCAACTATCACATCTTTTACCTTAAGAGCATCAATATCAACCTGCTGGGCAGATGGTATGCTCTGAGCATTTGCAACTGCGTCGTGAAGAAGGGATTCTAAGGTCTTTGCCACTTTTTTTCTTGTAAAACTGAGTATGGCTACAGCATCGCCAACCTTTTTTCCCTTTATAAGATCCGCAACAAGCCTCGCCTTTTGTGGTGAGGTGCTGACATATTTTGCTTTCGCTTTGAAAATCATTCAAACCTCCTACTTCTTGGCAGGCGGTGCAGCAGGAGCAGTTTCTTTTCTGGCACCTGTGTGACCTTTAAAAGTTCTTGTCGGTGCAAATTCGCCAAGTCTGTGCCCGACCATATTTTCTGTTATGAAGACCGGAACGAATTTTCTTCCGTTGTGTACTGCTATTGTATGATTCAACATTTCTGGAACAATCATAGATCTTCTGCTCCAGGTCTTGATAACCTGCTTTTTCCCTTCCTCATTCATCCTGGAAATTTTTTCCATTAGATGTGAATCAACAAAAGGGCCTTTTTTAAGTGACCTTGACATTACGCTCTCCTTTTAAGAATAAACCTTTGCGTTCTCTTGTTGTTTCTTGTCTTGTATCCCTTCGTGGGCTGTCCCCAGGGCGTTACCGGGTGCCTTCCGCCTTTAGTTTTTCCTTCTCCTCCACCGTGAGGATGGTCAACTGGATTCATCGCTGTTCCTCTAACTTTTGGTCTTCTTCCCAAATGTCTTGTTCTGCCAGCCTTGCCCAGAACAATGTTTTTATGCTCAATGTTTCCAACCATACCCACTGTGGCATAGCACTCTATATTAATCTGCCTCATCTCTCCTGAGGGCATTCTTACAATGGCCAAATGTCCTTCTTTAGCCATAAGCTGAGCTGCTGTTCCCGCACTTCTCGCTATCTGTCCGCCCTTTCCAGAGGTCAGTTCTATGTTGTGAATCAATGTCCCAACTGGAATTCTCTTAAGGGGAAGGCAGTTCCCAACCTGAATATCAACATTCGGGCCTGAAACCACTGTGGAACCCACATTCAATCCGTCAGGAGCAAGGATGTATCTCTTTTCTCCATCAGCATAATTAAGAAGTGCAATTCGGCAGGTTCTATTGGGATCGTACTCTATTGCTGCCACTTTGGCAACTATTTCGTGTTTATCTCTTTTAAAATCTATTACCCTGTAGTGTCTTTTATGTCCTCCACCCCTTCTCCGGACAGTTATGTGCCCGTCGTTGTTGCGGCAGGATATTCTCTTCTTGGGCTCTAAAAGAGATTTTTCAGGTTTTTTCTTGGTGATTTCCTCAAATGTTGAGTTTGTTATATACCTTCTTGACGGAGTGTACGGTTTGTATGTTTTTATAGCCATAGTCTATACCTTAAAGTCCTTCAAAATATTCAACTGGTTTTTGTCCTTTTTTAAGCCTGACATAAGCCTTTTTGGTATCAGGCCTTTTCCCTTCATAACGGCCGAGCCTCTTCCTTTTTCCCATTTGATTTATCGTTCTAACTTCAGCAACTTTTGTTTTAAAAAGTTGTTCGACCGCTTTAGCAATTTCAATTTTGCCAGCATCCACAGAAACTTCAAAGGCAAGTGTGCCTGTTTTTTCTTTAGCAATTAGATTCTTTTCTGTAAGAAGAGGTCTGATAATAATTTTAGAAGGAGATTTCATGACTGTAAACCCTCCGAAAGTTTTGCGATGGCTTTCTCTGTAATGACCACTTTTCCGAATTTCGCAAGATTGTAAGGGTTTATTTCGTTGACGCCGACGATTTCTACTCCTGGAACATTTCTGCTTGCAAGAATAAGATTCTTACTAACATTTTCGTCAACGAAAAGAGTGGTTTTTGAGTCTTCCATCAGCTTTCCGTAATTCTCTAAAAATGCTCTGGTTCTGGCAGTTTCCAAGCTCAAGTCATTTATTACAAGAAGACTGCCCCTTCTGATTCTTTCCGAAAGAATTGATTTTATGGCAAGTTTTTTCACCTTTTTGGGAATTGTGTAAGAATACTCTCTGGGTTTTGGACCAAAAACAATTCCTCCGTGGTACCAGAGAGGAGACCTGATTTCTCCCATTCTTGCCCTGCCTGTATGTTTTTGTTTCCATAGCTTTTTGCCTGAACCGCTGACCTCATCCCTTCTTTTTGTTGAATGAGTGCCGAGCCTCTGGTTGGCGAGATAGCATTTTACGGCTTCATAAATCACATCAGGCCTGTATTCAGAACCAAACACCTCTTCCGGAAGGTCTATCTCTTTTTCTTTTGCCAAACTGTTATTCAATACTTCAAGTGTAGGCATGACCATTTCTCCCTATTGTCCGGAAACTACTACAAGTCCGTTTCTCGGACCAGGCACTGCGCCTTTAACAAGCAACAGACTGTTTTTCGTATCTATCCTGACAATTTTCAAATTTGTTACGGTAACTCTTTTTCCGCCCATTCTTCCACCCATTCTTGTTCCTTTAAAGACCCGTGAAGGGTACGAAGAGGCTCCAATAGAGCCAGGAGCGCGATGGAACATTGAGCCATGCGTTGCCGCACCGCCTCTAAAACCGTGCCTGAAGACAACGCCCTGAAACCCTTTGCCTTTAGAAGTGCCAACAACATCCACTTTTTCAACACCTTCAAAGTTTTCGAGACTAATATGACTGCCGACGGTTAAAGTGGAAATTTCACCTCTAATTTCCCTTATAAAACTTGCAGACCCTGCACCAGAAGCTTTTAAATGTCCCATAAGGGGTTTATTAACCTTCTTCTTTTTTTCCGGCTCTATGAGTCCAATTTGAAGAGCATCATAGCCGTCCTTTTCTTTGGTTTTCTTTTGAAGAACAAGACACGGTCCGGCTTTGATAACAGTTACCGGAACAACTTCTCTTGTTTCGGGATCAAACACCTGACTGCATCCCATTTTTCGCCCCAGAATCCCGATTTTCATTTAAACCTCCTAAAGCATTGGTCGCCTGAAAGCGACATACTCGCAATATATTTAAAATAGGCAACTCTCATAAAACCACCTATTTGTCAAAAGCCTTTATTTCAACATCAACACCAGGCGGTAAAGTCAACTTCTGCAAAGCATCAACCGTCTGCGGGGTTGGGTCATAAATATCTAAAAGCCTTTTGTGGGTTCTTATTTCAAACTGCTCTCTTGACTTTTTGTCAACATGGGGAGAACGGTTTACAGTAAAAACAACCTTTTCTGTGGGAAGAGGAATAGGTCCTTTTACTCTTGCACCCGTTCTCTTCGCTGTGTCAACAATATCCTTTGTGGATTTGTCAAGAAGCCAATGATCGTAAGCCAAAAGGCGTATTCGGATTTTTTCGTTAAGCATTTGCTCCTACTCCAATATCTCCGTGATTGTTCCGGCGCCAACAGTTCTTCCGCCTTCACGGATAGCGAACCTGAGGCCTTTTTCAAGGGCGACCGGCTGGATAAGTGTTGCTGTTATTTCAGTGTTGTCTCCCGGCAGAACCATATCTCTTCCTTCCGGAAGTTCAACAGAGCCTGTGACATCGGTTGTTCTCATATAGAACTGCGGTCTGTATCCTTTAAAGAATGGGGTGTGCCTTCCCCCCTCTTCCTTTGTCAAAACATAAACTTCAGCCTTAAATTTTGTGTGAGGGGTTATTGTTCCGGGTTTTGCAACGACTTGACCGCGTTCAACTTCTTCTTTCTTTGTTCCTCTAAGTAGCAATCCTATATTGTCACCCGCCTGTCCCTGATCAAGAAGTTTTCTGAACATTTCGACACCAGTTATGACCGTTTTGAAAGTTGGCTTGAATCCGACAATTTCCATTTCTTCACCAACTTTGACTACTCCACGTTCAACTCTTCCTGTAACAACTGTTCCCCTGCCTGAGATTGAGAAAATATCCTCAATGGGCATAAGAAATGGTTTGTCGATGTCTCTGACCGGTTCAGGAATGTATTTATCAAGAGCATCCATAAGTTCCTGAATGCATTTAGCGTCTTCATGGTCCGGGCTTGGAGCATTTAGCGCTTTCCAGGCAGAACCTCTGATTATTGGAATTTCATCTCCAGGGAACTGATATTTTTTGAGTAGGTCTCTAACTTCAAGTTCTACCAGATCCAAAATTTCCTTGTCATCAACTTTGTCACATTTGTTGAGGAAGACGATAATGTATGGAACCCCTACTTGTCTCGCTAGAAGGATGTGCTCTCTTGTCTGAGGCATAGGACCGTCTTCTGCGGAAACGACAAGAACTGCTCCGTCCATCTGTGCGGCGCCAGTGATCATGTTCTTTACATAGTCGGCGTGTCCCGGACAATCAACATGGGCGTAGTGCCTGTTTGCTGTCTGGTACTCAACATGGGAGGTGGCGATAGTCAAAATTTTTGTAGCGTCGCGTCTTCCATGCGCTTCTGAAGCTTTTGCAACTTCATCGTAGGAAACATACTTGCTCAATCCTTTTGCTTCCTGAACCTTTGTGATCGCCGCAGTTAAAGTGGTTTTCCCGTGGTCAACGTGACCAATTGTCCCCACATTCACATGGGGTTTACTACGAACAAACTTCTCCTTAGACATACTCGCCTCCTTGCTCAAATGCCCTGAATTCGGGCAACTATCAAATCTGTTACATTCTTTGGGGCTTGCTCATACCTGTCAAATTCCATGTTGTATGTTCCTCTACCCTGAGTTATAGAACGAAGTTCTGTTGCATAACCAAACATCTCTGAGAGCGGTACATAAGCATCAATAATCTGCAATTCCCCTCTTGTTTCAATATGGGTTATTTTTCCTCTTCTCGAGTTTAAATTTCCAATAACATCACCCATATAATTCTCTGGAATGGTTACTTCTACTTTCATAATCGGTTCAAGCAAAACCGGATGCCCCTTCGAAGCAGCATCCTTAAAAGCCATCGAGGCAGCTATTTTAAAAGCCATTTCTGAAGAATCTACCTCATGATATGAACCGTCAACCAGCCTAATTTTTACATCTTTTACAGGGAAACCTGCCAGAGAACCAGTTTCAAGCGCCTCCTCGATACCTTTCTTGACTGCTGGAATATACTCCTTAGGTATAACTCCCTGAGTAATGGCATCTTCAAAAACAAAATCCTGACCTGAGGAAAGCGGCTCCACTTCAATTTTGACATGACCGTACTGCCCTTTTCCTCCTGTCTGCCTGATATATTTCCCTTCCCCGGTTGAGGGGGTAGTTAATGTTTCTTTGTAAGCGACCTGAGGTTTACCAACATTAGCAGAAACACCAAATTCTCTTGTAAGTCTATCAACAATAATCTCGAGATGAAGCTCCCCCATTCCCCTGATTAAAGTCTGGCCTGTTTCGTGGTCTATATGAACTCTAAATGTAGGGTCTTCTTTCATCAATTTTGCCAAAGCACCTGCAAGTTTATCCTGATCCGCTTTTGTTTTAGGCTCAATGGCAACAGAAATAACTGGATCAGGAAATTTCATTGATTCAAGAATGACAGGGTGATTTTTCTCACAAAGGGTCTCGCCGGTCGTAACATCTCTTAAGCCAACAACTGCGCCAATATCTCCAGCAAGAATTTCGCCAATTTCCTCTCTTTTGTTGGCATGCATTCTTAAAAGTCTACCAATTCTTTCGCTTCTTGATTTATTGGCATTATAAACACTTTTTCCAGTTTCAAGTTTTCCCGAATAGACTCTAACGAAAGCGAGCTGTCCAACAAATGGATCTGTCATTATTTTAAAAACGAGTGCAACAAGCGGTTCCTCATCTTCTGGTTTGCATTCAACAACTTTCTCATCATTCGGATTTATTCCCTTTACAGGAGGTATATCAAGAGGCGAGGGAAGGAAATCTACAACTCCGTCAAGAAGCGGTTGAATGCCTTTGTTTTTGAAAGCCGCACCACAAAAAACTGGTGTGATTTTCATTGAAATTGTAAGTTTTCGCAAAGCCGCCTTTATCAGTTCTGGCTCAATCTGCTCTCCTGAAAGATATTTGCTCATAACTTCATCAGACTCTTCTGAGGCTGCTTCGATAAGAATTTCCCTGTAATGATTTGTTTTTTCTATTAAATCATCCTGGATCTCTTCTAACACATATTCTGCACCGAGAGTGTCGTCAAGCCACCTGATAGCCTTCATATTTACTAAATCTATGACTCCAGTAAAAGAGTCTTCTTTCCCGAGGGGAATGTTAAGCGGAACAGGTCTCGTCTTCAATCTATCCTTCATCATTGAGAGAACTCTGTCAAAGTCCGCTCCCTGTCTATCCATTTTGTTGACAAAAGCTATTCTCGGAACTTTATACCTGTCTGCCTGCCTCCACACAGTTTCTGACTGCGGTTCTACTCCACCTACAGCACAGAAAACCCCAACGGCTCCGTCAAGAACTCTCAAGGACCTTTCAACCTCAGCCGAAAAATCAATATGCCCTGGTGTGTCTATTATATTTATACTGCAATCTTTCCACCTGCAGGTTGTCGCTGCAGATGTTATGGTAATACCTCTCTCCTGCTCCTGGACCATCCAGTCCATTGTGGCTGTTCCATCATGAACTTCACCCATCTTATAGTTGACGCCGGTATAATAGAGTATTCTCTCCGTTGTCGTAGTTTTGCCTGCGTCAATGTGAGCCATAATGCCTATATTTCTTCTTCGTTCATAAGGAACTGTTCTTGCCACTTACACTACCACCTGTAATGCGCAAAAGCCTTGTTGGCTTCTGCCATTTTATGCGTATCATCTCTCTTTTTAATGGAATCACCTTTTCCGGCGTATGCATCAAGTAATTCAGCTGCCAGATTTTCCATCATGCTTTTCTCTTTCTTGTTTCTGGCATTTTCAATAATCCATCTGAGGGCAAGAGAAAGCTTCCTGTCAGGACGAACCTCTACCGGCACCTGATAAGTTGCTCCTCCCACTCTTCTGGATTTCACTTCTAAATTTGGTTTTACATTATCTATTGCTTTATTAAGAATTTTTATCGGGTCATCATTTGTTTTCTTTTTAATTATATCAAGGGCACCATAGACAATTTTTTCTGCAACTGCCTTTTTACCCTTCAAAAGTATTTTGTTAACTATAGTTGTTACCAAAGTTGAACCAAAAATTGGGTCCGGTTGAACCTCTCTTTTTGCAACATAAGATTTTCTTGGCATCTAACATACTCCTTTAATTCAAATTATCAAAGAGCAATCAACCCCAAAAGGGCTAACTTAAGACTTAGGCCTTTTTGCTCCGTACTTTGACCTTCCCTGTTTTCTTCCATCAACTCCGGTTGTGTCAAGTTTACCTCTGATGATATGGTATCTCACTCCCGGAAGATCCTTTACCCTGCCCCCTCTGATTAAAACAACCGAATGCTCCTGGAGATTGTGCCCTATTCCAGGTATGTATGATGTCACCTCCATACCGTTTGTCAGACGAACACGAGCAACTTTCCTTAAGGCAGAATTGGGCTTTTTGGGGGTCGTTGTATAAACACGTGTGCATACTCCCCTTTTCTGCGGGTTGCCTTGAAGAGCGGGGCTTTTGGTCTTGTAGTTGACCTGCTCTCTAACCTTGCGGACTAACTGATTAATTGTTGGCAAAACTCCTCCTTCAAAAATTAAAAAATTGCCTGTCTTACGACAAGCCTTATAATAATATAACTTTTTTTTGCAATTGTCAAGTCTCTCTACAAGAAGTGTCATAACTATATGATAATGTCCTTATTTAAACTAATTAAAAATGTCCCCTAAAATGGAAGTGCGAAAGCCGTAAAAAGAATCAATAAGTCCTATAAGCCACCATTGACCACCCCTCAATATCTTTCCGTTTGGCTCCGGGAACAAAAGGTTAAGGAGTGGAAAATAAAGAAACAAGGCTAAAGAAATTGACGAACTGTGGAAAACTCTTGCATAGTTTCCCACAATTCCCACAGCCTCTACTAACTAAACTTATAACAGGACATTTTTAGTTAGTTAATTTAGGGGACATTTCTAATAAATAGTCTTGACAAAGAGAATTTCCGGGCTTGAAATTTATTTACTAAAATAATACAATTCCCTTTTTTGGGAGGTAGATATGAACCATTATACTATCGTTACTATGCCAGGAGACGGCATAGGAAAAATCGTTCTTCCCGAAGCTGTAAAAGTACTTGAAAAAGCAGGACTTAAAGCAGATTATGTTAATGCAGATATTGGCTGGAATTTCTGGTGTAAAGAAGGAAATCCTCTTCCCGAAAGAACTATAGCCCTCATTGAAAAGTATAAAATTGGGCTTTTCGGTGCAATTACGAGCAAACCTAAAAAAGAGGCTGAAAAGGAATTAGACCCTCAACTGAAGGACAAAGGGTACACTTATTTCAGCCCGATAGTTTCAATGAGGCAGATGTTTAACCTTGACTTGTGTGTCAGACCTTGCAGGAGTTTCAAAGGAAATCCTTTGAACTTTGTCAAGAAAAATCCCGATGGTTCCCTTTTTGAGCCTGACATTGATGTGGTAATATTCAGACAGGGAACGGAAGGGTCCTACTCGGGAGTCGAATGGACAAACCCACCGGTAGAGGTCCTGAACGCTTTTAAAACTCACCCAAAATTTAAGGCTTTTGTCAATGTTAAACCTGAAGATCTGGCAATTTCTTCAAGAATTGTCTCAAGAGAGGCAACAAGAAGGGTAATAAGGGAAGCATTTGAATACGCCAGAAAGTTTGGATATGAAAGCGTTACAGTTTCTGAAAAACCAAATGTCTTAAGAGAGACATCCGGAATGTTTGAAGAGGAAGCAAAAGAAATCAAAAAAGACTATCCGGAAATATCGCTCCGGTCAGTGAATATTGATGCAATAATGATGTGGCTCACAAAGAATCCTGAAGAGTACGGTGTTTTTGTCTGCGAAAACCTTTTCGGAGACATTCTTTCTGATGGTTTTGCTGGTCTTGTAGGTGGTCTCGGATTCGCCTGCTCAGGAAATATTGGGAAAAATTACGCTGTTTTTGAGCCTACACACGGTTCCGCCCCAAAATATGAAAAACTCGACCCTCCAATAGTAAATCCAATAGCCACGATTTTATCCGCGGCTATGCTTTGCGACCACATTGGAGAAAAAGAGATAGGAAACAAAATTATAGAAGCCGTTGCTAAGGTTATAAGCGAAGGGAAAGTAAGAACTTATGATATGCTAAGAATTCCTGGAGGCCCAAAATCAATTCAGATGGGAGCATCCTCAACATATGAAATGACAGGTGCTATTTTGAAAAAATTGTAACCTCATTTATAATATTGCCTAATCCATTAGGTGTTGGATCATCGAGGAGGTGAAGATGATAATCGGCGTTCCCAAAGAATGCAGTATGAAAAATGTTTGTGAGGAAGAGCGGGTCTCCCTTGTGCCTCCAGGTGTAAGAGAACTGGTTGAAGCTGGCTCTGAGGTTCTTGTCGAATCAGGAGCCGGTATGAACGCAGGCTTTCCCGACGAACTTTATGAAAAAGTTGGGGCAAAAATTATTTACTCAAGAGAAGAAATATTTGGAAGAAGCGATGCTATTGTAAAAGTCTCAAGACCGACACCCCAGGAAACCGATGTTATGCAAAATAAAGCTATGTTGCTTGCTTTCCTTCATCTTGCAGTCAGCGGTGAAAGTTACATTCAGCGGCTTGTTCGAAAAGAAATAACAGCAATAGGATATGAAACAATACAGGATAAAGATGGGTGTCTTCCAATTCTGAAGACCTCTTCAGAAATTGCTGCAAAAATGGCTCCACAGATTGCTGGCAAACTCCTTGAAACAACCTCAGGTGGATTGGGAATTCTTCTTGGAGGGGCTCCCGGGATCCCCCCCGCCGATGTTGTAATTATAGGAGGAGGAACTCTGGGGTATCACGCAGCAAGGGCTTTTTTGGGCTTGGGTTGTTCCGTTTATGTTCTTGATATCTCTCAAAAAGCACTTGAAAAAATCGATCAGGGACTTATGGGAAAGGTTACAACAGCTTTTGCAACAAAGGAAAATATTGAGAAATATGTCTCCTTCGCAGAAGTCTTAATAGGGGCAGTTTTGGTCCCCGGACAGGTTGCACCAATTGTGGTTACAAAAGAAATGGTTCAAAAAATGCGTAAGGGAACGGTTATCATAGACTTTTCTTTTGACCAGGGTGGCTGCATAGAAACAACGAGGCTCCAGGGGCCATCAGGAGGAATTTTTGTGAGGGAGGGAGTTTTGCATTTTGCAGTCCCTAACTGTCCTTCTTATGTTGCAAGAACATCCAGTTATGCTCTCACAAACTCTCTTCTTCCATATCTCCTTTCAATCCAGGAAAAAGGGATAAAAAGGGCTATGAGGGAATGGAAAGACCTGCAGAGAGGATGCTATCTTTATGAAGGCAAAAATGTGAGCAGTTATCTGACTGAAAAACCCTTTGACCTTGAAAAACTCTTGGGGGAGGAATAAATGTCGTGGAGAGAAGATTACAAAAACAAGTTAAGGTCTGCAGAGGAAGCGGTTCAAGCGGTTATGTCAGGTGACAATGTCTATCTCGGAGGCAACGCAGCAGTTCCAGTTGCAATAATGAAAGCCCTATCTCAGCGAGCAAACGAGCTAACAAATGTCACTTTAAACCATGTGCTTCTTTTTGGGGAAGACCCCTTTTCAAGAGAAGGAATGGAAAAAGCTTTTAAACACAATTCTTTTTTTGTTGGAGAAAGCGACAGAGAGTCCGTCAATGACGGAAGGTCTTCCTATGTTCCCATTCACCTCCATATGATACCGACATCAATAAGAAGTGGTGTTACAAAAGTTGCTGTTGCAATTGTTCAATGTTCTCCTCCCGATGATCATGGCTTTATGAGTCTTGGGCTTGAAGTTCTTGCAAACAAAGCTGCTGTTGAAGTTGCAAAAACGGTTATCATTCAGGTCAATAAACAGATGCCAAGAGTTTTAGGAGATACTTTCATACATGTTTCAAAAGCAACTTATATAGTAGAAACAGATGAACCACTTATTGAACTTTCGCTTAAACCTCCAACTGAAGTTGAAAGAAGAATAGGCTCTTTCATTGCAAATATGATACCGGATGGTGCCACACTTCAACTCGGGATCGGGGGAATTCCCGATGCTATTCTTTCATTTCTAAGAGGCAAAAAAGATCTGGGAATTCACACTGAAATGATTTCCGATGGGATTATGAAAGCCCTTGAAAATGGAATAATTACCGGGGTAAAAAAGACTCTACATCCAGGTAAGGTTGTGGGAACATTTATACTCGGCTCGAAATCACTATATGAAATGGCTAACGATAACCTGCTTCTTGAACTTCACCCTGTTGACTACACCAATGACCCTTTTGTTATAGCAAAAAATGACAATATGGTTTCTGTCAATTGCGCAATTGAAATTGATCTTACAGGACAGGTTTGCTCAGATTCTATAGGAACATATATTTACAGTGGTTTTGGTGGCCAGCTTGATTTTATACGAGGGGCTGCTGCAAGCAGGGGAGGAAAACCAATCATCGCTCTTCCATCAACGGCAAAAAATGATTCAGTTTCAAGAATAGTTCCAAAACTGAAGGAAGGTTCAGGAGTTGTCACGACAAGGGCTGATGTTCACTATGTAGTTACTGAATACGGTGTTGCTGAACTATGCGGAAAAAATTTGCAGCAAAGGGCAAAGGCTTTGATAAAAATAGCCCATCCAAACTTCCGTGAACTTTTAGAGAAAGAGGCTAAAGCAAGACATCTTATTTAGCACTAACCATTTCTTTTAATTGGGCTTAGGAATTAAGATACCAGAAACCAAAATTGTTTAAATACCAATCAAATGCTTTTTGGCAGGAAAAAAGTAAATTTTGCATACCTGTCAACTTCAGAAACAGCATTTATCCAGCCTTTATGCTGAGTAATAATCCACCATGTTATGTACAATCCCAATCCTGTTCCTTTTATTCCGAGAGCTTTCGTCGTTTCAAGGCGTGAAAATTTCCTGAAAAGCTTTGCTCTCGCTTCCTCCGTAAAACCTTCACCTTCGTTTTTGACACTCACATAAGCCCCATCGCCTTTAAAATCGATAAGCAATTCAATTTTTCCCCCTTCACGCCCGTATTGCGCACCGTTTCCAAGAAGATTTATGAGGACTATCTTTATAAGATTCGGGTCTAAAGAGAGAGGATATGGCTTACCTTCAATTTTCTGTTCAAAAACCATTTTTTTCTGTTCAATTTGCGGCATTGCAATTGCCACCGTTTCTTTGACAATTTCTTCAATAAAGTCAACATTGTCTTTGATGTTTATTTGCAGTCTTCCCTGCTCAATTCTTGAAAGATCGAGATAGTTTCTTACAAGTCCAAGAAGATACTCCGCCTTTGAAACCATTTTAGTCACAATCTCTTTCTGCTGCTGCGGCATTTCTCCCAGAAATCCTTGTTCAAGGAGTCTTCCCTGAGTTATCAAAGAAGCAATGGGATTTTTTATTTCGTGGCTTACAAAATTTAGAAGTTCCTTGTAGGAGTCTAAAGCTTTTTGAAGTTCTTCAATGTAATAGGCTTTTTCAAAAGCAAATGAAAGAGTATCTTTAAGTTCATTCAGGATTTTAAGTTCCCTTTCGCCATAGGCATTGGGATATGTTGAGTTAAAAAAGAGAAAACCAAGAGGCTTTTTCTCGGAATAGAGGGGAGTTATCATACTTGACCTTAATCCCTCTTTTAAAAGCATTTCTGTGGAAATACTATTTCTTCTCTGAAGTTTATAAGTTACAAGATCCTGGATTACTCGCGAACTTCGAGAAACCATAACTTTTTCGAGGGATGTCATCGCAATATCAAGCGAATATTCCTCTTTCATATAAATAGTCTGATATTTGGTTCTCACAAATTTACAAACAACTCTTTTTCCATCCTCTTCAAGAAAAGCCAGCGCCATTCTGTCAAAAGAAAGAATGTCCCCAAAAGTCCAGAAAACAGTTTCGAGAATTTCGCTTAGTGAGTTTCCCCTTAAAACCCTTTCTTTTACAGTAAAAAGAAGTTCCTTTTCAGATTCCTCGTAAGATTTCTTCAAGGTAGAAGGAAATGGAAAATCAGATGAAGATCTGTCTTCCTTTTCGTCATTCCCCATATTTTCCCCTATTGAAAAGGTTCTTTAATATTTACTCCGCTTCTTTTAATCTTTACTCCTTTGGGAATTTTCACTTCAAAAATTTTATCCTCAAGTTCGGGGTTAATGGTCCAATTTTTAAATTCAAATCTGACCCTGTCTCCTTCGGTTTCAGATAATTCTATTTTCTGGATTGTCAATGCTTCTTCGTCAATCCAGAAATCAAGCGAAGAAATTTTCTTCTGAAGGGATTTTTTCTTGGGATAAAAAGTAATGTGAACTATTTTTTCATTTTCCATTTCTGTCTCAAAGTCAAATTTTTTCTCGAGTTCCTTAAAGGGAAGTTGAGCCCCCATATACTTCATGATTTTTGTCTGATATCTTTCGACATCCTGAACATATGCCTCTTTTTTTTTCGGATTGTAAACTAAAAGTTCACCTTTTTTTACAAGGTAATAAAGTTTTTCGGGAGACTCATAAAGATAAAGAGCTTTATCAGGTTTTTTTATATAAATTGTCCCCTTCAAAACTTCTGGCGATTTAAGCATCTTGAAATCGTTAGCCTGGATAAATGAAACTTTTATAGTTTGTATCTTTTCCTGAAATTTTTGTATTTTTTCGAGGATTTCCCTTGTGTCTTTTTTTCCGCTGTCCAAACTCAGGCAAAAAAGAGGAATTAAAAAAAGATAAATAACTCTGCAAATTTTAACCATGCCTGAAATGTCTCCTTCCTGTAAAAATCATAGCCATATCATATCTATTGGCGGCTTCAATTACTTCTTTATCTCTTATACTTCCGCCCGGCTGAATAACAGCGGTTATTCCACCTTTTCCCAATTCTTCTATACCATCAGGAAAAGGGAAAAAAGCATCCGAGGCCGCAACGCAACCTTTTGTATCTTTGTATGCTTTCATTCTGCTTATCTTTACCGAATCAACCCTGCTCATCTGACCAGCACCAACTCCAACTGTGCCATTTTTGTCACAAATAACTATTGCATTTGATTTGACATGTTTACAAATAACATAGGCTAATTCGAGAGCTTCCATTTCTTCTTTAGTGGGTTCTCTCTTTGTGACCACTTTCCTCTCTCTGTCATCTAAAAAAGTGTCACTTTCCTGAACAAGAAGACCACCCGCAACCCTTTTGTAGTTTAATCCTTCAAAGAACTTTTGTTCTGCAATTGAGATAACTCTTAAATTCTTCTTTTTTGAAAAAACCTCAAGGGCATCATTTTCAAATTGAGGCGCTATTACCACTTCAAGAAATATCTCCGAAAGCGAAAGAGCTGTTTCTCTGTCAACAGGAACATTAAAAGCAACGATTCCACCAAATGCGGAAAGAGGATCGGTCTCCTTCGCCCTCAAAAAAGCTTTCAAGGGGCTTTCGCCAATACCAACCCCGCATGGATTTGTGTGCTTGATTACTGCCGAAGCTGGTTCTGGCAAATCCAGAACAATGCCATAAGCAGCATCAATATCAACTATATTGTTATAGGAAAGTTCTTTTCCCTGATGTTTAATAAGATTTCCCAGATATCTTTCTTCATCCTTATAAAAAGCAGCTTTTTGATGGGGATTTTCTCCATATCTCAAATCCTCCACCTTCCTGAAAAAGAGGGGTATAAAAGGCGGGAAATCAGAAACATCCTCTGAAACAATGTGGGAAAGTTTTAAGGCAATTGCCGAATCGTATCTTGCCGTAACCTCAAATGCCTTTGCGGCAAGTTTCAGTCTCGTTTTGTAATCTATTCCACCGTTTTTCTTAATCTGGTCCATAAGCAAAAAATAATCCTGTGGGTCAACAACGACGCACACAGACTCAAAATTTTTTGCAGCTGCCCTTACCATAGAAGGGCCACCAATATCAATCTTTTCAATAAGTTCTTCAAATGTTGCTGTTTTTATTTTTGCGGTTTCTTCAAAGGGATAAAAATTGACCACTATTAGATCAATTGGTGCTCCACCCAATTCGCCGAGAGAGGCAAGGTCTTCTTCTGTCCTTCTTGCTAAAATGCCCCCGAAAACTTTAGGGTGAAGCGTTTTCAATCTTCCCTGCATCACCTCTTTCATTCCCGTAAAATCACTGACCTCTTTTACAGGAATACCTTCAAATTTAAGAGTTCTGGCTGTTCCACCGGTCGAAATAATTTCTATCTTTTTTGAGGACAAGAAGCGGGCTAAAGGAACAAGATTCTCCTTGTTTGAAACTGAAATAATCGCTCTGTGGACTTCAAGCTTTTTCATTTCGATTTCCCCTTTTTTTCAAGAAACGGGGTTCCTTTTATATCCCCATCCATTTTTTTCCAGACCTCAAACCAGATTTTAGCTGCATCAGAAACACTCCTTGAAAGTATTCTCTGAGCAGCCCCGAAGGCATTTGACTTGTCGTCAAAACTTTTTGATGAAACTTTTATCCCTTCCGGGTAGTAACAGAAAAGTATAGAATCAACATATCTTTTAAAATCTTCTTTCCTTTTCTGAAAATACCTGTAGAAAGGATTTTCAAGAGGTGGATTTTCATACCCGTCAAAAGTGAGGATCAATCTATATATTTTGGTTTCGATGTATTTTTCATAATCTTCTCTTATTTCGACCACTCTCTCTTCATTTGTTTCTCTTAAAGGATCGTCAAGAAGAAAAACATAGCCTGCTATTCTTCCAAATTTGTTTGCAATAATCTCAAAAGAAGGTTGTCTTGCCGCAATAACGGGAAGCTCGTTAAATTCGTTCTCAAGTTTTGTGCAAATCGCCTCAGCTGTTGAATTGAAATCAATTTCAAGAACTTCAGTCGCTCCGGCAACAACCTCTCTTTTATAAACGCTTAAAAATCCTTTTAAAGATGGTGAAGAAAGCCATATGCACGAATCTATCATCTTTTCAATAGTAGCTTCCTGATAAGCAAAAAATGAAAAAGAAAATGTTAGAAAGGAGAAGATCATTATTGTCAACCTGTTAAACCTTTTTAAAATTTCAACCAAACTAATACCTCCCAAACATATAAATTTAAAGTCAGGCTGGTGCAAACCATGCAACTAAACTCAGCCTTTGCTATTATACCAGATTTTTTAGTAGTCAAGGATCTTTATGAAATTCTCACTTAAAAATTTATTCCTATAAAAACCATTTCATCACTTACGAGTTTTCTATAAACTTTTATAAAAAACCACTGCTGTCCAAAATAATTTGAAAGCTGAAACGGAATCCTGAAAAATTGAGGGTTCTGGACGGGTTTTAGGGAGGCTTGAAAACGAGGCTCACTGTTTTTATGCCTGTATATGTCATTATGCTCTCCAATTAGTTCTCAAAAGGCTCGGCTGATAGGTTTCGGGTTCAATGGGCGGTGTTTGAAAAAACCTGTCGAGCCATTCCATAAGTCCTTTGTCAAAGCTATATGATAATGTCCTTACTTAAACTAATTAGAAATGTTCTTAAAAAATGGCAAAAGAAAAACCGCAAAAAGATTAAATAATTTTTGCAAACCTCCATTGAACCACCCCTCTAAGGCTTTCCGTTTCAGCTTTGTGAGTAAGAGGGAGATTGCATCGCCTGAGGAGGATTCGAAAGAGCACTCGCAATGACAGGGTTAGTGAGCACTCGCAACGGAGCATTTCTAAATAGTCTTGACATTTTTCCCCTTGACTTCTTAGATGGTTCTGTCAAAATTTATTTTGGACAGATGTGATAAAAAACTATTCTTAAAAAAATCCCACTTGACATTCCTTTTGATTATAAAAAAAATGGTATATAATTTCTTTTCTGGAAAGGAGAGGAGAAAATGACCAAAACAGAAATGATTAAAAAACTTGCCGAAAAAACGGGCGTTCCTAAAAAAGAGGTAAAGAAAATAATTGAAACTCTCTTCAGACCCGGAAAAGGCATCATCTCTATAACATTAAAGCAGGGAGATAAAATCACAATTTCTGGATTTGGAACTTTTTATCGTAGAGAAAGAAGCGAAAGAACCGCAAGAAATCCCAAAAATGGAAAGCAGGTTTCAGTTCCAAAGAGGCTTTACCCTGCTTTTAAACCTGCAAAAACTTTAAAAGATTCTTTCAAATAGGAACTTTTGAAATATTTATTTTTATGGGCGATTAACTCAGCGGAAGAGTACTACCTTCACACGGTAGGAGTCACAGGTTCAAATCCTGTATCGCCCACCATTTGAGTTTTTTAATGTCTTATAGGACGATAACTTTATGTGGATTTATGGGTGCTGGTAAAACAACCGTGGGAAGGATTCTGGCGAAACGGCTCCATCTTCCTTTCAAAGACACCGACGAAATAATAGAAGAATCAGAAGGGATGAGCATTCCTGAAATTTTCCAGAAAAAAGGTGAGAACCATTTCAGGAATATTGAACTAACCGTTATACTTTCAACACCTAAAGATGGCGAACGGGTAATGGCTGTTGGCGGAGGAGGGTTTAACGAGAAAACCATTCCTTTTTTAAAAAGTATTGGTCCTACGATTTTTCTTGACCTTTCTTTTGAGGAGGTAAAAAGAAGAACCTCCACAGGCAAAAAGCGCCCTCTTATGGAAAATTCCAACCTTTTCGGGCTTTTCATAAAAAGAAAATCTCTCTATTTGAGGGCTCATCACACGGTATGGACAGAATCTTTGACGGTCGATGAGGTTGTTGAAACCATATTAAGACTGGTATAATGGCTTTTTTGATAAGGTGATAAGTGGCAAAACGAAAAAGATATTTGATAATTTCTGACATCCACTCAAACGAAGAGGCGTTCTTTGCTGTTTTAAGAACAATTGCAAGAAGAAGGTATGAAGCGATTCTTTGTCTTGGGGACATTATCGGATACGGGGCTAGTCCTAATAAAGTTACTACAAAGGTCAGAAAATTGCCAGGCCTTAAAATAATAAGAGGCAATCACGACAAAGTGATGGCGAACGAGTCCCATATGGCAAATTTCAACAATTCAGCTAAAACTGCCATTATGTGGACAAAAACAATCCTCAACAGGGAAAATCTGGAATATATCTCTTCCCTTCCAAAAGGTCCTCTTGAAATTGAAAAAGGATTGATTATCTGTCACGGGTCTCCTTTCGACGAAGATTATTACCTCTTTTCAGAGTTTGATGCCTATCAAGTTTTCGAAAGAAGAGATTTCAATATATGCTTTTTTGGGCACACTCATTTCCCCTGCATTTTTGTTCAGACAAATTCAGGAATAATTTTCAAGAATTTGAGAGGAGATTACCACGAAGAAATTTTAAAGAAAGAGTACAGATACCTCATTAATCCAGGCTCCATAGGCCAGCCGAGAGACAGAAATCCTCAGGCATCTTTTGCTGAATATTACCCTGAAACCAGAAGGTTTGTATTAAGAAGAATCCCTTATGATATTGAAAAAGCGGCTCAGAAAATAATTAAGGCGAAGCTTCCTGAAAATCTTGCCAACAGATTGAGGTTGGGAACATGAGTTTAGGTTTGAACCAGAATGTCGAAATAAATGGAGAGACTTACCACATTCAAATTGAAGACAAAGAAAAAGCAAAGTTTCTTGAAGTGAGAGTATATATTGAAGGAAGGATAATTTTCCAGAAACGCCATTCATACGAGCATCTTCTTATGGACAAAGGGGGGGGAGAAAATTCACAGAGCGCTGTTCAAGAAGAACTAAAAAGACTCTTCTGTCTCACAAAAGCTGCTATTGAAAGAGGGAAAATCGCGAAATAGAATTTTTCTGGTCATTCCTTTTTTAGCCCTGCTTTAGTTAAATTATGGTAAAATCTTTTCTGGGAGATTCTTATGAAGAATGTTGGTATATTGATTTCTGGCAGAGGCTCAAATATGGTTTCTCTTTTGCGCTCGATGAAAGATGAAAACCATCCCTGCCTTCCGAGGATTGTAATTTCAAATGTAAAAGATGCATCAGGGCTCCAAAAAGCAAAAGAGTTCGGGGTAAAAACTGTGGTTATAGATCATAAAGAATCAAAGACAAGGGAAGAGCATGACAAAAAGATTATAGATGCTTTAAATAAAGAAAATGTTGACATAGTTTGCCTTGCCGGTTATATGAGGCTTCTTTCTTCTCTTTTTGTCCAGAATTTTAAAAATAGAATTTTGAACATTCATCCCGCACTTCTGCCCTCTTTTCCGGGACTTAATGTTCAAAAAAAGGCTATTGACCACGGTGTCAGATTTTCTGGTTGTACCGTTCACATTGTTGACGAATTGTGCGACCATGGACTAATTCTCCTTCAGGCAGTAGTTCCCATTTTTCCTGATGACACAGAAGAAACGCTCTCTCAAAGAATCTTGCATTTCGAACACAAGATATACCCTCTTGCTCTGAGACTTTTTGCTGAAAACAAATTTGAAATAGAAGAAAAGAGAGCAATTCTTAAAATAACCAATAAGGAATATGAAAATCTTGTTAAAAATCTTATGTGGAACGGTGAGTAGAAATGAATTATGATATCGAAAGAGACTTTGCAATTCTTACAAAAGGCTCAGTCAATCTTGTTGACGAAGAACTTCTAAAAAAGAAACTCAAAAGAAGTTATGAGAAAAACACCCCATTAATAGTAAAAGCGGGTTTTGACCCCTCTGCACCCGATCTTCATCTTGGACACACAGTAGTATTAAGAAAGATGAAGGCTTTTCAGGATCTTAATCACACTGTAGTTTTTGTAATAGGCGATTTTACTGGAATGATAGGAGACCCAACCGGTAAGAATGCAACACGACCTCAACTTACAAGAGAGGAGGTTGAACAAAACGCCGAAACTTACAAAAAGCAGGTTTTCAAGATTCTTGACCCGCAAAAAACTATTGTAAGATTTAATTCTGAATGGCTTTCAAATCTTGGTGCTGAAGGTTTTATACGTCTTGCCGGGAAATACACAGTTGCGAGAATGCTTGAAAGGGAAGACTTCAAGAAAAGATTCAAGGAGGAAAGACCAATACATATCCACGAATTCCTCTATCCTCTTGCTCAGGCTTACGATTCTGTTGCCCTAAAGGCAGATGTTGAGCTGGGTGGTTCGGATCAACTTTTCAATCTTCTTGTTGGAAGAGAAATCCAGCGTGAATATGGCCAGGAGGAGCAGGTGGTTTTGACAATGCCTCTACTTGAAGGAACGGACGGCGTTGAGAAAATGTCAAAATCCCTCGGAAATTACATAGGAATAAACGAAAACCCCAATGACATTTTCGGAAAAATTATGAGCATTTCAGACGCACTTATGTGGAAATATTACCTTTTGTGCACAGATTACCCCCTCAAAGAAATAGAAGCGATGAAAGAAAAAGTAGAGAATGGACTCCTCCATCCTATGGAAGCAAAGAAAAATCTTGGAGAAACCATAGTCAGATACTACCATGGTGAGAGCGCTTCAAAGGAGGCAAGACTTCATTTTGAAACGGTCTTTTCGAGGAAAGAAATACCAGAAGATATCGAAGAAATAAGAATAAAAAGAGGAGAACCCATTCCTTTTCCGAAATTTCTCCTTGAACACCAACTTGTCAAATCCACATCAGAAGGAAGGCGGCTAATAGAACAGGGTGGAATTTCTCTGAACGGAAAAAAAGTAGAGGGAATACATTCAAACTTTCCGCTTAACGAAAGTGGGGAAAAAATTTTGAAAGTCGGGAAACTCAAACTAAAAAAAATAGTTGTGGAGGATTAAAATGGCATTAACATCCTTTTTTCTCCTGTTCGGTACTATTGGCCTCCCGGAACTCCTGATAATTCTTTTAATACTTCTTTTGATTTTTGGCGCATCGAGATTGCCTCAACTTGGAGGAGCCCTCGGCAGAACAGTAAAAAGTTTCAAAGAAGGAATGAAAGAGGCAGAGAAGCCCTCTCTCAAATGTCCCCAATGTGGTTATGAAACCAAAGAAGAAGCAGACTTCTGTCAAAAATGCGGCAAAAAACTAAAGTAAAAGAGAAATTTTCTGCTTATTATTGGATTTTTATTTCATCTGGTTATCTTCTTATTTCGATTCTACTTATCTTTCATCTTGTAAACTATTTTTTTAGACTCTATGAAATTTACAATATTCTTCCGACCTATAAAACAGAAATATGGCAGGAAATTTTTATTCTTATTGGTGCTCCTGTAACTTTAATTTTTTCCCTTATTTTATCTTTTAAGTTTCCAAAATGTTGCGGGGCACTTCTTCTACTCGGTTCGGCACTGATTTCAACAGGAATTGCCTTCGAGAGCGGATATTACTTAAGAACCTATCTCCTTAAAATGGCACTTATTGGTTTACCCCAGATTCTTGCAGCCATCTTCTTTTTTAAGTCAAGAAAGCACTGGAGCAATTAGCATATCTCTCTAAAACAACACGATTCTCTGGCACTTCTACGAAAGATAAATCAAAAAGGAAGTAACCATCTCTGTGGAAGATTGCTTCGCAAGCGAAGGCTTCGAAGGAGCACTCGCAATGACAGCACTCGAGTTGACGGGTAAGGCATCGGAGCATTTCTAAATAGTTTTGACAAATTATCGACATAGCTCTTGACAGGAGGATGATGGTTATCTACAATTGGATCTTAATGTGGAGGAGT
>DYJZ01000057.1:0-3309 GCA_020722885.1 Thermoanaerobaculum aquaticum
TTATAACCTTGCTCTTTGGGCAATTTCCGCCTCAACCAATTCTTTCGGTCGGCCAAACTTTAGCCGAGAAAGCTGAACCACTGCCTGGGCAATTTTTTCATTGGCTTCTCTTTTAACCTTTTCCATATCTTTGGTTAAATCAACAGAAAAAGGAGGCACCGGCTCATTGCCAACAATTGTTTTCATATAGGCATGAAAGCGCTCAATATTGATTAAATCAGCCTCAGTAAAAACCGGTTGAAACTCCCGCTGAACATAAGAAGCATCGGTTACTCCCAGCCGAAAAGCCATTAAAGTACCGACATTACCAAAAACCGCGTTTTTTACCTCCTCTTCCATCTGGCCGATAAACTGGTTGGCAACAGTCAAAGCCAGATGATACTTTCTTGCCTCTGATAATATGACGGCAAAATCCGGAGTAGCAAAGTTCTGAAACTCATCGACATAAAGATAAAAGTCCCGGCGGCCCTCCTCCGGTATCTCCTGGCGACTCATTGCCGCCACTAAAATCTTGGGAATTAAAACCAGTCCTAAAAAACTCGAGTTTTCCTCCCCTAACTTTCCTTTGGCTAAATTAATTAAAAGAATCTTGCCCTCGTCCATCACCTTTCTAAAATCAAAAGCTGATTTTGACTGACCGATAATGTTTCTCATGGTTTTATTGGTAACAAAACGGCCAAATTTGGAAACAATATAGTCTAAAACCTCTGATTTATGAAAATCTGAGGTCTGGGCAATTTGATCAGTCCAATAACGCCGGACAATCGGATCCTGCACCTTGGGAAGCAGTTCCTGAACATATTTAGGGTCTTGAAGACAGCGCATTACCTCAACAAAGGTTGTCCCTTCCTCAGACATTACGGTGAGCATCGCGTTTCGCACCGCATGCTCAAATCGGGGACCGATAATCCCGGTCCTTTGCGGATCGTAAAGTTTATACATCAAATTAATAATGGCCGTGGTAATAAAATGTTTTTGATCTTCGGTTTTTGCCTCTAAAAGATTTAGTCCCATTGGCCGCTCAGTATCTGACGGATCAAAGTAAATCACCTCTTCAGCCCGCTCTGGAGGAATATAACGCAAAGTATCATCGATTAAATCTCCATGGGGATCAATGACGCAAACACCGTAGCCGCTTTTGACATCTTGCTTAATCATCTCTTTTAAAAGCTCTGACTTCCCTACCCCGGTCTTTCCAATGATATAAGTGTGACGCATTCTGTCTTGCGGTTTAATATGCACCGGTCTTTTAATCCCCCGATAATAGCCATAGCCGATAAAGGTGCCGCTGCCAATCGGAATCTCCGCCGGCACCGGCGCCGTCTTTGCCTTAAGCCAGTTGATATGCGGCGTCTCTACCGTTTTGTTGGGAAAATGAAAGATGGTTGCCAGCTCATCAGAGGAAAGGATAGAAACCGAATTAAAAAATGGTAGCTCGAGCACTGGAAAAAATTTATAAATAAAGTTGATCATAAACCCTCCTTTAAACAAAACTTTTGCTTTTTTTAAGCCGTTTAAGTCAGAGTTAAACTGGGAAAAGGCGGCGGCAATATTTTTAAGATGAATTTCGGCCATCTCTTTGGTTTTGGCGCTAACCACAAATCTAATTGTCACCTCAAAACCCGGTTTGCCACACTTATCATCAATTTTTTCTAAAACCTTGGGGTCGGTTTTAAAAGTGGCTTTTTCTGGGGTGGCTTCGTTTTTTTTGGTTGAGGCGACATAAGACTTACCCATTTTTTTCCACTTGCTGCCGGCGGGCCGGGTTAAGATCTGGACCATTGCTCCCTCCTCATCTCCCATCTTTGAAAGAGCGGTGGTGATCGCCGCCAAAGGATCAGTCGGCAGATCTTTATAAACCTTAAGCGGCATATAAGCAGTCTCTTTGGTCACCAGACCACTAAAAGCGACCTTACCTTTTTCACTAAAAATATTTGGCTCATCAACTTTCTTAATATCAGCATTTGGATAATAACCATAGATGGCTTTTTCTACCAGATCAATAATCCGGCTCGGCGCCGAGGCATAAAAACGAATATCGGCGTTGCGGCCGACAATCTCCCAGGCGATAACATCATCTAGGTCTAAAGCCGCCAACCAGCCAGATTTTTTTAAAGAAGAAAAAGAGCTAAACATCTGCTCCGCGGCATCAATTTTAATCTCATTGTCTTTGGGTAATTTAACTTCTAAAGTAACCATCTCCAGCGATATCTGCTCTCTTTTTTTAAGACGAAGATAAACAATCACCAGATAAATAAATAAAAAAGTTAAAAAACCGGCCAGCAGGGCGGCCGCTAAGGCTAAACCAAAGGTAATCAAGCGATCGGCAACCGTCTGAATATACAAACTGTCCATAAAAAAATTATATAATAAAACAATGGTTAAAAAGATTAAAACTTACCTTTCAAAATTAAAAACTAAAACTTTAAGCTTTAAACTTTACTTTTCTATTATTTTTTTTCTTATCTTGTTCATTTTTGTTTTTTTAAATACCTATTCTTCTCAAACAATCTCACCGTTATACTCGTCAGTTGTTGATGAAAAATATGAAGCAATGATTGATTTTATTCAAAAGATTCGTTCCGCTCCCCGGTTTCCTTTTTTTTTAGAAATTAACCAAAAAATTTATGGCCGGCGGTTAAAGGATGATGTTTTTGCTGAGGAAAGCAAAAAAAAACAACAAATCGTTGAACTAAAAACGGTTTTGAAAAAAAATCCCAAAGCCCGTGATGTCCTGTTAAAATTGTCTTATCTTTACCGAGAGTTAGGAGACAAAAAAAAAGCCGACCAATATTTAAATAAAGCAAAAGCCGTCGATCCTTTAATAAAATAAAAGACGGATAGAAGGTATGCTTAAACAAATTTATCTTTACATTTACGGCAATGTCATCGGCGTTGGCTTCCGCTTGTGGACCAAAACTCAGGCGAAAAATCTTGGCCTTGCCGGCTGGGTTAAAAATGTTGGCGGCCATGTCGAGACGCTGATCCAAGGAGAAAAAGAAAATCTCAAGGCAATGATTAAAGCGCTTAAAAAAGGACCACCGCTTTCCCGCGTTGATAATATTAAGGTGATTGAACAAGAAGTCAAAGAAATTCTTGAGGATTTTGAGATAAAACTATAATTCCTAGTTAACCCAAAATTTCCAAAGTTTTTTGCCGGGAGGCGGCGCCGGATTTGATTATAATCTGTGAAGGACGAATCTTTAAAAATTCAGCTAAGGCTTTAATCACCGCTCTATTTGCCTTTCCTTTAACCGGCGGCTCTTTTACGGCAACAATAAAATTATTCTTATTTATTTTTTCTACTTT
>DYJZ01000057.1:3409-13736 GCA_020722885.1 Thermoanaerobaculum aquaticum
CAACCTTTCCCGGGGACGCTCATCTTTGGGCAGGTCATTGATAGTAAAAGACCTGATCATGTTTTTTTAAAATCTATTAATAGATGGTTGTCTGCTGGACGATGTCAAAAGCTTCTTTGAGCAAAATTCAGAGGATTTTGCGGATTGAATCCGAATCCCGACCAGCGTTTCCACCCAGCTCCGCCAAAAAATCGGGCGATGCCCTGAGCGAGGTGGCAAATAAACTTTAGTGGACCGGATGGGACTTGAACCCACAACCTCTTCCATGCCATGGAAGCGCTCTAGCCAATTGAGCCACCGG
This sequence comes from Thermoanaerobaculum aquaticum, assembly GCA_020722885.1. Taxonomy (GTDB): domain Bacteria; phylum Acidobacteriota; class UBA4820; order UBA4820; family UBA4820; genus UBA4820. The sequence continues at coordinate 3,711 of DYJZ01000057.1, forward strand.
CCCTTTATAATATTGATAGTAATTATAACATGATTTTTAAAGATCGAATTGACGCCGGCAAAAAACTCAGTCAGTTTTTAACTAAAAAAATACCCAACGGCAATAATCGCCGCCATTTCGTTGTCATCTCTCTTTTGCGCGGCGGAGTAGTTGTCGGCGACGTCATCGCCAAAAAATTCTCTTTTCCTCATTTAGCTCTCCCGGTGGCTAAAATTCCCGCCCCGCATCAACCAGAATTGGCCATCGGCGCTCTCTGTTTTGATAATCTTTATCTTGAAAACTCAATTATCAGATCGCTTGCTCTTTCACCAACAGAGATTAATCAGCAAAAACAAATTGCCCAGAATAAGTTTAATTCTTACTGTCAGCGATTTAATATTAAAAAAAGAGTTTTTTCAAAAATTAAAAACAAAAATGTTCTTTTGGTCGATGATGGAATTGCTACCGGATCAACCGCTCATGCCGCCCGTCTTTTTTTAAAAAATCAACGAGTAAAAAAAGTTATTCTTCTCTCCCCGGTTGGCCCGACAGATTTTAATGAAGCCGGTTTTGACGAGGTAATTATCTTTCATAAAGATCCCAGTCTTTCGGCAATTTCTCAGTTTTATCAAACTTTTCCTCAGGTGGCAGATGAGGAAGTAAAGCAAATACTACAAATAAATAGATCTTTAACCTATTAAAATATCGATTCACTTGACTATTTTATTATTTTATTATTTGATTATTTGATTATTTATTTATTCTATCAGCCCTTTCTCCTCTTCTGAAGCAATTACCTGAAACCCTACGTGGTTTTGACCGGCAAAAAACAGCCCTTCACCGACGCCGCAGGAAAGTAAAAAATGCTTTTCTCCGCCAGTCAAATAAAATACTTCGGTGATTTTTTCTACGGCCGCTGTTGATTGTTTTAAAATAATCTGTAAACTGGAGTTGGTGATAATCGCCCGGCCCTCATCGGTAGAAACAAAGTCTTCAACATCTTGGGTAATTGTGGTCAAACCCAAACCATATTTTCTCGCTCTTTTGGCAAAGCTATGAAGATAGGCGCCGGAATCTTTTTGTTTTATTAAATACCAAGCTTCATCAACCACCAAAACTCTCTTTTTTTTGTCCTTGCGAATACGATTCCAGATATAATCAAGGACAATATACATCGCCACCGGCCGTAGGTTTTCTTCAAGATCACGAATGCCAAAAACAGTAAACGTGTTTTTAATATCAAAGGTTGATCGGCTGTTAAAAATCCCGGCGGCTGATCCTTGGACAAACTTCTCTAGTCGATCGGCTAACTCTTTTCCCTCTGGCGTCTCCATGCCGACAAACACCTTAAAAAGATCTTCCAAAAGCGGCGGTTCGTTTTGAAAAGTGCCTGGATCCTGAGTAATTCCTCTTTGCTGATAAACAGAAACCAGCGCCCGGTCAAGTAAAGCGTCCTGAGCCGGTGTTAACTCACCCATAATTACTTTCATTAATGAATGAAGGTCAAGAATTTTGTTGGACAGCTCGTCTGGTTCTGGATCGGCGGTGGTTAGATCAAAAGGATTTATTTTATAAGGGGAACTGATTGAAAATTCAACAAACTCACCGCCGACTGACTGGGTTAGTTTTTTATACTCATTTTCCGGATCAATAATAATCACCTCAACGCCCATCATCAAAAGCCGTAATGACTCAAGTTTCACCAAAAAGCTTTTTCCTCCTCCCGACTTACCTAAGATAACTGCATTGGCATTTTCTAAAGTAAAACGATCAAAAATTATCAACCCCCCATCATGCTGATTAATTCCGTATAAAATTCCTTCATTTCTAGTCAAAGAGGCGGTGGCAAAAGGAAAGGTGAGCGCTAACGAGGTAGTATCCATGTTTCTCCAAACAGCCAACTTATCATAAAACATCGGTAGAGTTGATTTAAATCCCTCTTCCATCTCAAGGGTCGCCTGCCGGGTAACAATTAAAAGGGATGATAAAACTGAATCAACCTCTTTAGCAATCGTGTTTAGTTCGCTTAAATTGTCAGCAGGAATGGTGATATAAAGACCAAACTGAAAAAACCGCTCTGCTCCCTTAGCCAGTTCTGCCTGAAGAGAAAGAGCATCGTCAAGAGCTACCTGAACCGTAGGATCAACAACCTTGCCGCTTTTAATATCCGACTCAATTGTTGCCTCCATCTCGGCGATTTTTCTTTTAAGATCTTCTAAAACTGCTTTTGACTCGGTTGGATAAATATACATTGAGATATAAAGAGGATGATCAAAGGTAATCAGTGAGTATAGCCAGTTGGCGGAAACATAACGAGGATAGCCGACGACATATAATGTCCGATAATATTTTTCATCAATTTTGAGGTGATTAAAATCAACTTCAATAAATGACGGGGAAACAAGATCTTTAATAGAAACTGTTCCTTTAGCTAAAAAATTGGCCACGTTTTGGTTGGCCGGAAGATTAACCGGCGACTTTTTGTTTTTAGCGGCGCCAAGATTAAAAAGATTAAACATTTTAAAAAAAGTTTCTTAATTTTTAGCCTGTGGTTAAAACCACATCAGTATAACTATCAATTGGTCCTAATCTTCTTCCGGTAGTCGATGGATTATAAAGATTGTAAAAAAGCTCGGTTAACTCTTGTTTTTGCATCGTGCTTGCCCGCAATCCGATTTTAGACAATAATCTTATCAGGTGATCGCGCTTTGGATAAAGAGAGGTTTTCGCCCGGGAAAAAATATACTCTTTGTTTAGTCTGCTGCTATTGGCGCCGGAAATACCCATTTCCAGGGGTGAAAACGGGATAACAAAAAAGAACCTTTTCTCTAAAACCGTATTTTTTTTAATAATTGTTTTAATAAATTCTCTGTAGCTAGTCATTCTATTTTTAATCAACTCATTTGACTGTTTGTTAATTTTGTTATCAAGATAATCAAGATAGGAAGAAACATCTATTTTATTGGAAAGAATTAAAATCTGCACCGGAAAAGAAAGAGAGTTTAAAAGACCGGCATAAGCATAGATAATCGAGTTTTGTTCCTCGGCCGACAACAGCCAAAAATTAACCGCTCCTACCTCAACAACCACTACCGCTGAAAAATCTTTAAGAAGAAGAACGTCATCTTTAATATCCTCAATCTCAATAAATGATTGGGTGCTGGCTTTTGGCTTGCTGATCGGTTGACTGTTTTTATTGGTTGTTTTTTTACCATTCATATTAGCTCTTTTGAATAAACTTCAATTGGATTTTTATTAACTGGATTAACCTTAATTTTCATTGTATCAAAAAAATAGTTGTTGTTTGGATCCTTAAACTCAAAAAGATATTCCGCCGCCGGCAGAGGATTAAAAGTAGCAAAAACTCCGTGAGGATTTGTCTTTAAAAGCCTGAGAGTTTTATTATTAACATCCTTAACATAGATTAATATACCGGGCAAAGGAATAAGCTTATGATTTTTAACTATACCGGTAAAAAAAGGGGTTTTTTTCGTAGTTAACAATTGATCGTTAGTTGTTGGTTTATTTATTGGTTGGTTTTTATTTTTTTGAGTTTGGGGTTTTGTGATCGGCTTTTTAGTTAATTTTTGCTCCAGCAAAGAGGTAATTACCTGCCTTTTTTTATTAATTTGATTGGCTGATAGTTGAGTCTTGTTTACCCGTGCTAAATAAGCACGAAGTTTTTCTTCGGACTCAATATGAGAACTAACCCGATAAGGGTCGCTAACAAAAAAAAGGTCGCTTAAGTAATAAATCGGCGGGTTTTCTTTTAAAAAAAGATACTGGGTTGGTTTAGTCAGCCTTTTGTATAGATTTTTAATCCAGACCTCAAGCGGCCGGTCATAAATCGGCACAAAAGCAAAAACAAAACCAGTTCCTCCCACCACTCCCCCTAATAATATGTTTATAATCGGTATCGGGAAAAGATAATAAACAACAACTCCAAGGGGAATAAAAACAATTAAGTAAATAAACTGATGCAAGGTCATAAAACCAATCAATTTAAACTCAAAAGTGGTGATCTGACGAGGAACTGGGTGTTGCTCCATTAGATATAGATAATGGTTATAACTTTATAACCATTATAACAATTATCGGTAAGTTACGGGTTTTTCTTTTTGAGGAAAGACAAGACTAATGCGGCGGTTTTTTTTATCAATTTTTTCAATATAAACCTTTATTTTTTGACCAATTCTTGTCTCTTTATCCTTGCTAATTTTACTAACATGAATCAATCCCTCAACCCCGGGTTCAAACCTAACTAAATAACCATATCTTTCTTTACGAACTACCTCACCTTCAATCTCTTTGTCTTTGGGATATTTTTTTTCTATCTCTGTCCAAGGATCGTTAGTTAATCTCTTTAAAGATAAATTAAGCTTAAGGTCGTTCGGATTTTTTTTAACCACTAAGACCTCAATTTTTTGCCCAGGCTTTATAAACTTCGATGGATCGGCCACCTTTTCCCAAGAAACTTCGGAGATATGAATTAATCCCTCAACTCCCTCAACCTCACAAAAGACTCCAAACTCTGATACTCCTAAAACCGTTGCTTGATATTTTTCTCCTTCTTTTATTTCTTTAAATTTCTTTATTATATCCTTTTGGGAAATTTTAAGAACCGCCGCTTTTTGAGAGACAACCAAGCGGTTCTTTTTTTCATCAACTTCTAAAACCTTAACCTTTATTTTTTTTCCGGTTAATTTAGTTGGGTGACTAACCGCTTCACCAATAAGTTGAATTTTTGGGATCACTCCTCTTATTCCCATAAAATCAACAAATAAACCGCCTTTGCCGTATTCACCACCAACAACCTCAATTTCCTCCTCTTTTTCTTTTTTTAGTTTTAATATTTCCCAACGGCCTTTTTGAAAAAAATATCTCATCGAAACCACCGGATAACCTTCTTTTGCTTCAGGGGTAACGATACGTACTGTTACTTTATCTCCTGGTTTTAAATAAGAAAAATAGGATGAAAAATTTTCTGTTTCCTCTTGACCTAAAACCGCCTGGGTTTTTCCACCAACATCAAAAAGAACGGCTTTTTTTGATAAAGAAAGAATCGTCGCTTCAATTTTTTCCCCTTTACGCAAAGGTCGGGGTTTAGACGAACTAAGAAGAGCCTCCATTGGGTGATCTGTTTTATTAATCATAACCCTAAAATATAACAAAAATGTTTTAAAAAAACAATCTATGCTTGTTTTTTTCTTTTTTTTGTTATATTATAGGTTGTAATGGAAAATTATCTTCTCCCGAACCTAGTAGAAAAATTTGTTGACCATCTTAAAACTCAAGGTCGGTCTCGATTTACTATTGTTGCCTATAAAAAAGACCTTCAGCAATTTATTGGTTTTATTACCTCAAAACAAAAAACCGATGTTCGGGAAATTGTCAAGGAAGATATTGATGCTTTTCTTAATAAACTCCTTCAGGAAAACTATACGAAAAAATCAGCCTCAAGGAAACTAAACTCAATACGAACCTTTTTCCGCTATCTAAAAAAGGAGGAAATAATCAACCAAAACCCCTCTCTTGATGTTGCCCATCCCAAATACACTCTTGTCCCTCCAAGAATTCTTAGCGAAATAGAATACCGGGCATTACGCGATGCTACTAAAGAAGATCCACGCACCTATGCTATGGTGGAAATAATGCTCCAAACCGGAATTAAAATTGGTGAACTGGTCGGTTTACGTCTTGAAGATATTAAAGACAACTCTCTTTATATCCGACCATATGGAAAAAATCCCTCTCGAGAGGTTCCTTTAAATAAAGCGGCTAAAAAAGCGGTTAATCAATATCTAAAAGCTCGAAATAAATCTAATTTTTCCTCTGATTATCTTTTTATCACTCGCACCGGTAAACCGATTTTGGTTCGTAATGTCCGCCAGATAATTGTTCGTTATTTTAATGAAGTAGGAATTAATAAGGCAACGATTAACGATCTAAGAAATACTTTTATTACCCATCAACTAATTAACGGCGCCTCTTTAGAATATATTGCCAGAATTGTTGGCCACCGCCGGCTCTCTTCGACTGAAAGATATCTTCGTTTAGTTAAAGAAGTAAAGCAAAAGAGAGAAAAATTAGGCGAACTTTAATCATTTTGTATCCTCACCGGCATAATAATATGAAGATAGTTTGGTTTTTTTTCTGATCGAAAAACCGCCGGTGCATCCGGCCTGGTAACTTCTATAACAATATTTTTTTCATCACTAAGGTGATTTAAAAAATCAAGTAAAAACCTATAATTAAAGGCAATTTTTTGTTCTTCTCCTTCGGTCTTTGCCTCAAGTATGGTTTGATTTTCTTGACTTTCTGTTTTTGGTTGAATAACAACTTCGTTTTTTTTAAGATTAAGAATAATCACATTGGAAAAGTCTCTGGCAAAAATAGCAATTAATTTTATTGCCCGCAGCATCTCTTCCTTATCGATAATTACTTTAGTGGTATATTTATCAGGAATAACTCTTTCAAAAGGAGGAAACTCTCCCTCTATTAAACGAGAATAAAGATTGTTGTCGCCAATTTTAAAAACAACGGTTTTTTCTTCTTTTAGATAACTAAAGCTTACTTCCTCTTCTTCTTCCATTATTTTTAAAACCTCCTCTAAAAAACTCGCCGGAATAATAAAAGGAGGATGAACGATTTGTTTCTTAATCTTTAAAAGCGAAAGTCGAAAACCATCGGTGGTTACCAGAGTAAGATCTTCATTGGTAATAAAATTTACCCCGGAAAGAGCCGGTCTTCCTTCGTCCTTGGCGGCAGAAAATAAAATCTGCGCCAAAGCCTGTTTCAAGGTGGTTGCTTTTATTTTCTGCTCTTTTTCCTCTGTCTTCGGAGGAAAAGGAAAATCTGCCGCTGGAAAACGAGGAAAAACCCCTTTAGTTTTTTGCTGACTAATAATGATTTTTTTTTCTAAAATTTCAACTATTACTTCACCGGCTGGTAAAAGAGATAAAAATTCAAGAATTTTTTTTGGTTCTAAAAGAAGCTCTATTTTCTCCTTTATTTTTGTTTTTATTTTTGTATAAAAAAAGTTATTTAGATTACTGCTATAAAATTCAATTATGTCTTTATTTCCTTTTATTAAAACCTTTTGTAGTATTTGGGGGGAACTTATTTTTTCTGATATAAAATAAGAAGCTAAGGTCAATTTTTTAAACAATAGATTTTTATTAAAAATGATTTTCATAATTATTAATATAGTCGTATTAGAATTTGTGTATAAGTGTATAAAAATAAAAGTGGATTTTCAAGACAAAAGAATTTTTAAAAAAATAGGGTGGATAACGACTGGAAACTATGTTGATAAATTAAGAGAAGCAATGATACGATCAAAGTCTTGCTTTAAAAGCGGATCTTTGGCTAATAAACGGGAAATTTTATTAACCGCGTGAATTACTGTTGTATGATCTTTTTTATTAAGAAAAAAAGCCACTTGCTTAAACTTTAGTTTTAAATAAGAGCGTAATATGAACATTGTTATCTGACGAGGAAGAACAATTTCCGCTTCTTTTCCATCACCTTTTATTTTGGAAATATTAATATTGTAATAAGAGGAAACGGCACGAAGAACGTCGTTTGGGCTAATTCTTTTTATATTATTTTTTGTTTTTATCGAAAAGAATTCATTAACAGCCTCAATATCAATTTTTTCTTTTTTTCCAAAAGTTTTCGCATAGATAGAAAGAAGGGTACCTTCAAGAGCCCGGGTATCGTTAATTTTTTCAGCAATTGTTTTAGCGGCTTCAATCTCAATGTCGATATTTTTTTCATTAGCCTTAATTAAAAGGATAGCAGTGCGTAACTCAAAATCAGGCGGCTGAATATCAACGGTTAAACCACCGGAAAACCGGGAGCGAAGCCGGTCTTGCAAATTTTTAATCTCAGTTGGCGGACGATCAGAGGTAAGAATAACCTGACCACCAAAAGAAACCACCGAATTAAAGGTGTGAAAAAACTCTTCTTGAACAGACTGTTTTCCCGCAATAAATTGAATATCATCAACAACCAAAAGATCAAGGCGGCGGTATTTTTTTCGAAAAAGAGCGGTTTTTTTTTCGCGAATTGCCTCAATAAGCTCATTAGTAAACAGATCTCCCGGGGAAAAATAAATCTTTTTAGTGCTGTCTTTTTCTATTGTTTTTCTTCCTGTTGCTTGGGCGAGATGGGTTTTGCCGACACCAACACCGCCATATAAAAACAAAGGGTTATAGGCGGTTCCCAGATTGTCAGCCACTGCCTGAGCCGCCGCATAGGCCACTTGATTGGTGGAAGAAACGGCAAAGTTGTCAAAACTATAACGCCGGGAAAAACCCGATTTTATTAACAGGTCTTCTGTTGTTAGTTGGAAACTGAGAAGGGGGGCCTCTTTAACTTGCTTTTTTACTGGTGAAACAATTAATTTAATGGTTGTTTTTTTTTGAGTGTATTTTTTCAGCTCTTCTTCAATAAGAGAAAGCTTTTTTTCAATAAAAATTTTTAAACCGGGGTTAATGCAGTTTAAAACAATTTTTTCCTTATCAGCAGAAACAAAACGCAGTTGTTTTAAAAAAGGATATAAAGAAGGATATTTTTTATTTAAATTAGTATTTGAGTCAGTTAAAAAAAGATCCCAAACACTCTCTGTCATATTTGTGGATAACTTATCCACAAATATTAAACATAAAAATCTCCTTTGTCAATCGATTTTTTGTTTGAAAATAAAAAGCTTCCGTTTTATAATCGGCTTATGGAAAGATTTGTCCTTGATGCCAATCTGTTTTTTAATATGGAGGCAGGGCTTGAATTAGGAAAAAAAACCGGTGAGGTAATTGATAATATAACGAACTACGCGCAAAAACTAAAAAATAAAGCCGGGTTTTTTATGCCGCCTTCAGCAATTAAGGAGTTTTTAAGTTTTTTTGAAAACAAAAATCAACCGGTGATTAAAAGGTTTTTATCAACCATTATCATTCGCTCCCCCAATAAAAACCATCTAAAATTCCCGGCACCGATTTTTTATCAATTGATTGATGATATTAGAAAAAGAAGCTATCAAGGTCTTAATCTTGGTGAAGAGGAGATTGAGAAAGCCGGTCAGTTGATGATGAGAGAAAAAAAACTGGATAAAAAGGAGTTTCAAATAAAGATTGGCGCGGTAATTAAAAATTTTCGTCAGCGTTATCGGCAGGCGACCCGCACCGGTTTTTTAGACAGCGTTACCGATCTTGATTTAATTGTTTTAGCGAAAGAAATAGATGGTTTTTTGGTTTCCACCGATGAAGGGGTTATTAACTGGGGAAGGAGTTTTGGGGTGAAAGAGGTGATGCCGCCGGCTTTTCGCTTGCGGCTTGAGTCTCTTCTTCATCAGGGACAAGCTGAGTAAGCCAATCAACCATTTTATCAGTCAGGCTTTGTTGAGGTTTTTCTTGATAGATAAGATGTTCAGATAAAAGAGAGATAAGAGTTTTTTTAATCTCATCGTTGGGAACCACCAAATAAACATGGTAAAAATATGGCGGTTGACTAACAATGGTTAGAACATCAAAATTAAACCGCCGGTGAAAATAAAAATGAGATAAAGCCTCCCAACGCAAAGTAATTCCCGCAGTTTCGATCCCAAAATAAGTAATCTTGTTTTCTACTTCCGGCGGCGGAGTAATGGTAAGAACATAAAATAAAAACAATAAGGCCCAAATAGGGATTAAAAGGATTTTGTCGCCAAAAAAGAAAATAATTAGAGATAAGAGAAGAGCGACGGCCAAATAAAATCTTAAGACTGTTTTCCCCCGTTTTTTATAAGGACGAAGCGGCGCTTTCCAGGAAAAAATTATCTGAGGATTCTTTTCTTTTTTTTCTTTTTCTGTCATAGAACCATTTTCCTCTTTTAGGCTTCAAATGTCAAGACTGAATATATAGCTTGAGATTTTTATCCTATAATGATATAATATTGTTACTATATGGAAAACTTGAATAAGGTTTTTTCTTTTGCTCTAGGGTTAGTGGTGGTTGTTGTTTTTTTAGCGATAATAAGCGGCAAAATTGATATTAGAAAAAAAATTC
>DYJZ01000058.1 GCA_020722885.1 Thermoanaerobaculum aquaticum
ATCTGGAGCGGGAAACGGGATTCGAACCCGCGACCCCAACCTTGGCAAGGTTGTGCTCTACCAGCTGAGCTATTCCCGCTCTATTTGATATTTTAGCAAAACAAAAAGGATTGTTCAAGACAATGTAGAGGTCCACAACATTTGAGACTTTTTTGGAAGGAAAGGCAGCAGGACAAATTCATTTTTAAGTTTTTAGCAGTCATTGAGAATGCTCACTAACACTGTCATTGCGAGTCTTTCTTCGTGGGAAAAACCCCCGAAGCAATCTTCCACTTTTTAACAAAAAATGCAGTCATAGCGAATTTTACTTCGAGGTATTCTCCCGTGAAGCACTCTCCCTCTTTTTAAACAAAAGAAGATCACTTCGTTTGTAAATGCTTCGAAACCACACTCGTGATGACAATCAATTGTTATTAAAACCAAATTGACAACAATGGTAGGCAAACCAATTCCGCCTGTAGGCTGGGATACATATCCACAGCCTCTACTAATTTTCATCAATATCATTAAAAAGTTTTTTTTGCTCCTTTTTCACCCTCAGAAAAGTCCTATGTGTTTCTGAACTTTTGCAGACAAAATTATATTTTTCCTTTTTTTAAAAAATCGGTTAAAATAATTTGTGGAGCGTTTTATGAGGAAGATTGTTTTTGCTATTTTTTGCATATTAGTTTTTGTTTTCTCATATTGTGAGGAGACAAATTCCCCTAAAGGCAGTTTTCAGCCTAAAGCAGGTATAGAGATTTCTGACATTTCTGAGGATGAACCACTTACTTCTTCAAAAGAAACACCTTACAGAACAGAAAAAATCAAAATTAAGTGCGGAAGAGATAAAGTAAATACAGAGCTTTTTTATCCTGCAGGTGGTTCAAACTGGCCTATTGTGATTCTTCTTCACGGAAGCCATCCCAAAAGGACTGATGCTTACTACGATGTGATGGCAATTGATCTTGCAATGCACGGTTACTACTGTGTTTTCCCCCATTACTTTGAGAGGAACAAAAGAGGAAGGGGCACAAGAACAGAATGGATGAAAACAATAAAGAGCGCTATTGATTTTGCTCAGGAGCAGCCAAATGTCAACAGGGAACGGATTGCTGTTATTGGTTATTCTCTCGGGTCTTTTCTGATTCTTGGCTATGCTCCAACAGACAAAAGAATAAATTGTGTGGTGGCTTTTTATGGAGGTCTTTCCTCCTGCTATAAAGAAATTGCAAATGAGCATATGCCTCCGACTCTTCTTCTGCATGGGACAAAAGACAGGATAGTTCCTGCAAGAAGGTCTCTTGAAGCATTTAAAACTTTAAGAGAATACGGAAAACCTGTAAGTGTTGTTGTCTACCCAAATGTTGGGCACGGTTTCACTCTTCACAAAAAAGGGGAGTGGGATGATGAAGTTAGTCTTGATTCCTGGGAAAGGACACTCTCATTTTTAAATTATTATTTAAATTTCCCTTCCTGGATTCCTGAGGTTGGTCAGGAAGCAAGTAGACTTTCTTTAATAGCAGAAAATCAGGAAGAGTCAAAGGATTTTTTTCCTTCAATGAAATTGGAAACGCCTTATCTCGATACAATTTTTGTCTGCGGTGATAAAATTTATGTGGATCCCCACGGTGAAGAATATACAAAGGTACTGAAAGAGAGCACGCCACCTCCAAGAAAAAGAAAAGTCGTTCGCAGGAAAAAATGAGAAGCAAAGCGAAAAAAATAATTAGCTTTCTCAATCTTAAGCCTCTTATCCCTGAAGGGGGTTATTACATAGAAACATTCAGGGGCAAAGAGAAAACCATAATAGAGGGAAAGGAAAGACAATTATTAACTGCGATCTACTATTTTCTAAAAAAGGGCGAGGTATGTAAAATCCATCGCCTGAAATCTGATGAAATATGGCATTTTTATCTTGGTGATCCTGTAAATATTTTTTTGATCCATCCTGATGGTAAGTTTGAAAAGAAAGTTCTGGGAAACAGAATTGAAAAGGGGGAATTTCCTCAAGTAGTTATTCCACAGATGGTCTGGCAGGGTGCGAAACTTAAAAAGAGTGGGAAATATGCTCTGATGGGCTCAACAGTTTCTCCTGCTTTTGATTTTAAAGATTTTGAAATTGCTCAAAAGAAAAATCTTGAGAAAGAATTTCCCCATTTAAAAAAAATAATAGATAAATTCTTTTAACTTTGATTATCCATCCTCGCAAGTGATTTCAATTTCTGGTATTTTTCCTCTCCAAGAACTCTTATTGAAAAAGCAACTTTGTTGTGGTTTAAAGGCTCGCTTAAATCACAATATTTTGAGCATTTGTCTGCATCTACTGTTTTTGGAATTGGAGAAAATTCTGCAAGGTGGGGCTTTATCTTTTTTTCTTTTAAAAAACAAATCGCCTCTTTTACCACATCTGCCTCAATCTTTGGATGCCCCAAAAGTATGTAGGAAGATATGTCCTCTTTTTGAAAACCGGCAGATAGAAGATTATCAAGGGCAGACAGAAAATCTTCCTTCTTCAGTTTGTTTCCGCTTCCTGCAAGAAAATTTTCATCAGTGCTTTCAAGTGATAGAAAAAGTTTTCTAAAATTTGCTTTTTTGAGCTTAATTGCTGTTTCTTTTGTAAGGAATTTTGCATTTAAACCATTTGGCGTATGAAAAATAAAATTCTTCTCTTTTGCCATATCAAGAAAAACATTTAAACCTTCATTAAATCTATAAAGGAGGGCATCATCATAAAAAGCAACATTTTTTACTTTTGCGTTAAAAAGTGACTCTATTTCAAGACTCAATATCTCTTTTTCTTTGAAGTAAAAGCCTTTTTCAATTTCTTTTATTGCACAGTAGGAGCAGGAGAAAGGACATCCTCTCGAAATCGTAATAACTCCAAATTTACTTCCTTTTTCATATTTCCATAATGGGGTCATACAATCGATTTTAACACCAAGAAAATCTTCTAAAGGCGAAATATTACTTCCTTTAATAACAAGGTCAGCCTCCAATTTCTGAGAATGCTCAAACATGAGTGTTGGATAAATTCCCCCGAGAACAATTTTGCTTTGAGGATGAATTTTCCTTAAGCTTTCTATAACTTCCTTTACTCCGAGATACCAGTATGTCATAGAAGAAGTAATTAAGACAGCATCCAGATTTTTTATCGCTCTGAGAAAATTTTCAAATTCTTCTTTTGGTGATCCATATCTAAAGTAGGGCTTTTTTATATCTGAAAAAAATTTAGGTTTTTCTATCTTTTTCCTGACAAATTTACCTCTGCCGTCCTCTTTAATATTTTTCTTGAATTTTTCTCCAAGAAAATTGAAATAGTGGATGTTATTTTTTAAGAGGGCACCTGCAATTTTTAAAAGTCCATACGGTTTTAGCCAAAAGTCGTATGCTGTAAAATCATAAATAGGGGGGTTAACCAAAAGAAGGTTAAGAGACATAAAAAATTAACAACATCTTGCTGGGGTATCCTCTTTTATTTCAGGTCTGCCAGCAGACCTTGCAGGAAGAGGTTTTCCTTTAATAGTTAGTATGCACCTTCTTATGCTGTCAATGATAACAATGACTACCGCAATCATCATTATTCCAGCAAGAACAGAGTTTAAATAACCCTGAAATTCTTTGCCAGGTATTCTGGCAAGGGGCAGGAAGTTATCTTTAATCGAGAAAAATCCTGCTGAAAGTGTTGTTGTTGCCACAAAGCACATAGGCAAAAATGTAACCCAGAAAAATTTTTTCTTGCCAGAATTGACTATAAAGGTTGTTCCAATAGCAAGTGCACAGGTTGCAAGTAGTTGGTTTGCAATTCCAAACATTGGCCAGATTGTTTGAACTGAACCTGTGTAGATAAAATAAGCCCAGCCAAAAACTATTGCGGATGTTGTTATAATAGTTCCGGGAAGCCACAATGTGTCAGAAAATTTCTTGTTAAAATTACCAAGAAACTCCTGAAGCAGAAAACGCCCAATTCTCGTTCCAGCATCAATTGTTGTTAGTATAAAGAGTGCCTCAAACATTATTGCAAAATGATACCAGTAACTCATCAAACTTTTCATTCCTGGAATTGCTGAAAATATTTGAGCCATTCCGACTGCAAGAGAAACTGCTCCTCCTGCCCTTCCCTGAACATTTTCTCCAACTTCTCTGTTGAGTTCTTCAAGATTTTCAACCGGAATTCCAAGTTTCTCAAATTTATCTAAAGGAAGATTTATTGCGAAATAGTCTCCAGGAGCGAGCGCACAGGCTGAAATTAACGCCACAACTCCAACAAGACTCTCCATCAACATAGCCCCATAGCCTATAAATCTTGTGTGCGATTCTTTCTCAACCATCTTTGGAGTTGTTCCCGAAGAAACAAGGGAATGAAACCCTGAAATGGCTCCACAGGCAATCGTTATAAAGACAAATGGAAAAAGTTTGCCGGGAATGATGGGACCTCCACCTTTAGCAAACTCGGTTATAGCAGGCATTTTAATTTCAGGATTTACAAGTAGAACTCCTAATACAAGGGCAAAAACAGTACCAAGTTTCATATAACTTGAAAGGTAGTCTCTCGGTGCAAGAAGAAGCCACACAGGCAATACTGAAGCAGCAAAACCGTATAAAGCCATCAAAACTGTCAGCTCATGATGCGTAAAAGTGAAATATGCTGAAAGAGGCGACATCGCTATCCACCTGCCACCAACAACACATATAATAAGAAGAATAACCCCCACAATAGACGGTCCTTTTATTGAACCGGGCTTGATTTTAAACATAAAAAGCCCCATTCCAATTGCAATTGGGATTGTCATTGCTATTGTAAAAGTTCCCCAGGAACTTTCGGCAAGAGCGTTAACCACAACAAGACCAAGCCCTGCAAGAGCAACGGTAACAATGAAAAGTATTGCAATAGCGGATGTTATTCCGGATACTCTTCCAATTTCCTCTCTTGCTATTTCGGCAATTGACCTTCCATTATGGCGAACTGAAGCAACAAGCGCGACAAAATCATGAACACATCCCGCAAGCACAGCTCCGAGAACAAGCCAGAAGAAACCAGGAGCATAACCAAACTGTGCGGCAAGAACAGGCCCAACAAGAGGACCCGCTCCAGCAATTGCCGCAAAATGGTGGCCAAAAAGAACATACTTGTTCATTGGAACAAAGTTATGCCCATCTTTGAATTTGTGTGCAGGAGTAATATTTTCATCGTTGAGTGTCAGGACCTTTGCCGCGATAAAGGCACTGTAAAACCTGTAGGCAAGAACATAAACTAAAAGTGCTGTGATCATTAAAGTAAAGCCATTCATCGAAAAAACCCTCCAAGTGTCTAAATTTTACCATTTTTTGAAAAGAAAAGCAATAAATTGTAGTCTCTCTACAAAATACTGGAATTTTTGGTATGAAAAAAATGAATTTAATCACTGCTGTCGAGGATAATTTGAAAGTAGAAGGTTTATCGTAAAAAAAGAGGGTTTTGGACGGGTTTTAGGGAGGCTTGAAAACGAGGCTCACTGTTTTTATGCCTGTATATGTCATTATGCTGTTCAATTAGTTCTCAAAAAGGCTCGGCTGATAGGTTTCGGGTTCAATAGGCGATGTTTCAAAGGCTTGTCGAGCCATTCCCATAAGTCCCTTGTCAAAGCTATATGATAATGTCCTAAAGATATTTACTTTGAGGAATACACAAGCGAAGTTATTTTCCTTTGTTTGAAAAGAGGGAGATTGCTTCGTAAGACAAGGCTCCGAAGGAGCACTCGCAATGACAATTTTAGAGAGGGCTCACAATGACACGGTTAGTGAGTGCTCATAATGGAGCATTTCTAAATAGTCTTGACATTTTTCCTCTTGTCTTCTTAGATGGTTCTGTCAAAATTTATTTTTGGACAGATGTGGAATTTAATTAAGTAATAAATAAAATGGTTCAGGTTTATCAGGGACTTTGTGATATTTTTCAGTTTAAAAAAATCTCGAATACCTTTCCGGAATCTTGAAAAGCCAAAGTTCTAAATATATGATACAAGTTTCAATTTTCTCCTTGTTCAACCCAGATTAGTTCTTCTGTTTTAAACCCAAGCGCTTTTGCTCTTAAGATGAGTTTATTTTTTATTTCATCTGAAATTTTTTTGTCTCTTGAAAGAATCCACAGACACTTCCTGCTTGGACCGCACACGAGGGCATAATTATAATTTTCTTTGTCAAGTTCAACAATAATATAGGAGCCGTAAAAAGGACCGAAAAAAGAGACTTTCAAAAACCCTCTTTTGTTATTTCCGTCAACAAAATAGGCTTTCCCTCTCGCCTCTTTCCATCTGTTTTGTTTTTTACTAAATCCTTTATTTAAGACCTTTACCTCTCCCTTTTCACCGAGGGAATACTCTGCTGAAACATTTACAAGCCCTCTTTCAAAGGGATGGCCAAGACGGGCTATTTCATACCATTTCCCCAGATATTTTTCCAATTAAAAATTCTCAACCGGTTTTATATTATTTGGTAGTTTTACACAGCCCAAAAAAGTGAGGATAATCAAAAGTGCTTTTTTCATTTATACTTTTTCAAAAATATGAAGATTTTCACCAAGCTCCTTTGCCGAAGGAGTAATTATAGTTTTTGAATGAATTTTTATCCTTCTGTTCTCTTTTTTTGCTTTTCTGACATCCTCTTCAGAGACAAAATCAAAAGGAGCGTCAAAAACTTCCTTTTCAGGCGCTTTTGGTGCAGAATCTTCCACCTGTTTCTTCTGTTTATAATCATAGCCATAAATTTCAAGAGGAGAAATAAGCGGTTTTAAACTGATTGGCTCTTTTGATGTAATTGACCTTGTTTCAAAAGCAACTCGCTTAATATCCATAAGATGAAGTGGAGTGATGTTGTCTGAAGTAATGTTGTTCCCGAGCGCCCCGCAACCCAGTGTGAGAGCTGGAGGAAGATTGGTTGTGTATCCAATTGCTCCATATGTTCCGGGTGTATTAACAAGTATTCTGAAGGCTGGTTTTTTGAGGGCAAATTCCCTTATTACATTTAGGTCCTGGGAGTGGATACAGAGAGTATGACCGAGTCCTCCGTACTTTAGAACTTCAATGCATCTCTTGCAACCAGCCTCCCATCCATCCTCCTCAAAATATGTTAGAACTGGCGAAAGTTTTTCGAGAGTTAGAGGATAATCTCTTCCAACCCCTTTTTCCTCAACCAGCAAAACTTTTATATTTGAAGGAACTTCAAACCCTGCCATCTGTGCCAGAACTTGAGGTGATTTAGCTACTATTTTTGGATTTAAGTTTCCTTTTTCATCAACCATCAATGCTTCAAGTTGAGCCTTTTCTCTCTCATTGACAAAATAGACTCCTTCCAGTTTTAAAAGCTCTTTAACTTTTTTTGCTACGGGAAGGTCAACGATCAAAGATTGCTCGCTTGCGCAGACTGTGCCCCAATCGAATGATTTTCCTATAACAACATCCTTTACTGCTTTTTGAAGGTCGGCTGTTCTTTCAATGAATGCGGGAACATTTCCGGGCCCAACTCCATAGGCTGGCTTACCACTCGAATAGGCCGCTCTGACAAGCCCCAAACCTCCCGTTGCAAGAATAACATTGGTTAGATGGTGCTTCATAAGATACTGGGTGTCCTCAATGGATGGTTCTGTTATGATACCTATTATTCCCTTTGGAGCACCAGCGGAAACAGCAGCGTCAGAAATTTCATCAACTACCATTTTGATGCAATTTTTTGCAAACGGGTGGGGGGAGATGACAATCCCGTTTCTTGACTTAAGGGAAATGAGTATCTTATAAATCGTGGTAGAGGTTGGATTTGTTGATGGGATTACTGCGGCTACTATCCCCATTGGTGAAGCAACTTCATAAATTCCCATTTCTGGTTTGGCAGAAATAAACCCTGTTGTTTTCATTGGCTTTATGTATCTGTAAACATCATCTGCAGCCACTTTATTTTTTATTACTTTGTCTTCTACTTTTCCGTATCCTGTCTCTTCATTAGCAAAGCGTGCCCATTTTTCAAGATTATTCATTGAAACTGTGTGAATAGCGTCAATAATCCTGTTGACCTTCTCCTCGCTAAAATCAGCAAAAAGAGTTTGTGCCCTTTTTACCTCTTCCATAATTCTATCAACCTGACTCTTCATTTTTTTCTCCTGCATAGTTTAGGAAGAATTCTTTCGACATCTTTAAAAGGCATTGGGATTATGTGGTATGTTACAACTTCGCCCACTCTTCTTGCTGCTTCTTTCCCTGCTTCAACAGCAACTGTAACCGAACCAACATCTCCCCTTATATAAATTGAAATTAATCCACCATCTGCATTACCATACCCGAGAAGCTCTACTCCCGCTGTTTTTACCATCTGGTCGGCTGCTTCAATTGCTCCTACGAGCCCTTTTGTCTCAACCATTCCCAGAGCTTCGCCTTTAGCCATATCTCACCTCAATATAAAAGGATAAGGTTTAGTTCAAATTAAGTCAATAGCCTGTGGATTTTTAGTCCAGCATCTGGCAAAATAGATTCTGGAGGATTTATGAAGGAGTGCAGAGTTGTCAAACTTTGCGGGAAAAAGCATCTTGTTTTTGATGGCGAAAACTTTTTCCCCGCTTTTCCTGCAGGAAGATTTGAATTAGATTCTGAGGGGTTCAAAAACAGGCTCGCTGTAGGAGATTTTGTTAAGGTTCGCTTTGTGAAAGGCAAAGATCCTTTAATTGTGGAAGTTCTTGAAAGAAAAAACAAACTTTCAAGAAAAATGACTTTTACAAATAAAGAACATATCATAGCCTCAAATATTGATGAGGTGGCAATAGTGGTTGCACCCAATCCAGTATTAAAAAGAAATCTTGTTGACAGGTTTCTCGTTGCCTGCAATAGCGCCAATCTTCCCCTCTTTATAATTCTCAATAAGACAGACCTTTTACCAGAAGAAGAAATTGAAAAATTTATCATGCCATACAGCGAAATTGGACTAAAAATATTTCTCACATCTGTTCTCAAAAGAGAGGGATTTGAAGAACTTTCCTGTTATTTAAAAGACAGGTGGACACTGCTTGTTGGCCATTCTGGCGTTGGAAAGAGTTCAATAGCGAACTTTTTATGTCCTTATGCCAATTTTAAAATTGGTGAGGTGGATGAAACTACTTTAAAAGGGAAGCATATTACAACTTCTTCAACTGCAGTAAAACTTCCTCAGGGAGGTTTTATTATTGACACTGCTGGGCTAAGGGAATTTGCCCTTTTCAATGTCAGCCAGAGGGAAATTCAGAGTGCATTTAAAAAAATCAATGAATTGTCTTTAAACTGCAAATACTCAAACTGCACTCACAGAAATGAAAAAGATTGCGCAGTTCTGCAGGAAATGGCTGAAGGTAAAATCGAAGCCGAAGAATATAACTCTTACTTAGCTCTTCTGAAAGAGGCAAATGACATCACAAAATGATAAAAGAAAATTTCCTCCCAAGTGGGTCTTCTCTCTCTACTTTGCGGAAGGCTTTCCCTACTCGCTTGTAAGACAGATTTCAACAGTTTTTTTTAAAGATTACGGTGCCTCTCTCGAATGGGTGGGATTTACATCTGTTTTTGGGCTTCCCTATGTTTTTAAGTTCCTCTGGTCACCCCTCATTGATAACTATTCAACGAAGAAAAAATGGTTAATTCTGATTCAATCGATCCTGACACTTCTTATCTGTCTTGTCTCTGCTCTTTGTTTTATGCCCAATCCACTTGCATTTGTTGGAATATCATTCTTGCTTATTTCATTTCTTTCTGCGACAAACGATATTGCTTCAGATGGATATTACCTTGAAGCTCTCGAGAAAGAAGAACAATCCCGGTTCGTCGGATATCAATCTCTTTCATACAGAATTGCACTTATCTTAGGAGGTGGTGGAATAGTATATCTTTCCTCTAAAATAAAATTTCAGGGAGCATTCTTTGTTTCTGCCCTTATTTTTGGAGCCGTCTTAATTTTTCATTTGAGATTTCTACCTGAGGTTGAGAAAGAAAAAGAAAGTTTTTTTGCACTTATTAAAAGCATCTCAAAGACAAAACTCCTAATTGCATTGATTTCTATTGCTGCTATCGTCTATTTTTTTGCCAATAATAAAGAGGTCTTAATAAACCTTCCCCAATATCCTATTATTCCCTATTCAGGTATCTTTATAATTTTTGCTCTAATTCTTTTTCCCTTACTTTTTCCAGTTATAAAAAGAAAATTAAAAGAGAATAAAAGCAAATATTCTGAATCTTTTATTGCATATCTTGATAGAGATAAAATGGCTATTTTCATTATTTTTCTCGTTCTGTATAGACTTGGGGAATCGCTTATTTTAAATATGCTTTATCCGATGCTGAAAACTATCGGATTTCAAAGAGGGGATTACGGTATAATTTACGGGACTTTCGGCGTTGCTTCGTCAATACTCGGAGGAATAGTTGGTGGTTCTCTTATTTCAAAATTTGGATTAAAAAGAGTCGCCTGGTATCTTGTTCTTGCCCAGAATGTGCCAAACCTCTTTTATGCTTTCCTTGCAAAAATTTATGAAGGGAATCTGGTTATGACAGGCACAAAGTTTTTTGTAACCTCTGCTTTTGTTGTTATTGAAACTTTTGGCGCAGGTCTTGGAACATCATTTTTTATGGTTCTAATAATGAGGTCAACACTGAAGGAGTTTAAAGCATCAAATATGGCAACCGCAACAGGAATAATGAACATAGCATCCTCAATGGTTGGTTTTTTCTCGGGAGCCCTTGCCAGAACAGCAGGTTTTTCTATGTTTTTTGTAATAACCTATATACTTACTATCCCTTCAATGCTTCTTCTACCATTTTTGCCTTTTCTTGATGAAAATCAAAGGGAAGAGAAAAATAGTTAAGCCCTAAAAAAATTTTTCTTATCACCGCAATTAAAAAATTGCAACAGGATTAGCTCTCCTTTCTCTGTGCTAAACCGTAACTTCCTGAAAGTTAAGTAATATGTAAATCAAGGATTTCAATCAATTCTTTTGTTTGTTCTGGTATTTTTAAATTAAGCCACCATAATATAAAAGCGTATCTGAAACACTAAATTTACTCAATAGTTCTTTTTCTATTAAGAGACAATAAATTATGATAATTTCCTCTCTTAAACTAATTAGAAATGTTCTTTTAAATGGCAGTGGAAAAACCGCAAAAAGATTAAATAATTTTTGCAAACCTCCATTGAACCACCCCTCTAAGGCTTTCCATTTCAGTTTTGTGAGCAAGAGGAAGATTGCTTCGTAAGATGAGGCTGCGAAGAAGCGCTCGCAATGACTGCGTTAATAACAATTAACTGTCATCACGAGAGTGACTTCGAAGCATTGGCAAACGAAGTGATCTTCCTTTGTTAAAAGTTGAAGATTGCTTCGCAAGATGAGGCTGCGAAGGAGGACTCGCAATGACACGGTTAGTGAGTGCTCGTAATGGAGCATTTCTAAATAGTCTTAAAAGTTTCCTCTTGACTTCTTAGATGGTTCTGTCAAAATTTATTTTGGACAGATGTGTTGCTATATTATTGTTCTGGAATTTATTAAAGCAAATTGATGTTTAAGAGAAATGGAGAAAATGGAAAAAGAGATAATTAGTAAAATTAAAAAACTGAAAAAAGAGAAAGATGTTGTAATACTTGCCCACAACTACCAGATTCCTGAAGTACAGGATATTGCAGATTTTGTAGGCGATTCACTTGGACTTTCGCAGAAAGCAAAAGAGGCAGGAGAAAGAATCATCCTTTTTTGCGGAGTCCATTTTATGGCAGAAACTGCCTCTATACTCTGTCCGGATAAGAAGGTCCTTATTCCAGACCTTCAGGCAGGTTGTTCATTAAGCGATTCTCTTGCACTTTTACAATTGAAAGAATGGAAAAAGAGATACCCTGATGCCGTTGTCGTAACCTATGTAAACACATCGGCTGAGGTTAAAGCAGAAAGCGATTATTGTGTAACATCATCAAACGCTGTCAGGGTTGTAAATTCCATACCAGAAGATAAAATGATCCTCTTTGGTCCAGATATGTTTCTTGGCTCCTATGTGTCGAGAGTTACAGGCAGAAAAAACATTAGATTGTGGGCAGGAGAATGCCATGTCCACGCAGCGGTGAAAGCAGAAGACATTGAAAGGGCAAGAAAAAAACATTTAAAAGCCCGATTTTTGATACACCCCGAATGCGGTTGTGTAACATCCTGTATGATTGACGCTTTTGATAAAGGCGAAAAAGATTCAATAATACTTTCAACAGAAGGAATGATTAGAGAGGTTGAAAAAAATAAAGAAGGAGAATATGTTATTGCTACAGAGAAGGGTATTCTTCATAGACTTAAAAAGGTTTCCCCCTCTTCAAAATTTTATCCTGTTTCTGATGAGCTTGAGTGCAAATATATGAAACTCATAACCCTTGAAAAAGTCTTATTTTCACTTGAAAATGAAGTGTATGAAGTAAAAGTGAAAAAGGAAATAAGGGATAAGGCAATAATTCCAATCCAGCGAATGGTAGAAATAGCTTAATTTCAAACTGTTCAAACGGTTCAAGCGGTTTTCCCTCTCGGGGTAAAAAGTCTTTTCCTGCCTGCTACGCAGAAGTTCCATCGCTGTCTTTTTTTAATATGGATAATTTTCTGCCTGCTTGCAGACAGTGTCCTCGCGATCCTTTTTTCATCAAGGTAACTTTCCGAGGGCGGGCTCTGAAACCCTTATCCAATAAGGTTTAAAAATGCCATTTGCGCAAACCTCCCCTTTTTTAATGAATTTTCCTGTGACAAATTTTGTCATATTTTGAATATCTCCTTTTAAATCAATAGGTTACAATCAACATAAGACCCCCCCTATTTTTCACTTTTCGGAGGTTTGCGCCATACCTGTCCAAGATAAATTCTGACATAAACGTGTAAGAAGTCAAGGGAAAAAAGAAAAGGTTGAGCCTTTTCGGGTAAAATAGTCTTCCCACGGGAAGGGAACTATTGATTATCGAAAGGAGACTCAACCATAAATAAGTTTAGCAGTGTTTTCGGACAAATTCTACAATTATTTCCAAAGGCGGAGTTTTACGAGGTTTCAAAAAAGAGCGGTGCAGAGATGAGCGCAAAGAGATTCTCCTTTACCTATAGAGACTTATGGAAATCGCTCGACAGGTTTTTTCAAACACTAACCATCAAACCAGAAACCTATCAGCCGAGCCTTTTTGAGAACTAATTGGACAGCATAATGACATATACAGGCATAAAAACAGTGAGCCTCGTTTTCAAACCCCCTTAATACCCGTCCAAAACCCCCGTTTTTACAGGATCACTTTTCCGATTCTAAATTATCTTGGACAGCAGTGAATGATAAATATATTTCGTGACACTACATTTTAAAAAATTTTGACATTCCATTTAGTATTTTCAATACTTTGCACCAATATAAAAGGTCAAAACTGTAGAAGATGGGTTTAAAGGACATTTCTAATTAGTTTAAAAGAGGAGATTATCGTATGGTTATGACATAAAAAAGCATGCCCTCTTGACAACTTGATTTGCAGGGAGTAACTTTTAATCAGGAGATGAGACACTGATGAATAAAAAAATATGACGGAGACGGGAGAAGGGTGAAGAAGGTTTCAGGAGGCACGACGATTCTCTACTTCTACGATACGGAGGGAAAATTATTTGAGGAATATATTCCGGCAACCGGGGCGGGGAAAGATCATTTGTGGATGCCGAAAAGTTACGAACCGACGGCAAGAATAGATTTCTCGATGTC
>DYJZ01000059.1 GCA_020722885.1 Thermoanaerobaculum aquaticum
TTTGTCTTGCTGCCTTTCCTTCCCAAAAAGTCTCAAATGTTGTGGACTTCTACAATGATTTGCATTTTTAGTTTTTCTGTTATATAATATTAATTTGAGAAAAAGTGGGCCTGTGCCCACTTTTTTTTCTGAAAAGAGAGTATGATAATGGAAAGAGAAAAATGGAGAGAGAAACTCAAAGCCCTGGCACTTCAGATTTGCGAAAAAAATGGCTTTGAACTTTTTGACATTGAAACTATTGCCTCTGGAAAAAGATGGCTTGTAAGAGTAACTCTCGATTCAGAGAGCATGCCGGTAACAATAGATGCCTGCGAAACCGTTTCAAAAGAACTTTCTTTAGTCCTTGACGCCGAGGATATAGTTCCGCATTCCTACATCCTTGAAGTAAGTTCCCCGGGAGTTGAGAGAAAATTAAAAGTTTTAAAAGATTTTGAAAGGTTTAAAGGTGAAACTGCATTTGTAGTTTTTTCCGCTATTTCCGAAGAAGTACCAGCAGGCTGCCTGACAGGGAAAATAATCTCAATAGAAGATGGAAACATCGTATTTGAAAAAGAAAACGAAATTAGAGCAAAAATCCCCATAGAAAAAATAAAACGGGCAAACCTCGTTTTTAAGTTCGGAAAGTGAGAGGAGTTTTATTGATGAACGAGATTCTTCAGGCAATTGAAAATGTAGGACGTGAAAAAGGTTTAAGCCGCGAAGTGGTGGTTTCAGCACTTGAGGAAGCAATGGTTGCTGCTGCAAGAAAAGTTCTTAAAACTAAGGAACAACTTGTAGGCCATTTTAATCCGGATAGTGGAACGGTTGACATTTTCAAGATAATGATAGTAGTCGACGATGATATTTCAGAAGAGGATTATGATCCAACTTTCCACATAAAATGGAGCGAAGCCTGCCGCCTTGCAGAAGATATTCAGATAAATGACGAACTTGAATTTCCACTTGAATCAACACCCCAAATGGGAAGGATTGCCGCTCAGCAAGCAAAACAGGTTTTAACCCAAAAAATAAGAGAAGCGGAAAGGGAAATAATTTTCAACGAGTTTAAAGAAAAGGTCGGAACAATCATAAATGGAATAGTCAAAAGAATAGAAAGAGGAAACTACATTGTTGACATAGGAAGGACAGAGGCAATTCTTCCCATATCAGAGCAGGTAAGAAGGACAGAGAGATTCTCTCAGGGAGAAAGAATAAGAGCTTTGATTGTGGAAGTTAGAGACCAGGCAAAAGGGGGAAATCAAATAGTCTTGAGCAGAAGCAGACCGGACTTTGTCGCGAAACTTTTCTTTATGGAGGTTCCGGAGATCTACGACGGGACAGTTGTAATAAAAGGGGTGGCAAGAGACCCTGGAGAAAGAACAAAAATGGCTGTCCTTGCAAGAGAAAAAGATATTGACCCAATTGGAGCATGCATAGGAATGAGAGGAATGAGGGTTCAAGCGGTTACAAGAGAACTTCGCGGTGAAAAAATAGATATAATAGCCTACAAAGAAGAAATTACTGAATATGTAAGGGCTGCTCTTGCACCAGCAGTTATAACAAGAGTCGAAATAACTGACTCAGAAAACAAGATAATGGAAATAATCGTCGCAGACGAACAGCTTTCTCTCTGCATTGGAAAGAAAGGACAGAATGTTAAACTTGCTGGAGAACTTGTAGGGTGGGAACTTTCAGTAAAAAGCGAATCAGCAAAAAAGGAAGAACTTCTTGCTGTAATGGGACAGGGACAGTCATCCAATGAGAATGGTTCATCTGAAGAAACTGAGGAAAAAGAATTTTCAAGCCTTCCACATATTCCAGGAGTTCCCCTTAAAGCTATAGAAAAACTTGCTCAAATGGGACTTGCTGAAAAGGATAAAATTCTTGAATTAAGTGATGATGAACTTAAGCAACTTCCACAGATGAACGAAAATGCTCTTAAGAATTTGAAAAACTGGGCAGAAGAGGAGTAATTAGAAGTATGGGCAAGGTAAGAATTCACGAACTTGCAAAAAGATTAGGGAAAAAATCGGCTGAATTTATTAAAGAATTGCAAAAAGCCGGGTATCAGGTCAAGACCGCTGTCAATATGATTGACGAGAAGGTTGTCGACGAAAAAGGAAATATTGTTCCTCTTTTAAAGAAAACAGATACGGAAGAAAAAAAGGTTAAAGAGGAAACTCAGAAGCCCGAGGAAACTGAAAAACTTAAAGTTATTACTCAAGCAAAGACCGACGGTGGGAAAAGAGTTTTCAGGGTTTCAAAATCTTTGACAAAGATTAAAGAAGAAGAACTCCTACCTCCTCCGCCGCCTCCTCCACCCACTCCAACGCCAAAAATAGAAGAAAAGAAAGAAGAGATCAAGCCAACAATTGTCCGCAAAAAGGAGAAAGTTGAAGAAAAAGTAGAAGAAGAATTTAAGAAAGAACCCTTAACAGTTGAAAAGGTGGAAGAACATCCAAAGGTAGAAAAGGTAGTATCAACCCCCCCTGAACAACCAGAAGAGAAGCAACCCGTTGAGGAAAATGTTCCCCCAATTGAAGTTCCCAGACCTCGACTGGCAAGCATGCTTCAGATAAAAAAGAAAAAAGACGAGGTGAGGAAGGTGGTTTTGCCCAAAGCACCACAAAAAGAACCTTCTCAGGTTTATACCCATAAACTCCCTCCCAAAAAGGTTGAGAGAGAGGAAGATAAAATTAGGATATTTCAAGGTGATAAAGAAGCCGAAAAAAATAAGACAGAAGAAAAGCGAGAATTTTTTAAAGAACCTGTTGAGGAAAAATTTAGCGAGGATGTTATACAGTTCCCAGAAAAACAGCCAGAAAAGCCTGTAGAACCTTTTGTGCCAATTACTCCGATAAGACCTGCCGAACCAAAGAAAAAAAGTAAAAGAGAGAGAAGGTTTGAAAAATTTCAGGCAAGGCAGGAAAGAGAAGAGAGAATAGAACAGGAGTTTCTTAAAGACCAGGAAATGGCCGAAAAGGGTGAAGCCATTTTCATTAGAGAAGGAGTAACTGTAAAAGAACTGGCAGAAAAAATAAATGTTAAAGTAAAAGATATAATTCAAAAATTTATGATGAGGGGAGTTTTTCTTACAATCAACCAACCGCTCAATCCGGAATTAGCCATTCAAATATGCTCAAGTTTTGGTTACCAGGCTGAGATAATATCGTTTGAAGACGAAGTTATGATGGCTCAAGACGCCCCTCGCGAAGGGGAAAAGAAATCAAGAGCACCCATTGTAACTGTAATGGGGCATGTTGACCACGGAAAGTCCAGTCTTCTCGAAGCAATTTACAATATAGATATTACAAGCCATGAACACGGAGGAATAACACAACACATAGGTGCCTATAAGGTCAAACACAAGGATAGAGAATATGTTTTTCTTGACACGCCTGGGCACGAAGCCTTTACGATGATGAGGGCAAGAGGAGCGAAAGTCACTGACATAGTTATCCTTGTTGTTGCTGCAGATGACGGAGTCATGCCACAGACCATTGAAGCAATCAACCACTGTAAAGCCGCTAAAGTCCCTATAATAGTTGCCATAAATAAAATAGATAAGCCAGGAATAGCAATAGATAGGATAAAACAGGATTTAATGAATTATGGAATTGTGGCTGAAGAATTTGGCGGTGACACGGTTATGGTGCCCATCTCTGCAAAAAAAAGAATAGGAATAGATGACCTGCTTGATATGTTGTCACTTACAGCAGATATGATCGATCTGAAGGCAGTTCCAAACTCTCAGGGAACTGGGACCGTACTTGAAGCTAAACTTGACAAAGCAAGAGGTCCGGTTGCAACTGTTCTGGTTCAGGACGGGACGGTAAAAATCTCCGATGTTTTCCTTTGCGGTTCTACATGGGGAAGAGTGAGGCAATTATACAGTGACAGAGGAGATAAACTTGATGAGGCTGGCCCTGCCACACCAGTAGAGGTTCTTGGCTTTACGGAAGTTCCGAATGTTGGCTCTATTTTTCAGGTTGTTGAAACAGAGGCTCTCGCGAGGCAGATCTCCACTTTCAGAAAAGAAAAAGAAAAACAGCAGGCTCTTCAGAAAAAGAAAGTCTCTCTCGAAAATGTTTTTGGCGCCATTCAGGAGGGTGAAATTCAGGAACTTTCCATTATACTCAAAGCTGATGTTCAGGGATCAATAGAAGCAATCTCAACACAGCTTACAGAACTTTCGACGGATGAAGTAAAAGTTAACATTGTCCACTCTGGGGTTGGAGCAGTTACAGAGAGTGATGTTCTTCTGGCATCAGCAAGCAACGCCATCATAATCTCTTTCAATGTGAGACCTGACAAAAAAGCTGTTGAACTTTCAAAAAGTGAAGGCGTGGAGATCAAAACCTTCACAGTTATTTACAACCTCATTGACGAAATTAAGCAAGCCCTGACGGGAATGTTAAAGCCAATCGAAAAGGAAATTGTCCTTGGACATGCGGAAGTAAAAGAGTTGTTTAAAATAGGCGGAGTTGGGACAATTGCCGGCTGCACTGTAATAGATGGAAAATTTTTAAGAAGTGCCAGAATACGCGTTTTAAGGGACAATGTGGTAATCTATCAGAATGTCATTAAATCTTTGAAAAGATTCAAAGACGATGTTTCCGAAGTAAGAGAGGGTCTCGAGTGCGGAATAGGAATAGAAAATTTCAACGATGTTAAGGTTGGAGATATTCTTGAAGCATTTGAGACAGTCATTGAAAAAAGAACCTGATGGAGAGTTTTATTGGCAGAAAGAGCAGCCGTCTGCGTTATGCTTGTAAATTTGTTTTTCCCTTATTCGCAGAGCCTAAAAGATAGAAGGTCTATAATGAAGTCATTTGAAGAAAAAGCGGAAAAAAGATTTCACATCCTGATAGAAGACAACTGTTTAAGTGATAATTACAAAATTGGTTCTCTGACCCTTGCCTGCTTAGCAAAAAACGGAGAAAATGCAAAAAGAAAGCTTAGAAACGCTCTGAACTTTCTTGAAGAAAATTATCCTGTTCAAATCTCCAGAATGGAAGAAGAGGTTTTTTAATGAGAAAATTCCCCAAAACCGAGAAAGTTTCGGACCTTCTGAAACACGCTATCTCAAACTCTTTTCTTTTTGAACTTGAAATTGAAAAGTTAAGATGGATAACAATAACCGGAGTAAGCGTGAATAAAGATTTAAAGATCGCTAATGTCTTTTATACGGCACTTGAAACAGCCATTAGTAAAGAAGAAGCCCAGAAACTTCTTGATGAAAATGTCCCGAAAATAAAAAAATATCTTTCAAAGAATCTTCGTTTGAAAAAAATTCCTGACCTTATTTTCAAATTTGACGATGTTGAAGAAAAAGCAGCGAGAATTGAAGAAATCTTAAGCACTATTCCAAAAGAAAAATTTAACGGAGAATGAAATGGAATCCGGGCTTATACTTCTTGACAAGCCTACCGGGCTAACATCTCACGACTGCGTAACGGAAATCAGAAAATTATGTCCAAAATGGATGAAGGTTGGGCATGGAGGAACTCTTGACCCTTTTTCAACCGGGCTTCTTATTATTCTTGTGGGAAAAGCAACAAGACTTGCCTCATTTTTTCAGGGAATGGACAAAGTCTATGAAGGAATTTTTAAATTTGGCGTTTCTACAGACACTTTTGATGTTGACGGAAATATTTCGGTAGAGGGAGCTCTTCCCGATTTCCAGAATATAAACCTTGAAGAAATAGCAAATTCATTCATAGGACATATGCAGCAAATTCCCCCTTCGTTCAGTGCAAAAAGAATTGGCAAAAAAAGGGCTTACGACCTCGCTCGACAGGGCAAAGCCGTTTCTCTTGAACCAGTAAATATAACCATTTACAGTTTCTCGCTTGAATATATAGCAGAAGACCGCCTTAAATTCTGGCTAAAATGCTCTTCAGGAACTTATGTGAGGGCTATAGCAAGGGATCTGGGTGAGAAACTCAACTCCCCCTGCCACTGTCTCGCACTCGTAAGAAAATCAGTTGGTAAATTTGATTTGTTAAACTCAAACACTCTTGATGATCCTTTCAATCAAAAAGGTTTTATCCCATTCGACAAAATAGACCTCTCCATTTCAATAGCAAGAGTTGATTATAGAGAAGAAAAACTTATTCTCAATGGCCAGGATATTACTGCATCCAGAGAGATACAGGAAAATTCGGGATGGGTGAAATTTGTTAACCCAAAAGAAAAATTCATTGGTCTGGGCAAAATTGATGGCAGGATTATACATCCATCAATTGTCTTTCCTGAAAAAGTTTGAATTAGTTTTTAACTCGTGGTATTTTATTATTAGGGGTTTTGTATGATGAGAAGGATGTTGTCCTTTTTGTTCATTTTGCTTTCTTTTTTGCTGAACGCCATAGAACCAATTACACAGGAGGCGGCAAGAGCAAAACTTGCATCTCTGGAAGGTCTTCTTGCAGCAAACAAAGCGGTAATTGAATCGAGGTGGCAGGAATTAAAAAGACTCGACCGGCTAATTTCAGTTCTCTGGCAGGAATGCATTGACCTTGACGACGAAAATTCATCAGATATCAAAGCAGAGAAAATTCTTGACCTTGAAGAAAAACTTTCCCAACTTCACTCGAGAAGACTCTCCCTGATAAACCAGATTCATATTTCATATGAAGAACAAAAAGCAATAAAAGACCAAATTGATGAGGTTCGCAATCTGGTTTCTTTGAAAGAACAGATTCTTGACGGTAAATGGATAATTTTGTTGATGCCTTCCGAACAAAAGGGCGAACTTTATCTTACCCAAAACGGAACTCTTGTTGACGGGGAATATAAATTAGATAACGGTCAGACAGGAAATGTTCAGGGTGTTTTTGTAAAAGGACACCTGGTTCTTGAAAGAATAGATTCACAGTACGGAAGAATGGGTAAATTTGAAGCGCAACTAATGAAAGATCAGGTTTCTCTCAAAGGGACCTGGTATTCCTACGACATTCAATCTGGAGAACCACTCACCGGTTCTCTTGTGATGAGCAGACCGCCAAAAGAGGAAACACAATGAAGAATCAAATTTTTAATTTCCGGAGGCAGAGATGAAATTGATCAAGAAGGTGATCGACAGTATTTTGATTCTGGATCTCACAGGCGAGATCAGACTTGGAGAGTCAGCAGGACAGTTGTCTGCGGAACTTGAAAGGATAATAAATGATGACTCCGTTAAGGGAGTTATTTTAAATATGGAAAACATAAATTACATCGATTCTACTGGCCTGGGAGAACTTGTTGGCTACCTCGGAAGATTTAAAGACAAAGGAAAAAAGTTGCGACTCGTAAAACCCAACCATACGGTTGTAAGGCTTTTACAGTTGACTAAACTGGATCAGGTTTTTATAATAAAGTCTGATGAAGCATCCGCTCTGGAGGATTTGGCAGGAGAATAGATGGTAATTAATCAATCTTCAAAAGAGATAACTGCAAAGATAGTCTATTATGGACCGGCGCTTTCCGGGAAAACTACAAACCTCCAGTATCTTCACGAATATCTCGACCCCAGTGAAAAGGGAAAACTTTTGACAATCTCAACAGAGGGCGACAGAACAATATTCTTTGATTTTATGCCAGTTGAACTTGGCGAAGTTAAAGGTTTCAAGTTAAGACTTCAACTCTACACCGTTCCGGGGCAAACATATTATGAGGAGACAAGAAAAAGAGTTTTAAAAGGGGCAGACGGTGTTGTATTTGTTGCTGATAGCCAGAAAGATATGGCAAAGGCAAACAGGAATGCGTTTGAGCAGTTGAAGTTTCATCTTTCAGAAAACGGATTAAACCCCGACAAAATACCTATAGTTTTTCAATTTAACAAAAGAGACTTAAAGAATATTATGACATTTGAAGAAATGGACAAAATGCTCAATCCTGGAAACATTCCTTTTTTTGAAGCAATAGCCACAGAAGGAGTCGGGGTTGAAGATACACTGAAATCAGTTTCAAAACTTGTTGTTAACAATATACTGAAACAGTTAACCGAAACCCAGAGAATCACAAAAGATATTGGTTCAAAAGGAAAGAAACTTGAAAAGGATTTTTTTGCTATGGACACAAATAAGCTTTTAACTGAAATAGGTGTTTCTTCTAAAAAGAAAAAGAGTGCTGAGAATCTTTTCGTCGACGAACCACACGATATTTCGCTACACGAAAAGGAAGTTCCTCAAAACGAAAGCAGTTCAGGAAATTTGTTTGAACAGGATGAGGCTGAAACCTCCCTGCTCGCAAGAGAGAATGAAGAAGAGGCTCTTTTGCTGACTGAAGAAGAAGAACTTTTAGTTCCCGAAGAAAATGGTGTCGACACGGGCAATTACACAAGCCCTTCTGAAAAAATTCAGTTAAAATCAGGAGAAAAACTGGTTATTCCTCTTGAAATAGACGGGAAAAAATATACTCTCACACTCGAACTGAAACCTGAAGAGTAAACTTAGGGATTCACTTTCCCAAACTTTTTATCATAGACAAATAGTGACAATGCAACTATCAGAGCAAAGATCCCCATTGCTGGAAAGAGTAAATCCTGATGCCCTTCTTTTTCAAGTAGATTTTTTAATAGTGTCCCTAAGTATGGCCCTGCTCCAAGCCCGATGGCAAGTGGAAGGAAACCAATTCCAATGTAAAGAGCAAGTTTGTCTTTAGGGGCAATTACGCTAACATACTCCACAGCCCTCGGAGAGAACATCATCTCTCCTACAGCCCACAAAGCAAGAGAAAATGCAATGTAAGACGCACCGAAATTTATACCAACAAATCCCACGCTCGATACTGCAACCATTGAAATCAATATTCCCGAAATTATAGATGGCAGTTCTCTAAATTTCGACATTATCTTTCCAATGGGATACTGCAATAAAATTATCATTACAGGATCAACCATCTGGAAATACTCAATTTTCTCTTTCATTTTTTCGTCAAGAGAGACTATATATAAGGGAATGTTGCTCCATATCTGACTGTACAAAGCCCAAACCCCAGAATAAATAAGAACGAATGACAGAAGTTTGAAATCTTTGAGTGCTTCAAAGAGATCTGAAAAAAATTTTGAGGAAGAAAAGTTTTCTGCGTTTTTAGTTTCCGGGTTAGAATATAAAAATAGTGATATCAAAAATGCTGCTGATTCGACTAAGGCACAGAAAATAAAAATATACCTCGAATGACCCGATTTTGTTCTGATCAGATTTGCAAGAAATGGCGCTATAAATGAGCCAACATTGATGACAATATAGTAAATCGAAAAACCAGGTGTTCTGTCCTGCTCGTTTGTTGTCATTTTTACAGTTCCAGCTATAACAGGTTTCATCACTGCCCCACCAAGCGAAAGTGACAAAAGCGCAGCAAAAATTGTTGCAAAAGAGTTTGCTTTAAAGGCAAAAAAATATCCAAGTGACATAAGCACAAGGGAAACTGTCATAGTTTCTTTAAAACCTTTTTTATCTGCAACCGCTCCAATTATTACTGGAAGGAAGTATCCCATAAAGAACATCGTTCCCATAAGGAAATTTGCTTGAGCATCCCCTAAATTAAGATCCTTTGAGAGATAAATTACAAGGTATGCCATCATTGAGTAAGATGCAAGACAATGGAGAAGTTCAATAAAAATGGCACTCCAGAAAGGTTTTTTAAATTTTTTGAAAAATTCCTCTTTCATTTACAGTCTTTTAATGGCTTCAAAGTTCATTCATAAATATTTTCACCAATTTTAATTCTTTTTAAATAAATAACTTCACATGAGCCGTCGCCCCTATCGCTTCTTGACAATGAAGAGTGCCACCAGAAGCTCTGGTCTTCCTTTTTTCCATCGATGTAAATCAAATAACCTTCAAGCGTTACCAAATCTCCTCCTGAAATGCTCTTTACAGCTTTTTTTACATTGTCCGTTGCTGGAATAATATGGTTGTTGGAAGACCATCTCGCTATGAAATTGTCATCCTTTTTTGGAAATGAAGAACCATATTTCCACCAATACCACCTCTGGCTTTGAGACCATTCTATTTTTTCGTAAAGTCCGCTCTTGTACAATTCTCCAAATGTAAGTGCTATATCAACTGGAGAAATAAGAGCATTTAGTCCGTAATGGTAACTTTTAACCGACAGCACTTTGCCACTTATCCTGTATTTCGCTCTGGGAGTAATTGTGAAGGTCCACCCTTTTTTTTCAAAAGTTATTGCAGGTTCGTTATCAACATTTTCCTGCAAAGGTTCTTCTGATGGATCTATTTCCGAAGAATCATAGTCAGTCGGAACCGCTTTTGAACAGGAAAAGGATAGAAAAAACAAAAAAAATAATATAAAACAAAAGACTATTCTTCTAAGAAAAATCTCCATCTAACTCTCTTTTTGGATTTTTTCAAATGTCTTTTTAAAAATATTATAAGTTTCCTGGTCATAAAGAATAATTGAAACCTCTTTAGGAACTTCATTTTGTTCGATAAAAGAGGTAACCGTTAAAAGCATTATTTTTGAACCCTCCTTAAGAGGAAAACCCGCTATTCCCATCCCTATTGCTGGCATTGCCACACTTTTTATACCCATCTCCCTGCATCTTTCGAGCGAATTTTGAACAGCGTTTTTCAGGCTTTCTTTAGTACAGCTTTTATTAAAACCCATTGCCGCAGCATGAATAACATATTTCACTTTAAGCCTGCCTGCTTTTGTCACGACTGCTTCACCGAGTGGTATTTCCCCTATTCTATTGCACTCTTCCTGAATAGTATCTCCTCCCCTTCTTCTTATCGCCCCTGCAACACCTCCTCCTAAAATCAAACTGGTGTTTGCCGCATTTACAATTGCCTCCCCTTCATAATCGGTGATGTCTCCCAACAGGATTTTTATTCTTCCCATTAGAGCCATTTTTCTATTTCTTCTTCTGAAATAAGAATCTCTCTTGGCTTTGCACCATTTACTGGACCCACAATCCCCTTTTCTTCCATCATATCAAGAAGACGGGCAGCCCTTGCATACCCGAGTCGCATTCTTCTTTGAAGATTGGAGGCAGTGGCGTTCTTTGATGAAATAACAAGCTTTACCGCTTCTTTAAAGAGGGGGTCATCGTAAGTCTGCTCTTCATCAACTGAAGAGGGTGTAGTTATATTTCTGTCTTTTAGAACTGCACTTTCAAAAGAAGGTTCAACCTGATTTGATATATACTGAATCACTCTTTGAGTTTCAACCGTTGAAATATATCCTCCGTGTATTCTGATTACCCTTGAAGAACCAGGGGGAAGAAAGAGCATATCGCCTTTTCCCTCAAGAGTTTCTGCCCCATTCTGGTCAAGAATAAGGCGGCTTTCAAGTTTCTCTCTTACCTGAAATGCTATTCTCGCAGGAAGATTACTTTTTATTACGCCTGTAATTACATCTCTTGAAGGTCTCTGGGTGGCTATGACAAGATGAATTCCAACAGCCCTTGCCATAGCAGAAAGCCTTCCTATAGCCGTTTCAACTTCTTTTGCCACAACAGCCATCAAATCGTAAAGCTCATCAATCACAATTACAATATAGGGAAGAGGTTTGGTTTCAATGATATCTTCGTCATGCCCGTTTGGAGTAAGGGCTTTTATGAACCTATTGTATTGTTCTATAGATCTGACCTGAACAGATGCAAAAAGTTTATACCTTTCCTGCATTTCCTTCAGAACCCAGAAAAACGCGTTGGCTGCCTTTTTAACATCTGTCACAACTGGAGTTAGAAGGTGAGGCAATCCTTCGTAAATTTTCAGTTCCACCTGTTTTGGATCAATCATAATAAACTTAACTTCATCAGGCCTTGCCCTTAAAAGGATTGAATTGATAAGCGCATTAAGTCCAACGCTTTTTCCTGAACCTGTTGTTCCTGCAACCAAAAGATGAGGCATCTCTGTCAAACTTGAAACATATGGAGTCCCATCAACGAGTTTTCCCATAGCCAGAGGAAGTTTTGAAATATTTCTCTTGTATTCGTCTGATTCAACAAGCTCTCTGAATGCTATCAATTCTCTGTCTTCGTTGGGAACTTCTATTGCTATTGTTGCTTTATTTCCCATTCTGTCAATTCTCACATGCTCTTTTTTAATTCTGATTGCAAGGTCTTCAGAAGTTTGAACTATCCTCGAATATTTGACACCAGCCGCAGGCTTGAATTCAAAAATGGTTACGACAGGCCCTGGATGTATTTCAAGGATCTCACCTGGAATATCAAACTCAACAAGTTTTTCCTCTATCTGCCTTGCAAGCAGATGAAGTTCCTTTTCATCATACTCAGTTTTAGATGGGGCAGGGTCAAGAAGGTCTGTAGGGGGAAGTTTATAATCAACATCATCCTGAGCATCAAGAGGAAGCGGAATCTCTTCCTTTTTTTCTACCTCTTTGACTTCGTTTTTCTTTATCAATCTTCCTGCTGGTTGCTTGTCCAGATTTTCGAGAACCTTCTTTTTAAGCACTTCCTGGCTTTCTTTCTCCTGCCTCTCTTTTCTTTCCCTTTCCTTCTTTATCTTTCGCTCTTCAAGAAATCTTCTAAAAGGCAACGCTATTTTCCGAAATGGCGAAAGCGGAGAAAAACCGAAGAGGAAAGCACCAGAAACAAGTATGGCAAAAAGGGAAAAAATTAGCGCCCCCATAGGTCCTACGAGGTTTGCAAGAGCTGTCATAAAGACAATTCCCAGAACCCCACCAGAATGAATTTTGGTTTCAATACCATAAAAAAATGGGGAAACTTCTCCCAAAATTTGTGACAAAATTACTGATAACCCAAAAATTGTTAGAAGCCATAACGAAACTTTAAAAACATTCTTCTTAACCAATATTCTCATTCCTGCATGAATAAGAGCAGGAACGAATAGAATGGAAGAAAAACCGAAAAGCCCCATAAGAAGGTCCGCAAGATAGGAGCCCAAATTGCCAGCAAGATTGGCAGGAACTTTTGAAAAATTGCCGTAAGACTTAGAGAAAAAACCTGGATCAAGGGGGTGATAGGAAATAAGCGAAATAAGTACCAGAAGGCTCAAAACCCACAAAAGGATGACAATGCTTTCTCGAATTACTTTTGGGTATCCCTCACTTGCAGGACTTTCCACTTCTCTATGATTAAATGTCAAAGTTTCTCTCCTCCAGAAGTAAATTTTAGCACAATTTTTTAACTGACTTTAATACTTTTTATCCCCCCTTTCTTTTGAAAAGATACTATTTACAGGATTTCAATTGGATAGCAAATTTAAGGAGATTGCAGGATTGGAAAACTGATAAATAAAAATTGCTCAAAATCTTGCCATTAAGATTTAAAACCAGTGTCAATTATATGATATTGTCCTTATTTAAACTAATTGGAAATGTCCTCTAAAATGGAAGTTTAGAAACAGCCAGTGGAGACGTAACCTGTCATTGCGAGTGCTCCTTCGTGGGAAAGCCCCCCGAAGCAATCTTCCTTATTTTTGATTGAAATGATAGCCCTCCCTCAGTCAGGCTTCAATAGTAAAGCGGTCTTCCTCTAAATTCAAATAAAATAGTTTTTTGCTTTTTACCCTCCCAAAAGTTCCGTAGTTTTCTGAACATTTGCAAATCAGACAAAACCAAAAAACTCATTGCCCTCTCAGCCAGCCCCT
>DYJZ01000060.1 GCA_020722885.1 Thermoanaerobaculum aquaticum
AACATTATCATATAGTTATGACAGCACTTCTTCAAGAGGTTGACATGGCCAAATTTAAGTGATACAGTCTAAAGCGTAGTTAGAAAATGATGAGCCTTGAGTGGAAGAAAAAAAGGCGCTCCGAACTTTTAATTTCCTATACTACCCCTCCCCTGCGGTTGCTCTGCAAGAAAACTAAAATCAGAGAAAGCATTAGGTCAATTCAATTTAGAATTCTTTCAAAAACCTCCTCCTATAGGGCAGTAAGGGATAAAAAAGCTGTTGAAGGGGATATATATACCAAAATTAAAGCGACTAGATTCTTTGAGGAGGTTGCAATAATAAGCATGATACTTGCTTGTTTTGCACCGGAGGCATAAACTTATGCACGAAGAAACCATCTTTCACCTTGTCCAAATATCAGCAGTTCTGCTCGTTTGCGGGGCCTCTTTAAGTATATACAGCATAGCATTTTCAAGGCAGTTTGGCAGGTCGTTCGGTCAAATGGAAACGTGGCAGAAAATTGCACTTACAGCAGGACTCTTTTTCGTTCCGTTCGTAGCTTCCTTACAGTTATGGATGCGCTTTCACGATGTTTTCCCGAAATTATCTAATACAATACTGGCAAGTGGCTGCGTTATATTTCTCTCTTTTTATA
The DNA here is from genome assembly GCA_020722885.1 of Thermoanaerobaculum aquaticum. Classification (GTDB taxonomy): domain Bacteria; phylum Acidobacteriota; class UBA4820; order UBA4820; family UBA4820; genus UBA4820. The sequence continues at coordinate 638 of DYJZ01000060.1, forward strand.
TGGAAAGCCGCAAAAATTTCCAATATAAAGCGAAAACAGAGAAAAGGAGAGAGAACAAAAAAGGGGGAAAGGATTGCTGGTCTGCCTTGCGGTGATAACGGCACTGGATGGGATCGCAGTTCTTCTTTTTCTTTTTAGTAAGGAAATAAAAATATTTTACTTATTCATAGCCATTTCCCTTACCCTGGCTTTAGCAATTACTGCCTATTACACCAAAAGAGGGAAGCTGAAACAACAAGGCTGAAAAAAGGTGATTCGCGTCGTTAATCCCCGCTACGAAAAAAAGCACAAAAAGGTGGGAACCACCCCGTCCTGCTCTGCAAGCCACCTCTGTTTGAAAGAGGAATATCTGCAAAAGTTCAGAAACACATGAGACTTTTCTGTGGAAAAAAACTCGAAAGGAGGATCGCTTTCGACTTTGATTTTTGGCTCGCGCGCACCGAAGAACAAAAGGCGCAGGGACATTCCTAAAGAACTTGAAACCTTTGCCCGTTTTTATGGAAGTCAAAAATAAATTTGTTTTGCTGTCTTTCCTCCCCTAAAATTTCAAATGTTGTGGACTTCTACAAAAACTTGACAAGTTTTTACAAAACGGATATTCTTAACTATGGGTGAATTGTAGAAAAGAAAGGAAGGGATATGAGTTACAAAGAAATAATTGAAGAAAAGCTCAGTGAACACCTCAAAGAACTTGAAAAATCTCTATCAATACTTAAGGAAGAACTTGCAAAAGTTGCTTCACTCGTTCCGGAGGGTCCCGATATTTCTTTGCTCTCTGAAAAGATAGACTCTGCTATTCCGGAGCCTGTCCCGAAGGTTGAAGTCAGGGAAGTGGCGAAGGTAAGCCTGCCATTAAACAATAAACTTCTCTATTACATTGAAAAACTTGAATATTGCTCTAATCAGGCAGAAGTTTTAAAAGAACTTATGGAATTCATTAAAGACTATGCATCGAGAGGGTTTGTTTGTATATTGAAGGAAAATGGTGCAAGAGTATGGAATCATTTTGGCTGTGAAAACCTTGGCGTTCAATCTTTACAGGTTGATATCACAAAAGACCCACTTCTAAAAAGTCTTACAGCAAATAGAAGCAGGCTTATTCTTGACAACAGTGTGCCTGACTTTATTCCTGTAAAAGATGAGCCAAAAAGATGTCTTATTGCACCACTTCTTTTAAAAGGAAAAGTTGCTGCTTTTATTTATGCCGATTCGGGCAAAAATGGAATCCTTGACCACTATTCCATTGATATTCTTATTAAGACTGCTTCTTTAATACTTGATTTAATGCCTCTTCGCCCAAAGAGAGACCCTCTTCCCCCAACGCTTGAGGAAGTTGGGATAATTATGCCAGGTGAACAAATTGAAGAAAAGCCATCTTTACCACCTGAAGAACTTTTTGTTGAATCTGGTGAATACTCGGAATCCCCTTTGGAAAGAACTGCACCATCAAAGCCACCCGAACTTGAACAAACCGAAGTGGTTCAGGAGAGTGCTTCCTCTGTTCACGTTGAAGCGGTTGAAGAAGAATATCCTCAGCCAGCAAAAGCAGTTGTTTCGGAAGAAGAGGAGGAGCCGATTCCACCTGATGAGGTTAAAGAGCATGAAGGAGCGAAAAGATTTGCTCGACTTCTTGTTCAGGAGATAGGACTTTATCACCCTGATGAGGTTGAAAGAGCAAAGCAGGAAAAAAATCTTCTATCGCTTCTTAAGGATGATATTGAAAAAAGCAGGGAAGCCTATGAGCAGAGATATAAGAAACCGAGCATCAAAAAGAGAGATTATTTTAATAAAGCGCTTATTCAATACCTTGCGGGAGGCGACCCTTCGGTTCTGGGTAGGTAGTCTCTTTTTAGTCTTTCTTTTTTCTTATTTTACTGATTCGCTTGAAAGGGAAATAGATCTTATTGAAATTTCTCAGAAACCTGCTAAAGAAAGGATTTCTGAACTTGAAAAAATTTTGGGCAAGAATTCTAATTTAACACAAAAAAATTCTGTTCTTCTTCTTCTCGGAAAAAGCTTGCTTGAAAACAAAGAATTTTCGAAGGCGGAAAAGATTCTTTCAGAGCAAACTCTTCTCAATTCCGACTTAAAAGAATACGCTCTTTATTTTCTCATTTTAGCAAAGATTAACAGGGATCAGAAAGTCTTTCCTGAGGAGCTATGGAAGAAACTGGCTTTTGCAGAGGGAGAGCAGTCTTTCAGAAAAGAAGCCCTTAAAAAACTTGCCGATTTTTACCTTTCAACAAAAAATTATTCAAAAGCCCTCCAATTTCTTAATAGTCTGACATCTGAGGAAAAAGAAAGCGTAGAAACTATTTCCAAAATTGCGTTATGCCTTGTTGAGACAAACAAAGAAAATGAGGCTATATCCTATGTAAGAAAACTTTACATTAATTTCCCATTAAGCAAAGAGAGTGTCGATTTTTTTAAAAAATATCCCAACTATCTTGAAAAGGCCAGGAATTTATCTGCTGAGGAAAAAAGGGAAAGATTATTTATTTTGGAGGAGAGGAAAGGCTTTTTCAGTCTTGAAAAGGAAATCAGTGAAGCAGCAAAATTACTGACTTTTGAGGAAATGGAATTTCTTAGAGCTTCTCTTCTTTCTTTCAAAGGCGACAGGTATGGAGCGATAACAAAGTATCTGTCAATTAATCCTGAGGCTTCCGTCTATCCTTTGGCCATTTTAAGGGCTGCTCAAAATGTTTCGTCAATGTCCTCAAAAACCTTAGAAATAGAAAAGAAGACAGTAAAAATGAAAGATTGTTCGGAAAAAGAGATGGCTCTCCTGATGCTTTTCAAATTTTATAAGAAAAATGGCTTTGGCAGTTATACAGAGAGAGTAGCAAAAGAACTCTTAAAATTCTCGAATGTTGATGCTTCAGAATATCTTTATAAAATGGCTTACGAAAAGTATTTAAGCGGCAACAAAAAAGGATGTGCCGAAATTTTAAAGACACTCAAGGATAATCTTAATGAAGAGAGCGACTATCACCAGGCTGCTCTTTTTTCACTGATAAAAATGGATAAACTTGGAAGAGAAGAAAAAATGGAGGCGATAAATAAGCTTCTAAGATTATCAAAATACGGATATTACGGTTATAAACTGAGAAATGGAGAAGAGCCAGAAGTGGAGAGCAAAACTCAATACTTGCCACCCTATATTCCCAGCGCGGTGCCTAAAAGCAGGATTTACAAATCAAACCTTCTTCTTGAAAGTGGTTTAACTGAAGAGGCTCTTTCAGAAATAGAGGCGGTTTTATCTAAGGAGGAAAAAAGGGAATACCTCTGGCTTATGGCTTTAACTGCTTCAAGAGCGATGAATTATCCCAAATCGGTAAGGGCTGTGAGGAAACTCTATCCCGGAGCATACACCGATGAGGGGGACAGAATTCCAATGCAGGCGTGGGAGTTATTGTACCCTCTTCCCTATTTTAAAGAGTTTAAGAAAGTAGCAGAAGATAATAAAATGTCACTGGTGCTTCTTTTTTCAATTGCAAGACAGGAGAGTCTTTTTGACAGAAAGGCAGTTTCGAGAGCAAATGCAATGGGAATAATTCAGCTTATTCCTTCCACCGCATCAATTGCAGCCAGAAAGGCAGGATTAATTTTTAATTCTAAAGAACAATTATTTGATATTGAATACAATCTTAAACTTGGTTCGACATATTTTCTTTCAGTCTTTGAAGACTTTGACAAAAACCTCATCTCAGCTCTCGGTGGTTACAATGCAGGGCCTCAAAATATGAAAAACTGGAGAAGCAGAAAGAACAATCCATCCGATGAAGAAATTTTTATAGAATCAATTCCATTCAAAGAGACAAGGTCTTACATTAAAAGAATTCTCAATAATATTTATGAATATAAGAGAATTTATCCGGAACTAAAAAATTATGAAAATTGAGAAAATGGAATTATTATCGTTTTACAAACAGAGACTAAAATTTTTAAAACCATTTAATTTTCTTAAAAAATGTGGTAAAAAATATACCTGTGAGCGGAGGTTTATATGAAATTCTTTTTTATACCTAAAGAGGAAAAATTCTTTGATATGTTTGTAGAAGCCTCTGGAGTGGTCCTTGAAGGAGCGAAGATTTTTAAAGAAATTATGGAACATTTTGAAAATCTTGATGCAAATGTGAAAAAACTTTCGGAGATTGAGAAAAAGGGAGATGAATATACCCACAGGATGGTTGATGTGCTCAATAGATCCTTCATTACTCCGATTGATAGAGACGACATTTATCGTCTGAATTCTAATCTTGATGATATTCTTGACTATATTGAGGCGTGTGCCGTAAGACTCCAGCTTTTCAAAACAAAAAAGACAAATGCCGGAATGAAGAGATTCGCAGCGCTTATCTATCAGGCTGTTGGAGACATCAATACTGCAATTTCCCTATTTCCCCAAACCCAAAAAATTCTTAAAATCACAAGGGATATCAAAGATCTTGAAAGTGAAGGAGACACGCTTTCCCACAAACTTATATCAGACCTGTTTGAGCAGGAAAATGATCCTGTCGAACTAATTAAATTTAAAGAAATTTATGGAAGGCTCGAATCTACGCTTGACAGATGCCAGGATCTTGCCTGTCTTCTCGAGACGATTGTCGTAAAAAACGGCTAATTCCTATAAGGATAACTAATGAAGATTTCTATTGATAATTCTCTGAAAGATGGCTTTAAGAGAATGAAATATATTCTCTTTCAACCCTTTGATTTTGTAAAGTGGCTCATTATTGGTTTTGCCTCTTTTCTGGCTTCACTTGGAAGGGGAGGTGGAGGAGGACCTCGTTTTAATCTTCCCACAGAAAGCTTTGGGAGAAATGGAAACGCTGGAGATTTAAGCACTCTTGAAAGCTGGGTCTCTGCCAACCTGATTGCTATAATTTTAATAGCCTTAGGGGCGATTGCGGTGGGATTTGCCATTTTCCTGATTTTAACCTGGCTTTCAAGCAGGGGACAGTTTCTTTTTATTTATGCAATAGCAGAAAACAAGGCTGAAATCAAAGAGCCATGGGTTAAATATGGCCATCTTGGAGACAGGTTATTTGTATTCCGCCTTGTTTTAGGAGTTATAGTTTTTACAATTGTTCTTATGCTTCTTGCTCTTGGAATTTTTATGCTTTATCCTCATATCAAAGGGGCGAGTTTTGGTTTATCAGCTTTTCTGAAAATGGCTATTTTGGCTTTATTTATTATACTCTTTATGTTATTTATTGGCTTAATAAAACTGATTCTTATGGATTTTGTTGTTCCTTTAATGTTCAAGAAGGATGTGAAGGTTCTTGAGGGATTTTCGATTTTTTACAACGAGCTTTTCAGGGGAAATATTTCCTCATTTTTCTTCTTTTACCTTGTCAAAATAGGGCTTTCTATAGCGGCAGGATTTGTTGTTCTTTTAGCTACCTGTCTTACCTGCTGTGTTGCTGCTCTTCCTTATATATCCTCGGTTGTTTTTCTGCCGATAGCGGCTTTTTTTGAAAGTTTTACTCTATCTTTTCTTGGTGAGTTCGGAAAAGAATACAATCTTTACACCTGGAGTCCTGAAGAAAACAAATCACAGCCTGAAGAAAAAATAGAAGACCATGAAATAAAAGAGCATTCTCCAGATGAAGGGAAAGATAAAGAGGAGTAGATTTAAAGAGAAAGGCATAAGGTTAAAAAGAAGAAATCTTTTTCTCATTTGAATTTTTAATTCTCCATAATATTCTGCGTTTCTTCAATACTGCTGTTCAGGATAATTTAGAACCGCAAAAGCAATCCTGTAAAAAGAAGGGTTTTGGGGCGGGTTTTTAAAGGTGCTTGAAAAAGTGGTTCATGAATTTTAGTCCAGTATTTGTTATTATGCTGTTTAATTGGCTCAAAGGCATGGCTAAACAAATTCACGCTCAGTGAGAGGTGTTTGAAGATGACAGTAAATAGTTAATGCAGTTATTGCGAGTAATCACTAACCGTGTCATTGCGAGTGCTCCTTCGCAGCATAATCTTGCGAAGCAATCTTCCTTATTCAACAAACAACGCTGTCATTGCGAGCTCTTCTTCGAAGCTATCACTTGCGAAGCAATCTTCCTCTTCCCAAACAAAGGAAGATCACTTCGTTTGTAAATGCTTCGAAGTAAACCTCGTGATGACAGTTAATTAACAAAGCAGCCATCGTATAGTTTTGACGCCTTTTTCCTTTGCCCTTTTTATATGTTTATATCAGAGTTTCTTTTGGACAGGTGTGGGTTAAAATTTTTATGGATAAAGTTTGTATAGCATTCGGGGGTAGGGTATTGTTTCTCTAACATGGGGAAGCCCGCAAATCCAGGAAACAGTTCGTTCAAGACCTATTCCGAAGCCACCGTGCTTAACAGTTCCATATTTTCTTATGTCGAGATACCACTGAAAGGCTGAAACCGGAAGGTTATGCTCCTTTATTCTTTTTAAAAGAAGATCGTGGTCAGAAATCCTCTCACTTCCCCCGATTATTTCACCATACCCTTCAGGAGCAAGAATATCAACACATAAAGCAAATTGAGGAGCCTCAGGATCCGGTTCCATATAAAAAGCCTTTACATTTGCGGGATACCTGTGAACCATTATTGGCTTTTCTTCGTTTTGAGTAAGCAATGTTTCATCGTCTCCGCCGAAATCATCACCAAACTTTATGTCGCTTCCAAGTTGTTTTAGTTTTTCAATTGCCTCACTATAACTTATCTTTGGAAAAGGTTTCCGAACCTTCTCGAGTTTTGATGTGTCTCTTTCTATTCTTTTCAAATCCTCTTTAGACCTATCAAGAACTCTATCTACAACATAACAGAGAAAGTCTTCTGCTAGTTCCATAACCTCATCAAGCCCTGCAAAAGCGACTTCCGGCTCGAGCATCCAGAATTCCATAAGATGTCTTCTTGTTTTACTCTTTTCCGCCCGGAACGTGGGACCAAAACAGTAAACTTTTCCAAATGCCATACAGGCTGGTTCAAGGTATAATTGTCCTGATTGACTTAAGTAGGCTTTTTCGCCAAAGTAGTCTGTCTCAAAAAGAGTGGTTGTTCCTTCGCAGGCTGCCGGGGTCAATATTGGACTGTCAATTAAAATAAAGCCGTTATTATAAAAATAGTCTCTAAAAGCCTGCTCTATCTCAGACCTTATTCTTAAAATGGCTACCTGTCTTGAAGACCTTAGCCACAGATGCCTGTTTTCCATAAGAAATGCAGTTCCATGCTCCTTTTTTGAAATGGGATATTCTTCCGCAAGGTGATATAATGTCAAATCTGTCAGAGAGAGCTCCACACCACCAATTGCCCTTTCCTCTTTCCTGACAATCCCTTCAACTTTTATTGAAGATTCGAGAGTAACTTTATCCATTAGTTCAAATACTTCCTTAGAAACATCTTTTATAAAACCAACACACTGAAGATAGCCGGTTCCATCTCTTAAAATAAGAAAGCGTACTTTCCCAGAAGACCTTTTGTTGTAAACCCAGCCTTCAAGTTGAACTTTTTCTCCCGTTAAAGAGTGAAGGTCTTTAATCTTTATCTTAATCATTTTTTCCCCTATTTAAGATAGTCTTTTCTGCTCCAATCTAAAGATAAATTGATTCTGTCCTGCATGAATCTGGCTTCCGTGTTTTATTTCTTTGTACTTAATCCTCTCACCATCAACGAAGGTTCCATTTGTAGAATTGAGGTCGAGAACAAACCATTGCCCATCTTTTGGAACAATTCTGAAATGCTGGGAAGACATCGTTTTGTCTTCAACAACAATGTTATTTGCCCTGTCTCTTCCTACGGTGGTCGGATTGTCTTTTGAAACTTGAAACATTCTTGGTGGCTGATTTCCTCTCATCTGAAGAAGAACGGGAATTTCCTCAAGCACCATTGTTGAATCGAGGTCTGCAGAAGTAGGAGACTTCTTGAAGAGTTCCGGATCAAAGTCAATCTTTGGCTCGCTCTTTATGTCTGGAACTGTAACACCGGGTTGTGTGTCTGATATCTTTTTTAAAAAACAATTGGGACATTCGGTTTCCCACACAGCAAGAGGTTTTCCACACTTTTCGCAAATCCTGTTTTCCTGTTTTCTGATTTTAAGAATTAAATAAACTACAAGAATAGCAACGGCAACAGCAAGCAGGATCAGTGCAGTCCATAAAAAATAGACAAAATTGTTGCTCTTCTCTTCCTTAATCGGGGTTGGTGAAATCGCTGGAAGCGTTTCTTTAACCTTTTCAGCCTCTTTTCTTGCCTTACCTTTTTCCTCTTTTGCCTTTGCCATATCTAAAGCAGAGAAAATTTCTTTTGGTGAAAAAACATCAACATTGCCAAGATACAAACCTTTTGTCAGAAGAGGAAGCCTCCTTACACTTCTGTCTTCATTTCCTACTGTAATTGAAAAAATTGGTATCTCAAGTGCCTCTGCTTTTCTTGCAACATCTTCAATAACCGTTGCTGAGTTCTCATCTTTTCCATCAGAGAGTAGAATTATTGCGCCCTTTTCTTTTGAATCCTCCATATGCTGAAGAGTTTTCATAAGGGCATCATACAAAAGTGTAAAATTACCACCTTGCTCTATCATTTCTATTTTGCTGCGTATTGAGGCTGGATCTGTGAGATTTTTTCCTTCAAAAATTGGTTCATCGTTAAAGGAAACAATAGTAACATTTCCGTATTTTAAAAGCTCTGAAGAGAGTGAAACAATTTTACCCTTTGCAGACTCAAACTGTCTTTTTGGAATTGACCTTGATGTATCAACAAGAATTGCTGTTGTGAATGAAAAACAATTCACTGTTAGTGATAAAACTGCAATTAAGATAAAAAATTTCTTCATTTATGCCTCCAGACCCGCTAAGGCGGAAGTTAATATTTTATATCTTTATTTAAATAATGGCAAAATTTTTTCCCGAACAGGAATAGTAAGATGAGAATTTTAATAAAAAAGTGTAAAATCACTTCTGCCCAGGATAATTTGAAAGCGGAAACGGGATCCTGAAAAATTGAGGATTCTGGACTGGTATTAAGGGGGTTTGAAAACGAGGCTCACTCTTTTTATGCCTGTATATGTCATTATGCTGTCCAATTAGTTCTCAAAAAGGCCGGGCTTAAAGGTTTCAGGTTTGATGGTTGGTGTTTGAAAAAACCTGTTGAGCGATTCCAATAAGTTCTTTGTCAAAGATATATGATAATTTCCTTACGAAATTTACTTCGAGGCACGGACACACGAAGTGATCTACCTTTGTGAAAAGTTGAAGATTGCTTCGTAAGATTATGCTACGAAGGAGCACTCGCAATGACAATTTTAGAGAGGGCTCGCAATGACACGGTTTGTGAGCGCTCGCAACGGAGTATTTCTAAATAGTCTTGACACTTTTGCTCTTGACTTCTTAGATGGTTATGTCAAAATTTATTTTGGACAGATGTGGTGTAAAATAATTATCTGGATATAATATGGAAGAAGAAATTATTTTTTCTGTGAAGAACGGTATTGCGAGAATAAGGATAAATAGAGCCGAAAAAAGCAATTCTTTTTCATCTTTGATGTTTGAAAAAACAATAAAGATGTGTGACGCACTTCAATGGGAAGTTCCAGAAGATGTTTCAATTTCGGTAATTGAAGGGATGGGGGAATTTTTCTCAACTGGCTTTGATTTTGATGAGATTGTAGAACTTTCAAATTCTTCAAAAGAAAGAATTTTTGAGGAGGCTTTAAAACAGGCAAAACTTTTGAGACAGATTGCATCTCTTCCTTTTCCTGTAATTGCAAAAGTGAGGGGAGGAGCCTTAAATCTTGGACTTGGACTCCTTGCTGTTTGTGACTATGTAATAGCTGAGAAAGATGCAATTTTTGGTATGCCTCTAATAAAAATGGGAATTCCACCAGCCATGACAAGCCTTTATATCTTAAGAAAATGTGGGTTATTAGCCGCCTCTCATATGGCTCTATCAGGTGAACTTTTCGGATGTAAAGAAGCGCTTTCTATGAATATTATAAGCAGATGTTTTCCAAAGGAAAAGTTTGAAGAAGAAGCAAAAAAAATAGAAGAAGATTTCCTTGAATGTGAACCAAATGCTTTGAGAAAAGCGAAAAAGCTTCTTCTGAAAGCTTCTCCTGTTCCTCAAAGCGAAAAGGAGGAATATGCGGCAATGCAATTTTCAGAGGCACTTTCAAGCAAGGAAGTAAAAGAGGGCATTCTTGCTTTTAAGGAAAAAAGAACTCCTCTTTGGGTATATAAACAAGAAAGATAAAACTTTTTTTTCTTTTTTTAATAAGATATAATGGAAAATCTGAGGGATTTGAGCCTTTCTGGCACAAGTTGCCTCAATAATTTTTTAGGAGGAAAAAATGAGTTTTACCGAATTATTTCTTATATGGATAATTTTTATTTCTGCAATAGCACTTTTTGCAGGAACGATTGAAAAAAGGCTGGGAGCCCTCCTTCAGGCAACAAAAATTGAACCTTTTGATAAACCTTTTAAAAGATTAAAGGGGGTTTTGGAATTTGCTTTTCTCCAGAAAAGACTTTTGAGAGATAGTTATGCCGGCATTTATCACCTCTTTATCTTTTGGGGCTTTGTTTTTCTTGCCTTCAGGGGATGGCAGACTGTTTTTGATTCTCTCTTCCCCAAACTAAACCTCCTTGAAAGATTTGGTAAGATGGGCTTATATTACCTTACAGTCAAAGACATATTTGTTGTGATTGTCCTTCTTGGAATTGCCCTTGCTCTATTTAGAAGGGTTTTTGCCAGACCAGAAAGACTTGAAAATTCTTTTGATGCATTTTTCACGCTCGGATTTATAGCGACATTGATGATAAGCGATCTGGTAACAGATTCAACTTCAATAATTTTAAATAACCCTCCCTGGGCTCCATCCACTCCCGTTTCAACAACAATTTCCCATCTCTTTTCAGGAATCGGAAGTGACTCTCTTAAAGCATTAAACACGGGGGCACTGTTTGTCCACATAATTGCTTTTCTTGGCTTTCTGAACTTTCTTCCTTACTCAAAACATTTTCACATTTTTACAAGTTTGTTTAATGTTTATTTCCGCAACCTCGAAGAGGCAAAAAATATAAAGAAAGTTGACCTTGAAGCAGAACACTTTGGGATTTCAGAACCTAAAGATTTTACCTGGAAGGATTTTCTTGATTTTTATACCTGCACGGAGTGTGGAAGGTGCATTGAGGGGTGCCCTGCAAATCTTTCTAAAAAGCCTTTAAAACCAAAGGAATACGGGAACACTTTAAGAGATTTGATATATTCTCTTTCCTCAGAAGAGATTGGGGGAGAAAAAGAAATCCCTGAAGAAAAACAGATTATAGGAAAGGTTATTTCGGAAGATACGATCTGGTCGTGCACAACCTGTCGATACTGTGAATGGGCCTGTCCTCTTTTTATAAATTTTGTTCCAAAACTTACAGGGCACAGAAGCCATCTAACACTTGAAGAGAGCAGATTTCCAAATGAAGCCCAGATTGCTTTTAAGGGAATGGAAAGGCAGGGCAATCCCTGGAACCTTCCAAGAAGCGACAGAATGAAGTGGGCTGAAGGTCTTGATGTTAAGCATATAAGCGAAGTCGAAGGGGAAAAATACCTTTTATGGGTTGGATGTGCGGGAGCTTACGAAGATTCTCAAAAGAAAGTCACAAGGGCACTAGTCAGGATTTTACAAAGTGCAAATGTCAACTTTGGAGTTCTTGGAGAAGAGGAAAACTGCACTGGGGATGCCGCAAGAAGACTTGGGAATGAATATCTTTTTGCGACACTTGCTGAACAAAATATTGAAACCATTAAGGGGTATGATGTTGCTGAAATTATAACTGCCTGTCCTCATTGCCTTCAGACATTAAAAATTGACTACAAAGACTATGGAGGTAACTTCAAAGTTACGCACGCTATAACCTTTATCGCAGAACTTATAAAAAGAAATCGACTTAAATTAAATGGCAATTTTGATTTAAAAACCACATTCCACGACCCGTGCTACCTTTCAAGATATGAAGGGGATACTGCGTCGGCAAGATTTATATTAAGCAGGATTTCTTCCAATTTCAGCGAACTTAAATGGAGCGGTGAAAAATCTATCTGTTGCGGTGCTGGGGGTGGAAGGTTCTGGCTTGAAGAGAAGATAGGAGATAGAATCAATCACCTTAGATTCAATCAGATTGTGGAAAACGGAGCAAATCTGGCTCTGGTTGGATGTCCTTTCTGCCATACAATGCTTGACAACGCAAGGGGTGAACTTGGCAAAGAAGAAATTGTTGTAAAAGACCTGATTGAATTGGTCGCAGATGCGGTAGAGAGTAATTAGTCTTAAGTGTTTACATCTCTGTCCAAAATAAATTTTGACAGAAGCATCTAAGAAGTCAAGAGTAAAAGTGTCAAGACTATTTAGAAATACTCCGTTGCGAGCTCTCATTAACCGTGTCATTGCGAGCCCTCCTTCGTGGGAAAGTCTCCCGAAGCAATCTTCATTATTCAAAAAAAACACTGTCATTGCGAATTCTACTTCGGGGCATTTCCCCGTGAAGCAATCTCCCTCTTTTCAAACAAAGGAAGATCACTTCGTTTGCAACTGCTTCGAAGCAACCCTCGTGATGACAGTTAAACCCATCTTCTACAGTTTGACCCCGATTTCGCGGCCTTTTTTGCCATAAGTCCTTTATTATCAATGCGGCACTTTTTCGGAAGCTG
>DYJZ01000061.1 GCA_020722885.1 Thermoanaerobaculum aquaticum
ACCTCCGCTTTTAGAATACATTACTCTATCTTTGATGTCAAATAGGTATAAAATGTAGTTTGGCAAAGCAATTGCCCTTCGATACTTTGAGTGTATTTTGAAGCAGATTTTATTATACCTTACCCCCAAAAAAGAGCTCAGCTTAACAATAAGGAGATTCTTAGGATAATTAGTTAAAAAAGGTCAAAAGAAAAAATTGAAGACTAAAATTTTTGGACAACCTTTGCTTCGTCATATTTAACTCCTATTGCCCTGCACGCTTCTTCGTTTATACTTAATTTAAAATTGTTTGAAAAATATAACAAAGTAGCGGTTCCTGCCTTCTTCTCTTTTACTGCTTTAGCAAAAGTTTCTGCAAGAATTTGCGGGTTGACAAACATTGCAAGGGGTATTCCAGCAGAGGGTACCTGTTCAGAAAAACCGATCAAAGGTTTTTTCTTTTCAATCGCTTTAGTAACCATAAATTTAACTGCTTCTTTGTTGTAGGCAAGAGGGTCTATAAGGATGAGAGCCACATCAACCTGACCTAAAAAGAAGGGGAAAGGCGTTACCATATCCTGTGCCCTATCTACTCCAAGTTGTTTGCACTTTAAGCCGGACAATTCAATCTGATTCTTAAAATAATTAGCCATTTCCCTGTTGACGCTGTTTGTATAAATAAGCCCGATGGTTTTTGCAGAATAGAACCTGGTTAAAAAGTCAAGAATAATTTTAATTTCGGGATAAAGAGTGACAAAAACGAATTCTTTTTTTATTGAATAGGTTTTTGAAAGGGGGTTAGGAAGCCCTGTAGCAACTCCTCTGGTTACTCCCACCTGAAATGCAGCCGAAATTGCGTTCGGTCCTATAAGCGCCATTAATAAATCTTTTTCTATTGAGACAGCGCCTTTTACTTCTTCTTCCTTGTCTTTTTCCACTCCTATATAAGATTTGGGTAAAAGAGCCATTTTTGTTATTTCTGCAGTTTCTTCAAACAAAGGGATGCCCTTTTGATAAACGATGCAGAGGTCTTGAGCATAGATATTTGCCCTGTATAAGAAAAGTGATATTAAAATAAACCTAAAAAAAAATGCTACAAAAGATTTAATCATTTTCAGTCCTTCATAAAAAATCAAATTTCACCTCATTCATATTTATTATAACAAATTTTAACCTCTGTGTCAATAATGGAATTTTTGCCTCCTTATGGTTTCCATTGTAAGATTTAGATAAATAAAATATAACATATTGAAAAATAAGCCAAAATATTCATAATTGACAAAATTAGACTAAAGATATATATTATTATCTGACTAAAGTTATTTGGAGGATATTATGAATTTTGAAAAAATGACTCAAAAAACAAGAGAAGCGCTCATTTCTTCTCAGAATATAACTAAAAGGCTTATGAACCCAGAAATTAAGCCCGAACACCTTTTTCTTGCTCTTCTTGAACAGGAGGGAGGGATAGTTCCAGAGATTTTAAGAAAACTGAAAGTTGATTTTCTTCCTTTGAGAAACAGAATTGAGTCTTTTCTGGACAGACTACCAAAACTTAATCGTTCTGAAGAGCCAGGAATTTCAAAAGAACTTTCAGAAGTTTTTAATATTGCCGAAGAAAAAGCAAGGGCTTTAAAAGATGAATATCTCTCAACCGAGCATTTTCTTCTTGCCTTCTCTTCACCTTCAGTAAAAAACTGCTATGGGATTCTTAAAGAATTTGATGTTGACAATGAAAAGATTTTGAATGTTCTTAAAGAAATCAGAGGAACACAGAGGGTCACCGACGAAAACCCCGAAGGCAAGTACTCTCCTCTTGAGCAGTATGGAAAAGATCTTACAGAACTTGCAAGAAAGGGGAAGCTCGATCCTGTAATAGGTAGAGATGACGAAATAAGAAGACTTACCCAGATTCTTGCAAGAAGAACAAAAAACAATCCTGTCCTGGTAGGGGATCCTGGGGTTGGTAAAACGGCAATAGTTGAAGGTCTTGCAGGAAGAATGGTGAAAGGTGATGTACCAGAAACCTTAAAAAACAAAAGGCTCATTCAGCTTGACCTTTCTTCAATGATTGCAGGAGCCAAATACAGAGGAGAATTTGAAGAGAGGCTCAAAGCGGTCGTCAAGGAAGTTGTGGCAGGTGAAGGTGAAATAATTCTTTTTATTGACGAACTTCATACAATTGTTGGTGCTGGTGCGGCAGAGGGTGCTATGGATGCAGGGAATATTCTCAAACCCTCTCTTGCAAGAGGTGAATTGCACGCAATAGGGGCAACTACAGTAAATGAATACAGAAAATATATTGAAAAAGACCCTGCTCTTGAAAGAAGGTTTCAGCCGATATATGTTGGAGAGCCAGGCGTAGAAGATGCTATTGCCATTCTAAGAGGCTTAAAAGAGAGGTTTGAAGTCCACCATGGTGTAAGGATTAAGGACTCTGCTATTGTGGCATCCGTAATGCTCAGCAACAGATATATTCACGACAGACACCTTCCAGACAAAGCGATTGACCTTATTGACGAAGTGGCAGCAAGATTGAGAATCCAGATAGATTCACTTCCATACGAGCTTGACAACCTTTTAAGAAAAATATCAGCTCTTTTAATTGAAAAACAGGCTCTTTCCAAAGAGACAGAAAGCAATGAAGTTTCTGAAAGATTAAAAGAAATCGATGATGAACTAACTGGACTTCAAAAAGAGGCTGAAGAGATGAAACAAAAATGGCAGAAAGAGAGAGAACTTATAAAATCTCTTCAGGAATCAAAAAGAGAACTTGAAGATTTAAGGATTGAAGCGGAAAGAGCGGAAAGAAGCGGGAATTTCAATTATGCTGCAGAACTTAAATACGGTAGAATTCCTGAACTTAATAACAAAGTTAAAAAAATTCAAAGTGAAATTGAGGATGAAAGGAAAACCGGTGCTCTTTTAAAAGAAGAGGTTGACGAAGAAGATGTGGCAAAAGTTATCTCTCTCTGGACAAACATTCCTGTTTCAAAAATGCTCGAGGGAGAAAGGAAAAAACTTCTTGAAATGGAGCAGAGGATAAAGCAAAGGGTTGTTGGACAGGAAGAGGCTATTAAACTTGTTTCAGACGCTATAAGAAGGTCCCGTTCCGGGCTTTCGGATCCCAGAAGGCCTATAGGCAGTTTCTTCTTTATGGGTCCAACTGGTGTTGGAAAAACTGAACTTTCAAAAGCGCTTGCAGAATTTCTTTTTGATGATGAACGAGCCCTTATTAGAATTGATATGAGTGAATATATGGAAAAGCACTCGGTTGCCCGATTGATTGGAGCACCTCCAGGATATGTGGGTTTTGAAGAGGGAGGACAACTTACAGAAAAAGTTCACAGGCAGCCGTATTCTGTCATCCTTCTTGACGAAATTGAAAAAGCCCATCCCGATGTTCTTAATGTCCTTCTTCAGGTTCTCGATGATGGAAGGCTTACCGATGGAAAGGGACGGACGATAAATTTCAGTGAGTCCTTGATAATTATGACGAGCAACATAGGTTCAAACTGGATTCAGGAATACTGGCTTAAGGATCAGAAATTTGCAAGACAAAAAATTGATGAAGAACTAAAGAGGGTTTTCAAACCAGAATTCCTGAATAGAATTGATGAAATGGTATTCTTTAAGCCTCTTTCAAAAGAAGACCTTATAGGAATTGTCGATATTCAGACAAGATACCTTAAAAATAGACTTGAAGAAAAGAATATTGATCTTGAAATTTCTGAAGAGGCAAAGAAGAGACTTACCGATATTGGATATGACCCGGTATTTGGTGCAAGGCCACTTAAAAGGGCAATTCAAAGAAATATTGAGAATCCTCTTTCAATTAAATTACTTGAAGGTCAATTTTCTTCTCAATCAAAGATATTTGTGGATTATAAAAACAATGAATTCGTTTTCGAAGGAAGAAAGTAGTGAAGAAATTGCTTATGGTATAATAGATAAACTATTTTAGGAGGAAACTATGTTTGGAAACTTCTTTAAAACTTTTATTCTTTTGACTTTTATGGCAGCACTTTTTCTTGTTGTGGGATATTTGATCGGGGGAGAAGCGGGATTGGTTTTTGCCTTTCTTGTTTCTCTCGGTTTTAACTTCTTTTCCTACTTTTTTTCCCACAAGATAGTTCTTTTTTCTTACGGAGCAAAACCATTAAGTGAAGCGGAAGCCCCACGCCTACATGCAGTCCTTGCTGAACTGTCTCAATCTGCCGGGATTCCAAAGCCGCCACTTTATCTTGTTGACAATCCTTCTCCAAATGCCTTTGCTACAGGTAGAAACCCGAAAAATGCGGTTGTTTGTGTAACATCAGGATTAATTGATTTACTTAATGAAGATGAGATAAAGGGTGTTTTAGGGCACGAACTTGCCCATATAAAAAACAGAGACATTTTGCTTGCAACAATAGTTGCCTCTTTTGCTTCTGCAATAATGATGCTTGCAAACATGGCAAAATGGGTTGCGTTTTTTGGCGGAAGTTCGAGAAACAGAGAAAACGGCGGAAACCCTATCGGGGTGATTGCTCTTCTCGTGACTGCCATTTTAGCACCTATTGCAGCAATTTTAATACAGGCAGCAATTTCAAGGCAGAGAGAGTATCTTGCTGACTCTACAGGTGCAAAGTTTGCTGGCACTCCAAATGGCCTTGCAAACGCATTAAGAAAACTTTATGCTGCATCGAGAAGGATTCCTCTTGATGCAAGCCCTGCCACCTCCCATATGTTTATTGTCAAACCTTTTTCTGGGGAGTCGTTGTTAAATCTTTTCTCAACACACCCACCGATTGAAAAAAGAATAGAAAGACTTGTTGGAGATAGGGGATGAGTAAAAAGAGATTTTTTGCTATTTTTTTGACACTTATTTCTTTTTTACTTTTTGCTCAGGACATTCAGCGTGAGAACGCCGTTGTCAAAGTTGTTAAAAAAGTTAGCTCCGCTGTGGTTTCCATTTCTTCAAAACAGAGGGTTCAAAATCCTTTTTTCTTCGGAGATTTCTGGGATATGTTTGGTTTTGGTCCTGATTTCGATTTTGAAGGGCCTTCGAGAGAAGAGCAATCTCTTGGAAGCGGCTTTATAGTCGATCCTTCAGGCTATATTTTGACAAATGAGCATGTTGTTTTAAGCGGACACGACATAAAAGTAACGACTGCCGATGGAAAATCTTTTGAAGCAAAACTTGTAGGTGCCGCTCCTGATGCTGATCTTGCTCTTCTTAAAATCCAATCAAAAACGCCCCTTCCTTATCTTGAACTCGGTAATTCTGACGATTTGATGATTGGAGAAACTGTAATTGCCGTAGGAAATCCATTTGGACTATCAAAAACGGTCACAACAGGGGTAGTCTCAGCAACAGGAAGAACGGTAAACTCGGGGAAAAGAAGTTATTCCGATTTTATTCAGACCGACGCTGCCATCAACCCGGGAAACTCTGGTGGTCCTCTTTTAAATATTCTCGGGAAGGTTATAGGGGTTAACACCGCAATCATCAAGAATGCTCAGGGAATTGGTTTTGCAATTCCAATAAATAGAGCAAAAAAGGTTATGCAGCAACTAAAGACTTATGGAAAAATTAAACCCTTATGGCTCGGTGTGTTGGTTGTTGACCCAGGCGATAGATACAAAAAGAAAATGGGTGTAGATTATGGAGTTGTTGTTGCAAAAACATACCCTTTTGCCCATTCAGGTGCAGTTGAATTTAAAGAGGGTGATATAATTCAAAAAATGAATTCTAAAAGGATTGAAACTACGGGAGATTACAATGCCCACCTTTCTCTACTGCAACCAGGTCAGACTGTTTCTGTTGAAGTTATAAGAAAAGAGGGAAGAAAGACAATCTTCATAAAAAGCACCTACCTTCCTGAATCGCTTACCCCGGCTATGGCATGGGAACTTTTAGGGGTGAAAGTAATTGAAAAAAGAAAAGAGGTAGAAATATCGGATGTAAGGTTAAATTCCCCCGCTTACTACATAGGCTTGAGAGAGGGTGATGTGATTATTTCAGTGGAAGATGAGGGAGTTACCACCACAAAAGATTTTCTTTCAAAAGCAAGGAATGCTCTTACTTCAACGGGGCTTCCAATAAGAGTAGCGAGAGGAAACTGGACATACTATGTGACTCTTGATTTATTGGGGAATTGAAAAATGGGAGAGACAAAAGAAGTCGAAAAAAAGGGAAAAGTACTTAAAATTATTGACAGGAGAAGAGTTGGGAAAGGCTCACCTTCTGAAGAGCCAAATTTAAAGCCCACTTATGTTCAACAACTTGAAGAAAAAGTCAAAAGAATGGAAATAAATCTCAAAAATAAAATAGAGGAACTTGAAGATGAAGCTCGGAAATCAAGGGAAAGAGTAAAAAAAGACCTTGAAAAAAGGTTTGAAGAGCAACTTGAAAAAATAATAATTGATCTGTTTGATATATTTGAAAGTATAGAAAGGGCTGTTGCGATTTCCACAGAAGACTCTAAAACAAAGGAAGGGTTAATTTTAATCAAGGAATCGCTTGAAAGATTTCTTGAAAAAAACGATGTAACGGAAATAGACCCCATAGGAGAAGAGTTTGACCCAGAAAGAATGGAAGCTCTCCAGATGAGTGAGGGCGAGAAAAATAAGGTCATAAAAGTCCTTCAAAAAGGTTTTTCAAGGAAGGAAAAGGTTTTGAAACCAGCAAAAGTATGTGTTGGTAAAGGAGAGAATAGTTAAAGGAGTATGTTTTATGAAAAAAAAATCAAAAGAGATACCTTTCAAATATTTTTATAAATTTCTTTTTTCCATCTTTTTATCATTCCTCTTTTTACAGACTATTTTTGCTGAAGAGTGGAATAAAGTTCTCTTTAATTCTGTCTCAAATAATGATATTGAGTCAGTAAAAAAAGCAATAGAAAACGGTGCGGATATCAATTCGAAAGACAAAGATGGAGCAACACCTCTTATAATGGCCTGTTTTAAGGGTAACAAAGAAATGGCAGAATATCTGATTTTAAAAGGTGCCGATTTAAAAGCAAAAACCGATGCAGGTTTAACTCCTTTTCTGGCAGCAGTTTCGAGTGGAAAAATTGAGTTGTGCGAATTTTTGATTTCAAAAGGTGCTGATATCAACGAAAAAACTAATGATGGAAGAAGCGCTCTGATGATATCTTTGATGCAAAAATACTCAAATATTTCAAAATTGTTGTTATCAAAGGGGGCAAATTATGATGAAAAATATTATTTTAAAGATGGAACTACATATTTGATATGGTTTTCAAGAGAAGGGCTTTTAGATGCAGTTAAAGAAATAGGTTCAAGAGGGGTAAGCATCGATTATCAAGATTATGAGGGTAGAACCGCTCTTATGGAAGCAGCTTCCAATGGCAAAAAGGATGTTTGTGAATACCTTATTTTAAAGGGGGCAAATGTCAATTTGAAAAATAAGAGGGGAGGAACAGCTTTAATGGTTGCAGCCCTCAACGGTTATAAGGATATATGTGATCTCCTTATTTCAAAAAATGCGGATGTAAACGCAATAAATCATAGAGGGTGGAACTGCCTTATGGCTGCCGCATCAAGAGGGAAAAAGGATGTGTGCGAATTCCTTATCTCAAAAAAAGTAAATATAAATGCCTTAAATAATGAAGGGTGGAGTGCACTTATGCTTGCCGGTATTAACGGGTTTGGGGATGTTTGCGAACTTCTGATAAAAAATGGGGCAAATTATGACCCAATCTATGCTTCTCCTGATGGAACAACCTATCTTATGTGTTTTAGTGCCTGTGGACTTCAAAAATACTGCAAAGAACTTATTGAAAAAGGAGCAGATATAAATTCAAAAAATAAAAATGGAGGAAGTGCTCTAATCCTTGCTGCAGTTCACAACCACACGGAGATTTGTAACCTGCTTGTTTCTAAGGGAGCAGATATAAATGTCCAGAATAACGAGGGTTTTACTCCTCTTATGTATGCAGTTTTTAATGATAACAGGGAGCTTTGTCAACTTTTAATTTCAAAAGGTGCCGATGTCAACAAAAAAAGTGCTCATAAAATATCTGCTTTAACAATTGCCATTGAGAAGAAAAATAAAGAGATTGAGGGATTGCTCAGGTCCTCAGGAGCAAAGGAATAGTCAGCAAAAAACTATATACAAACTGTATATGGCAGTGGTGGCTGAACCGATTATTATTTTTTATTTTTACCGGTAAATATCATTGCCTGACTCTTTGAGGCAGGAAAATAACACTGACTTTTATTTCAAGATTAAGATGTCTCCCTCATCCTGTCCGTCGGGTTCTCTCATTTGAGCCCGACGAAGATCTCCGCGCAGTTTGGTGCAAGGATATCCTGTAGCCTGACGATGCAAGTATTCCCAATCGAATTGAGAATCTTTCCCTCTTTTTTTCACTCAAATACCCTTGAGCACAAAGCCCTTCGGGTATTCTATTGTAAAATCGATCATGATCTCCTTCTTTTCCTGTGGCTTAAGTGTAAGTATCCAGCTCAAAATGTTGTTGGGTTTCTCTGAATCTCTGTTGGGGACAATCTTGATATCTACGAGCTCTATTTCAGCTCTTTGCGGCTTGGGAAGTTTATCGAGAACCTCGATCTTTATCTCGTTCCTGGTGTGGTTCTCGATTGTGATCCTGTTCTGAAACTTTACTCTCCTCTTGCCGCCAAGGAGGTTCTGTTCAACCTTCTCGTTCTTTGCTTCCTCAAAGTTGAGGGCTATCTCGTTGTTTCTTCCAAAGTAAGCCTCTGCTTTTTCATTCCTCGCGATGAAGGGCAGATAGGCAGACCCTACGAGTTCGCCATCGTAGAATAATTCCACTTCGCCGGGAAGGATCGGGTAATCCATCGTATTGGTGAAAACGCATCTCATAAACGCCTTATCGTCTTTTCTCGGAATGCCATAGTAATCGTAGTTTCCGTCTATGTTGTCCTTGCTAATGAAAAACCTGTGGGTTTTGCCGTCTGAAGCAACATCTATCCTGCCTTTGACCGAAAAATTGAGATGGACTCCCGCTTCGGAAAGGCTGACGTTGGAGTAGTTCGCTATAACAATAGGCTCTTCTTTGACAGCAGGCGGGCTTCCTGTAACAACCATCTCTTCGCCACGCGGAATAGAATCAGCCACAACTCCGCCAAGAACACCGCCTTCAACTCCTCCTTCAATTCCGCCTGAGACTTCTGCCTTTTCGTAACTCCTTTTTACAGGTTGTGGAACATATAGGTCAATAAATGTAGGGTTCAGGTCTGGCGGCATTACTCCCATTGAAGGTGATGCAGTGGAAAGGGTTATGGAGGCGTTTTCCCAATCTTCGTAGGTTTTCTGGACGATCGATGCCATCATTGTTATCTCTATTTTGGAGCTTTCGGGAAAGGCTTTTGCAATGTAAGCTGGTGACCACGAACACCCTTTAACTGTGTAAAAAAGAGAGAGTGTGAGGTTTCCTGGTTTGTTGCATATTACCAGTATGGAAGCTTTCTTTCTCTTCTTTGTTTTATTTGCGAGCAGTTCCTGGCGCTGTTTGGTCAGTTCGGCTTTCTTTTTAGTAAGTTCGGAAAGCTTGAGGTCGAGTGCCAGACTCTTTGTGTTTATTTCCTCGTATTTTATGGTCAAAAAACCAAAAAGCTTGTCAATGGCAACAGTGTCTGGCTTGCCTTCCGAGACTTCCTTTCCGGTTTGGATAGTTGAGTTTGTCAGGATGGAGTCCAACAGATTCTCCTGCTCAGTTAAAAGGCTGAGTGAGGCGTTGACCTTCTTCTTTTCAATCTCATTGGCTTCAATTTGCTGATCCAGTTCTTTAAGGCAAGGAATATCGATCTCGTCGTTGGTGACCTCCGTTCCCATTATCTCGCAACTGGCGCTTCCCTTACCCGAAACTTTTAACGTGTTCTCGATAACGCTGGGAGAGAGCCCTTCGAAGACCACCGTGTGACTTCCTACTGGAATGTCGATGGTGGTGGTCCTTTCGACTATTGCCCTGTCCGAAAAGACCTCAACCGAATTTATCCTGCTTTTTGCGATTATCTCTTCACAGAATGTGACCGACGAGAACAGGAACAACATCGCCATAAGACACAATTTTTTCATAGGTTTATCCTCCTCATTATTACTGTTCAGAAAAAATTCTCACATAAGAATATAAGAAATTAAAGAAAGATCACTTCGTTTGCAAATGCTTCGAAGCACCCCATGAGTTCAGACAATAGGCAGTAGAGCTTGGCAGTCATTGCGAGCAGACGTAATCTGTCATTGCGAGTCCCTCTTCGAAGCCTTATCTTACGAAGCAATCTTCCTTGTTTCAAACAAAGGAAGAACACTTCGTTTGTAAAAGCCTCGATGTGAACCTCGTGATGACAGTTATGCCTGACTTTGACAGCAGCCACCTCATAAGTTTTTACTTATCCGAGAGATACATTTTTAATATGGAGAAAATTGTTCCTACACCTTTTAAATAAGAGAATTCAGAATACAATGCGGCCATCTCAGAAAGCGACGAAAGATGTTTTAAATGAGGCAGTTATACTGCCTGAAACTTTATCTTTTTCTTAGAGGGGTAATGCTAAAAAAACAAAAGTTACCTGCATATTTTTCAAAAGACCTCTTTTGAAAAATTTCCTCCATTGAATATAAGCGTTTTGAAGTATCCTTGTTTTGTCCCGGAACTGTCAAAATTGAGATACACTGTATTCCCTTTCTCTTTTAAGATTCAACCTCTCTCATTCCTTAATTGGAAAAAGTCAGGATGTCAGATTCTTATCCTTCTTTTCTTTAACTTTTTACCTTTCCATAGTTGCAGAAAACTATTCTAACTGGATCGACATCTACTTTTTTAGGTTTTGACGGAACTTTCCATTCTCCGGTAGCTGAGCCGTTCTGGAACAGGAGTATGTAATCAAATTTCCTTTTGTCATCAAGAGACACTCTCACAGGAACACCAAAAAAGTAGTTCCTATCGCATTTGCCCGTTGCCCTGACAGCATAACCACCATCCTGGCTTACTATTTCAGTTTTCACCTCCACTTTTGGTAATCCAATTGATTTATACCAATCCTCCAAAAACTGTGCTAAGGGTACTCCCATTGAATTTTGGAGCTCAGCAAAAAACATTTTCGTTGTAATTTGTTTTCCTCTGTACTTAGAGCATATCGTCTGAAGCCCTTTAAAAAACGAGTCTTGCCCCCCTTTTGTAAATTTTGATAAAGTATAAAGCATATGAAAAACAAAATTGCTTTTTGTATAGACCACATACGAATAACCGAGGTATGGTTTTGTTGTAAATGTTGAATAAATTCGCGTTCCAAGACAAATTGGACCTTCTTCAAAAGGGACAACTGAATCTGAAGTTGCGAAATTTGGTTTTAAGGGATTAAAATCGTAAGAAGGCTTAAAATCTTCCACACTTATATCCGAATCAAGTGATGTCGTTTTGACGAGATTCCCATTTAAAATCATATTTTCATGATAAAGTTTGATCTTGTCTTCTCCGAATCTTATTCCCATATATAACATTGAGGAAAACTCCGCCATACCCTCTGAAAGCCACACATCCCTGTAAGAAAGTCCATCAACCAGATTTCCCCACCACTGATGAGCAACTTCATGAGCCATAAACTGGTCTGGCCAGCTTGAACCAAATCTGAAGAAAGAACTCTCGGAAAGAAGTAACATCGTGGGAAATCCTCTTCCATGTGAATAATGAGTTATTACAACTTTTAAAACAGGATATGGAAGAGAGCCAAACATTTTCGAATAGACTATTACATCGTTTTTCAACTCGTTTAAAGTGACTTCCTGTGCCTGTGTAAGCAAATTGGTTCTAACTCCTTTTGGAAGAGCAACATCAAGTTTTAACCCCTCTGCCTCAAGAAACTTGTGAATAAACTTTCCAAGAGTAAAAGTGGCAAGTCTTACAGGCAAATCCTGTTCCCAAACAAAAGTTTCAGTAGAATCCTGGTTAACAGTATGGTTTTTAAGCTCACCGATGCTTATGATTTCATTTTCTTTTGGAACCGTCATCTTGATTTTGTATGTTGCACCGTCGTAATCTTCCAGACGGGGATACCATAAATCTTCATCCTTCAAATAGAGGTATCCATTTGCTGAGTTAAATAACCAGCCCGCGGTTTTAAATGTAACTGTGATATCGCCCTCCTTCACTTCCTTGAAGAGAACAAGAAGAGCATTTTCATAATAGCCCCATTTTTCCATATAGTCTTCTTTTATGAAATAGGCTTCTTCACCATTTACTTTTGTGTTAAGAATCTTAAAATGGGGAAAGTACTCAAAAAGAAGTGCTTTATGGGGCTTTTTCAGGGAGATTTTTACAGTAACATTCCCATCTATGATTTTTCCATTTTCGTCCATTCTATAATCTATTTCATAACTTTTTACATCATAATAATATTTTTCATAGTACTCTTCGGGAGTTATATCAGGAACCAAAACATTGCTTTTTGTTCTGTGAATAACGGCAACCTGATCCCACATAAAGTTGTCCTGCATCGGAGGGTGAGCAAGACGTAAAAGCTGGACTTCCGTCTCAGAACCTGAATCGTACTTGTATGCCCAGATGTCGTCATTCATTTCGAACAATACTAAAAGATCAAGGGGATCTGAGAGATTTCTGTTTAAAATAGAATTAAGCAATTCCAATCCATCTTTTCTCAGGGCAGTTTTAAATTTAAGAAAATTATCTGGAATTACAACATTTTTAGCATCAGCAGGTTTTTGAGGCAGATCATTTGAATTTCCTATCGGAACAATGCAGAATGATTTTAACTGAAGATTTTCTATGCCCTGCCTACCAATGCACCGTTTAAGACGATTCTTCTCTATCGGGTCCGGAATTGAAAAAGTAAGAGTGGAATTACCTTCATAAAATATTGCTTGAAAAATATTGTTCTCATCAACATCAAAATATAGAGTACCTTTTGAGCTTGATAGCTGAAAACAGGGACGAACCAGATTAAAACCGTTAGTTTCTGAAGAAGTTGCAGGGAAAGGTGAACACATCCTGTTTACTATAGATGCAAGTTCTTTGGATGATTCGCTTTGATAGGTGTGAGTCCATTTGAAATCCATTGCAAAAAAAGAAAAAGAAAAGAGAATGAAACAAAGCAAAGATAATTTTTTCATATTTCCCCCTTATTTAAAATTCATATTATATTAAATCACAAAAATTTTATTTGTGTCAATGCGTTGTAGAAGTCCACAACATTTGAGACTTTCTGGGAAGGAAAGGCAGCAGGACAAATTCATCTGGAACCTCCATAAAAATGGGTGAAGGTTTCAGGTTCTTTCGG
>DYJZ01000062.1 GCA_020722885.1 Thermoanaerobaculum aquaticum
GCTATGAAGAAGCACTCGCAATGACAGACTACGGCTGCTTGCAATGACTGCGTTGACAATTAACTGTCATCACGAGGGTGGCTTCGAAGCATTTACATACGAAGTGATCTTCCTTTGTGAAAAGTGGAAGATTGCTTCGCTTGCTATTACTGTGAAGGAGCAATTGACATGACAATGAGCTGCTGCTATCAGTAACAATTTCTTTTTCATTCACCTCTTACCATCTCCTGCCCTCACTAAAAAGTCCAATATTTTATGGAATTCTACATTGACTTCTTAAATATTTATGTCAGAATTTATTCTGCACAGATAAAATTTCTTCTATAACTTCCTCAATTGCATCTCCAGCTTTTTTTCTCCATGATTTTTGGCACAAATATGTCAGGGCACTCTGTTCAGGATTGATTTCCCAGACAGCCGCTCCATAATTAGCAGCAACCCGCGCAAGTGATGCAGCGGGTTCAACAACTCCAGAAGTTCCTATTACGAGATATAAATTACAACTTTCAGCTTTATTATATGCCTCCTGAAATATAGCCTGTGGAAGCTCTTCTCCAAACCAGACGACAGCAGGTCTTAACATTCCACCACAATTGCATTTTGGGGGAAGTTCATCGAAAAATTCAAAACTTTCACTTTCTTTTTCGCATTTGATACATCGAACTCTCCACAAACTTCCGTGTAATTCGAGGACATTTTTTGCTCCAGCCCTCTGGTGAAGCCCATCAACATTTTGGGTAGCAATAGTCACATTCTCTTCGCCGAGAATATTTTGCAGCCTTGCAAGCCCGAGATGTCCTTTGTTGGGCTTACAGGTTAAAGCCTGCCTTCTTCTTGCTTCATAAAATTGCCAGACCAACAAAGGGTTTTTTTTATACCCGTAGGGAGTTGCCACTTCTTCAATAGAATGGTTTTCCCACATTCCTCCCATCCCTCTGAAAGTGGCTATTCCGCTTTCTGCTGAAATTCCCGCACCGGTTAAACAGGCAACTTTAAAATTATTTTTCATTCATTGCCTCCTCAATCATCTTTAAACTTATTTTCCCTTCTCTTAAAACCCTGATCACACCATTATCAATCTCTGCAACCGTGGAAGGTCTCCCTTCTTCAACTTTTCCACCATCAACGATCAAAACATCAGGATACTTTCCAAAATGTGAAAGTGCTTCTTCAAACGATTTTGCCTCCTCTTTTCCGGACTTATTTGCAGATGTTACCGCAAGAATATCTCCATAAACCTTTAGAATTTCGAGAGCAGGTTCGGATCTGGGAATTCTTACTCCAAGCCTTGAAAAATCAGGATAAAACCATTTGGGAACCTTTTTCTTCCTTTTTAGAAGAAGAGTAAGCGGCCCCGGAAGAAACTTTTTAGCAATTTTATATTCCTCCTTACTTAATTCAAAATATTTTTTTATAACATTTAGACTCTCAACCATAATTGCTATCGGTTTTTTTTCTTCTCTTCCTTTGATTTCAATTATCCGCTTAAGATTTTCCTCTCTTTGAAGTGATGCACCTATACCATAAACCGTCTCTGTAGGAAAAACAATTGGATTGCCCCTTCTTAAATGTTCGGCAGCTTTTTCGGCAAAATTCTTTTCTCTTATTGAAACTAACATTTTGTACTTTTATTGGCTACTTAGGGTTGTAGCAATCACAAAACATTTCTATCTTTTTGATTAAATCTATCTGGCTGTAAATACTCAAATCGTCTTCCACTTCAAAAATAATATCGACTTTTTCAAAGGTAATTTTTAGTTCAGGATACACATTACTGCTTATTGCTTCAAGACTTACTGCTTCTACGAATTTTATAACATCAATATGGTTGTCGAAACAAAATGTCTTTTTTATTAAGCAGTCAGAAACCACCCACCCTTTTATACCTTCAAGTTCTTTTGCTATTTGAGCAACTAAAAGAGTTTTATCCATTTACACTCCCCCTATTCTTTCCCATTCAGCGTTAGAAAAAGCATCACTATCAAGTTCAGAAGGAGTCCCCTTTTGTAACTTTAAATAGGCATTGAAGCCAACCATAGAAGCATTATCGGTACAATATTTTAGAGGAGGTATTGAAAATGGAAGGTTTCTCTTTTCGGCTACTTCCTTAAATTTAATTCTCAAAAGAGTATTTGCTGCAACCCCTCCTGCAAGTGCAATTGAACAGGGATTAAAAATTTCTATCGCCTTTTCTACTCTATCAATTAGGTGTGAAACCACACTACTTTCAAAAGATGAAACTATATTGTAAACCCAATCGGGAAGATTTTTTTCGTCAAAATTTTTAAGAAAAAGATTGTTCTTATCAAGGGTATGGATGAAGGCTGTTTTTAGCCCCGAAAAAGAAAAATCAAGACTCTTTTTTAACTTAGGCTGGGGAAATTTGAAAGATTCTGGATTGCCTTTTCTTGCAAGTTTATCAACTTCAGGCCCCTGAGGATATGGTATTTTGAGTTTCTTACCAATCTTGTCAAATGCCTCTCCAGCAGCATCATCTCTTGTTGCAGCAATAAGAAAGATTTTTTCAAAATCCTTAACAAGAAAAAGATGGCTATGTCCTCCAGAAACTATCAAAACAAGCGAAGGAAAAGGAAGCTTTCTCTCCTCAATCCAGGGAGAAGTAATATGTGCCTCGATGTGATTTATTCCATAATAAGGAATATTAAGGCAATAGGCAAGAGTTTTGGCAAAACTAAATCCGACAAGAACAGAACCCAGAAGGCCCGGTCCTCTTGTTGAAGCAACCGCTCCTATCTCCTCTATAGACAACTTTGCATCTTCAAAGGCTTCTTCAAAAACATAAGGAAGATTCTTAAGATGTTCTCTGCTCGCTATTTCGGGAACAACCCCGCCATAAGGCCTGTGGGCTTTCAATTGTGAAAAGACAACATCTGACAATACTTTTCCTTCACTGTTTAAAAGCGCAACAGAAGTGTCATCACAGGATGTTTCAACCGCAAGAATATGCTTCATTTTATATCCCGTAAAAGTTTCTTTAAATTTCTAAAAAATGGAGGTTTCACAATTCCATATTCTGTCACTATTGCCGATATTAAATTAGCAGGGGTTACATCAAAAGCAAAGTAAATGGTTTCATAAGATGTGTCAAATATTTTTTTGTCAAGGAAAAAAAAGAACTCATCTCCGCTTCTCTCTTCTATCTTAATTTTTGAGCCATCTTTTATGGAAAAATCAACGGTACTCAAAGGTGCAGCAACATAGAATGGAATTTTGTTTTCTTTAGAAAGAACTGCCAGCGTGTAAGTTCCTATCTTGTTCGCTGTATCGCCATTTGAAGCAATTCTATCAGCCCCAACAATAACGGCATCTATTTTTTTTTGCTTCATCAAAAAGCCTGCTGTGTTATCACAGATAACTTTGAAAGGAATACCGTCCGTATAAAGCTCGAAGGCGGTTAGCCTCAACCCCTGAAGATAAGGTCTTGTCTCACAGGCGTAAACTTCTTTTACCATACCCTTTTCATAACCGTATCTTACTATGCCCAGAGCTGTTCCCAATCCAGTTGTGGCAAGGCCGCCGGCATTGCAATAAGTTAAAACCCTTGATTTTTTTGTAAACAGTTTCAAGCCATTTTCCGCCATTTTTTGTGTTGCCACTACTTCCTTCTTGTGAAACTCTTTTGCCTTTTCAAAAACCATCTCAGACAGAGACAGATTTTTGTCCGCCTTTTGTAACGCTTTTTTAAATTCTTTGCAAGCAAATTTTAAATTAACGGCAGTAGGTCTTGC
Source organism: Thermoanaerobaculum aquaticum (assembly GCA_020722885.1). GTDB lineage: Bacteria > Acidobacteriota > UBA4820 > UBA4820 > UBA4820 > UBA4820. The sequence continues at coordinate 3,750 of DYJZ01000062.1, forward strand.
TTTACCTATTTTATCAGCCATTTTTAAAAGAGACGGCACATCAGGGTTATTTATACTTTCAACAGCAAGAGAATAAAAAGCGACAACACCAATAAGTGGTGCACCTCTCACCACCATATCCTTTATGGCTTGAAATCCATCATCAGCACACTTTATCTCAATATATTTTTTAGATCCAGGAAGAAATCTCTGGTCAAGGACAAAAACTCTTTGACCCTCTACAATTACCGGTTCAACCATCTTTTCCCTCTTTATTGGATTTGTCCTCTTCGTTTTCACCTATTTCTTTGCCTGAAAAAGCGGTTTCCTGTTCCACTTTTGAATTGACTTTTTTAAAATCTTCAAAAAATGGAGACAGCACAAAATAAAAGAGAATAAGAACCAAAATAATAAAGACAATTGAAACAATCACTGTATCTCCCTTTTAGGAGGAATAAACACAAAAATTCCCCCGATTAATATTATCAAACCTCCAAGCCACAAAAAAGCGACAAAAGGATTTATATAAAGAGTTAAAGTTGCCCTTTTTTCAATTAAATCAAAACCCCCTAAAATCATATAAAGGTCTTTAAAAATTGTAGATTTAATTGCAACCTCATAAGAGGGAGGCTCATTATTTTCAATTGTGCTTCTGTAATGAACCCTCATTGGTATTAATGTTCCTTTGTATTTTTCATTTTCAAAAATATCAACTTCTGCCCATATTTTAAGCTCATTTACTTTGCTTATGTCCTCAGAAAGGTCATCACTTGAAAGTTTTGAAAGATGAAAGACCACTCCTCCCGCCCTAAAACTTTCACCTTCCTTTAAAATCTCATCATATTTCTCCTGAAAAACCGATGAAAATGCTACTCCAGCACAAAAAATGATGACTCCAGAATGAACAATAAGCCCTCCATATCTGGAAGGTTCCTTTCTAAAAGGCATAAAAAGGGATAAAAAGAAGCCTTTATTTTTAAATAACCTTACCCCTTTCAAATATGAAATAAAGATTGAAGAAAGAAGGAAACCGCAAAAGAAAAAAATTAAAATGAAGTAGATAAATATTAATCTCTCATTCAATAATTTTTCACACCAAACACTGTTTGAAAAAAGATAAAAGAAACCTGAAACTGAAAATAGCCCGCCACTAATTGAAGAAATATAAAGTCCTTTTCTTAAATCTTTTATTTTTTCTTTTCCCCAGGGTAGTGACGCAGCAAGTGACATTACAAATAGAATTGCAATTGACACTGGAACCGTTCTCAAGTTATAAAATTCTTCTCCATTATAAAGTTCCTTTCCAGAAAATATTTTATAAAATATGGGACTTGTCACTCCGTAGAAAACGATAAATGCAAAAACTGAAAGCAGAATAGTTCCATAAAGAATCATTGTCTCTTTACTAAATGCTGACTCTATTACTCCTTTTGATTTAAACATATTTTTACGTGTTGCAGCTACAATTAAACTTAAAATAATAACTGAAGCCATAAAGGCTAAGAAGATATTTCCTATGTGGAAATAAAAAGGAATGTTACTCCCTTCACTTCCAAAAGAATGTACACTTTGAAGAACACCACTTCTTGTCAAATATGTTCCATATATGGAAAGAATGAATGTTGCCGTGATCAGAATGTAATTAAATCTTTTAAAAATTCCTTTTTTCTTTTCTAAAATAAGTGTATGTAAAAATGCTGTTGCAGTTAAAAATGGGATTAACGAAGCGTTTTCGACAGGGTCCCATCCCCAATACCCTCCCCAGCCGAGTTCAAGGTAAGCCCAATAGGAACCAAAAATAATTCCCATTCCGAGAAAAAGCCAGGAAGAGAGACTAAAATACCTCAATGGTGTTAAATATGCCCTATCTTTCTCTCTTTCAAAAAAAGCAGAGATTATAAGGGCAAAGGGTATCGTAAATCCTACAAAGCCGAGGTACAAAAGCGGAGGATGTACTGCCATATAAAAATTCTGGAGAAGAGGATTGAGTCCATTTCCATCGATAAGTTGTGAAATATCAGTATTTACTGCATTTTCATCAGAATCAACAAGAGGTGCAAAAGGATTTGTTTTAAACGAAAGAAGGAAAAGGAAAAAGCCCTGAACAAAAAATATCACAAGTGATGTGAAGGGTAAGAGGTGATAAATTTTTTTTCTAAAAAAATAGACGGCAATAACTCCGTAAAAGGAAAGCAGAAACTCCCAGAACAGAAGTGACCCTTCCATCCCTCCCCAGAGAGCAGTAATTTTATAAATTAGAGGCTGCGCTCTTCTTGAATATTCAAAAACATATTTGATTGTAAAATCATCCCTGACAAATGCCCAAATTAAAGCCACTACTGAAATGAAATTCAAAATAAAAATTGAAATAAGGCTTCTTTCAGCACTTTTCAAAGCTCTTAAATCCTTTTTCCTTGAGGCAAGATAAGAAACAACAATCCCCCACAAACAGAGAGCGTGCGCAAAATAGAGAGAAAAATTCCCAAAATTATTCATTGTGATACCTTTTTCTTTTCTTTGAGCCTTGATTCATATTTAGAAGGACATTTGACAATTATGTCTCTTGCTTCAAAAACCCCTTCTCCCATTCTACCATCCACTATAATATCAACCCCTTCAGCAAAAGATTCAGGGACATTTCCCGAATAATGAATATTTATCTTCGCTTTGTCGTCTTCAAGAACAAAATTTAGCTCCTGATTCTCAGAAGACACTTTAACGCTTCCTGTCTCAATTCTTCCTGTCAATCTAACTCTCTCTCCGCCATTGAATTTTGCATTTATAAACTCATCAGGCGTCATATAAAAGACTTTTGCACCTTTTACGCCTCCAGAAAGGAAGAAAATAATTACAGCCCCAATAATTATTGTTATACCAATTACAAACTTGGTCTTCATTAAAACTCCAAAAAGTAAAATTTAGGATAAAATAAAACATTCAACTTTGCAAATAATTCCTTTTCTGGTTTAATAAAAATATGATATACTTCTGTCCTATTTTTGAAAGGGGATAAAATGGAAAAGAAATTTAACTTTGAATTAAATAACGAAGAAAAAAGAAGCTTACTTGAAAGGTTCGTCAGATATTGTAAAATCAACACAAGGTCATCTGACACATCAGATACTTTCCCTTCGACGAAGGAACAGTGGGACCTTCTTCATCTCTTAAAAAAGGAACTTGAAGAACTTGGACTTGAAGAAATAACGCTTGACGAAAAAGGCTATCTTTTCGCAACACTTCCTTCAACAAAAGGATATGAAAATGCCCCTGTAATAGGATTCCTTGCCCATGTTGACACATACCCGGGAACAAGCGCTGAAAATGTTTCTCCCAAGATAATAGAAAATTACAACGGAAAACCTATAAAAATTGATGGTTCCGATTTAGTCATAGACTATGAAGACTCTCCTTCACTTCCAAAAATGATTGGACATACAATTGTAACAACAAATGGAAAAACCCTTCTCGGAGCCGATGACAAAGCGGGAATTGCCTCAATAATGGAAATGCTTTGCTTTTTCAAAAACCATCCTGAAATTCCTTATGGCAAAATCAAAGTGGCTTTCACTCCAGATGAAGAGACAGGAAGAGGCGCAGACTTTTTTGATGTAAAGAAATTCGGAGCAGAAGCAGCATACACGGTTGATGGTTCACTTCTTGGCGAGATTGAAACAGAAACTTTCTGTGGAGATTCTGTGACAGTTGAAGTAATAGGCTATGATATCCATCCAGGCCTTGCCAAAAACAAGATGAAAAATGCGGTGCGTGCAGCAGCAGATTTTATAACAAGACTTCCTGAAGAAAACCTTCCTGAAACCACCGAAAAAAGAGAATCCTATCTACATCCGATAGCCATGAGCGGAGAAGTCGGAAAGGTCATTGTTAAATTTATTGTCAGGGCTTTCACCGTTGGAGAGTTGAAAGAAAGAGAAGAAGATATTAAAAAAGTGGCAGAAGAAACAAAAAAAGATTGGCCCGGAATCACATTTAATATTACAATTGAAGAGGGCTACAGGAATATGAAAGAGGTGCTTGACCAATATCCGAAAGTTGTAAATCTTGCAAAAGAGGCAGTAAGACTTAGTTCTGTTGAACCTTTTGAAGGATATATAAGAGGAGGTACAGATGGTTGCAGACTCTCCTTTATGGGACTACCCACTCCAAACATATTCAACGGAGCATTGAGTTACCACGGAGTAAAAGAACATATCTCTCTCGAATGGCTTGCCAAATCCTGTGAAACTTTAAGACATTTAGTCAAACTCTGGGCAGAAGAGAAAAGTATAAAATAACAGCACTCCCTGTAGGAGTTTTTCACTAATTAAACACCACATCTTGCCCTATTGATAAAGAAAAAAAACAATATTATATTGTTTGTTCAGGTGAGACTATGGCAGATAGTCTAATAAGAAAACAGATTTTGCTCGACAACACAAAAGTAACATACCACATAGTCAGAAACAGCCGCGCTTACAAAATCTGGCTGAAGATAGACGATGAAGAGGGACTTTTGGTCATATTACCAAAAGGAAGAAAAATCTCTGCCATTCCTACAATTTTAAGAAAACACAAAGATTGGATTATAACTGCTCTTAAAAAAAGAGAAGAAAGACTGAAAAAAGCCCTACCACCACTTGGCTCATCAAAAGTGGTTGTTTATAGAGGAAGAAAAGTGGACTTAAAAATAAAGAATGTGGCTTGTCTTACTCCAAAAGTCAAACTTGAAAACAACTCAATAAATGTAATTTTACCAAAGGACTCTCAATATTCCGTAAAAGAAATCCTTTCTGAATGGCTCAAAGAAAGGGCTCTGCTATTTTTCTCAAGAAGGGTTGAATATTTTGCAGGGTTACTCGGTTTAAAGTACGGGTGCATAAATGTAAAAGACCAGAAAACAAGATGGGGTTCCTGCAGTTCAAGAGGAAGACTTTCTTTCAACTGGCGTCTTCTCTTAGCCCCTCCAGAAATCCTTGATTATATTGTTGTTCACGAAGTTTGCCACCTGAAATACCACGACCATTCACAGCGCTTCTGGCACCTTGTTTCAACAGTCTTTCCAAATTACAGAAAGTGCAGGAACTGGTTAAAAGAAAACGGCCTGACCTTAAAAACTTAAAAAAAACTACTTTAAAACAAAACAATCTACTATTGTTTACAGGAGAATTCTTTGTTAATTTTCATCCCTTTCTCTTTTTTTTCTGTAAAATTGGCACTGAGCAAATAGTCTGAAGTTAAAGAAATTGCAGGTGGAGGCGCTGGAAAGTTAAGAGTCACTTCTCTTAACATATCAGGGAAAAGTTCAATACTTTCACCATTTTTGATTACAGCTTCAACAGGCTTTGTGTATTTGTGGATTTCCTTCACCTTCAAATTCCATTTCTTACTCTCATCGGGATCTGCATACGCTGCACAAACGGAAAGTTTATATTTCTTTCCCTCTTTTAACCCATCACCCCTTCCAGCAGAAATTTTTAGAAATCTATAGGTCATCCCGTCAGAAACTATCGCTTTCCCATCCCCATCAAAAATCTGAACAGCAATATCAGTAAAAAGATTATAATCTTCTCCATCCATTTCAAGTTCAAAGGAAACTTCCTCTTCATTTTCCGCAATTGAAAAACTTCTTACAAACTCCGATGACTTAACATTTTCTACCTTCTCTTCAAAATACCCTGTTATCTCTGCAAAAATAGAGCCCTTTACGGTCTCCTTCATCTGAGAATTAAGTTCAAGTGAAGCTTTTCCACCCTCTCCATTTTTAATTTTTAAACCATCCCTCAATCTTACAGAAATTCTTTCTTCTCCTGCCTCTACTTTGACTTTGATAGGTCTGGTATTGAGATAGAAACCATAAAGGTCAAGTTCATAAACACCCCTCTCTCCACCCTGCTCAACATTTAAGGTCACTTCCCTTTTGTCATTACTCAAAATTAGATACTCCTTCTCTCTTCCGCTCGGGTCAAACAATTGAAGCACAACTTTTCCATCCAATTTTTTCTCTGTTGATACTTTTAGTGCTACAGGAAAATCTCCCTTAACTCTAAAGAAATACCTTTTTACTTTTGCCTTCTCTACAGTCGTCTCAAAATTCTTATATTTTCCATCCCCTTCTGAAACTTCAAAGGGTACCACAACTGTAACGGGTATTACCAGCTCTGGACCCAAAGTTTTCCTTTCGTTTTCAGAAAAATCTTTTGAATACAAAAAGATTTTACCTGAATATAAACCGCAATTTTTCATTGCTCCTTCAATAAAATTGACATAAATCCTGGCGGGCTCATTTGCTTTTATATAAACAGAACTTTGATTTATGTTGAAAAAATCTCCACTTTTTTCAATATCAAAAGCCTTGAAAAACTTCATCTTTTTTTCTTCAGACCAATCAATGGGAATTCTTGGAAAAACTTTTATTTCCTGTCTTTCCCCTCCTTCAGGATAGAAATCCCCCCTATAGTAAACTGTACTACCTTTTAAATCTTTGTATCCCGGAGATTTTGTTTCAACATCGTAAGAGAAAATTTCTCCACCCTTTTTAAGAAGCTGCCTGTATATTTCAAGAGATTTCTCAATATTTGTAAGACCATAACCCTGATCAAGGAAAGTGTAACCACTTAATTCCTGACATCCCCTTCTTAATGAAGAATATACAAGGTCTCTTTTTATCGGAAGCCCCTCCTTTTTTAGTGCAGAAAGCAAGAGAGCGCATGCTCCTGCAGCCTGAGGAGAAGCCATTGAGGTTCCTCTCATTACATTTTTTCCCTCTTCCCAGAGGGGAACAGTAGCAGCCGCAAATCCCGGACAAACAAAATCAGGTTTTGAACATTCCCCGCCCCTCGAGGAGAAACTGAACAATTCATCCTGTTTCAAATCTGCACCATAAATATCTTTTGCAGTTGATCTATTTAGAAGAGCCCCTATGGCAAGAACCTCTTTTGCACAGGCTGGAAGCCCCGCTGTTGAAAGGCCCGGACCCTCATTTCCACAGGAGACCGTTGCCACAACATCAGGATTTTCATAAAGAAGTTCGTCAATAAGTTCTTCAGCCTTCGCTCTTCCCTCAATTTCTGAACCAATCCCGTAGGACATTTGAATTACAAGAGGCATATTCAATTCTCTCGCTTTTTTTATGGCATACCTCCACGCAGAGACCATCGAACCTTCTGTGGTAGCCCCGCCTGAAAAGGCATTGTTCCCAATTTTCAAAGCAAGAATCTGTGCACCAGGAGCAATTCCGCTAAATTCAGGCTCTTTATCTATCTCAAAACCTGCCGCTATACCCGCAACATGCGTTCCGTGAGACCCGTCAGCCATATAAAAAGAGACCTCTTTTGAATCACTGTCAATATTTACAGCAACATTAAGTGGCACATAATCTGAAAAACTATCTTTCCCTGAAAAAGAGAAAATTTCTCTCCCTTCTGAAAAATCAAGATAGGATTTCTCTTCAGTAAGCTCCCCATCGCCGTCACTGTCTATCAAAACCTTCCACTTTTCTCCATCCTTGTAGAGAATGAAGCCAAAAACATCATCCTCTTTTTTATTTCCATTTATATCCCTGACCTCAGAGTTTCTGGCATCTTCCTCCTTGAAATAACCTATGTAAACCTTCTTTTTGTCTATATGCGAAAGAACCTTTTCAAAATTGTAGAGTCTTTTTTCATCTTTAAGGTACAAAGCCCCATCTTCTGCAATAAGTGGCTCTTCAGCCTTTATTGTGTACTGTCCTGTAAAATCTCTTGCATCCACAATTTTATCTTTTCCGTCAGAAGTTTTCGTAAGTCCGCTCAATCCGAGGTCAACTCCTGTATCGCAAACTGCAATAAGAACTCCCCTGCCGTCACAATCGGGATGGTTTTCTATAAAATCTTTTGCTTTGATTGCTGTGGTTGAAAGAAACTCCCAAGAATTTTTCTCTAACTTATCACTACAAAAAGAAGCTAACGAAACAAAAACAACTAATAGAACAAAAATCTTTTTCATTTCAAACCTCCAGAGTGTGCTATTATAACATTTAAAGAGTTTTTAGGCGTAAAAATGCTTACATTTAAAAATACTTTTAAGTCACTTATACACAGAAGTTTTCGCCTTTTTTTCTTCGCTCAGATGGTCTCCCTGATTGGCACCTGGGTGCAGGGAGTGGCTCAGAGCTGGCTTTTGTGGAGACTTACAAATTCTCAGGGACTTCTAGGGCTTTTGGGCTTTGCACAGATGAGCCCGGTCCTCTTCTTCGGACTTATCGGAGGAATATTTGCCGACAGATTTGAAAGAAAGAAACTTTTACTTTTAACCCAATCTCTTGCTCTTTTACAGGCAGTAGTTTTCGCATCCCTTATAATTTTTAACCTTATAAATCCATTTTTAATATTTCTTCTTGCCTTTGTTCTCGGAACAATAAACGCCTTCGACATGACTGGAAGGCAAACATTTCTGGCTGACCTTGTTGGACTAAAGGATATTGGAAATGCCATAGCACTTAATTCCCTACTTTTTAATCTGGCAAGAGTAATTGGCCCTCCTATAGGCGGTTTTGTAATTGCCTATTACGGAGAATCAATATGCTTTATTGCAAACGCCGTTTCTTTTCTTTTTGTTCTTTTTGCTCTTTTAATGATAAAAATTGAAAATCCTCAAGAAAAAAGAAGTCCATCGTCCCTCACTTCTATAAAGGAAACATTTCAATATTTTAAAAAGCAAAATAGTGAGCTCAGGGTTCTTCTCCTTCTTTCCACAGTCAGTTTATTGCTGCTTCCTTACGCATATTTTTTGCCCTATTTTGCAGACAAGGTTCTAAAAGGAAACTCAGAGACACTTGGATTTCTTCTCTCCTCAGCGGGCTTTGGTGCGGCACTGGGAGCTATCGTTATGGCAAACAATTCAAACATAAAACAAATGCCCTACCTTGTGGGAATATTCTCTTTAATTCTATCTTTTTCTATGATCCTCTTCTCATTTTCCACTTCTGTTATTCTGTCCTCAATTTTTCTTGTATTAGCAGGATTCTCAACAATGATTTCTGCTTCCTCAAGCAACATTTTTCTTCAGACAAAAGCCCCCCCTTCTATGAGGGGAAGAGTTATCAGTTTTTATGTCACCACTTTTGTTGGTTTTCCTCCTTTGGGTGGCTTGTTTATTGGGACGCTTACTCTAAAATTCAACACTCCCATAGTCCTTCTTGTCTGCTCTTTAATTATGGCAATCTTTTCCCTTCTATACCTGATTTCCTACCAGACACAGAAACTAAAAGAGGCAACAGGATAAAGGGGCAAAATCGAAGACTTCCTGAAAAACCTTAATTATGCTTTAAAATTACGAAATCTGATAAAATTAAAATATTAACCCGTAACTTCCCAAAAGTTAAGTAATATGTAAATCAGGGATTTTAATCAATTCCTTGTTTGTTCTGGTACTTCTAAATTAAGCCACCATATTATAAAAGCGCATCTCATACCTATTTGACATCAAAGATAGAGTAATGTATT
>DYJZ01000063.1 GCA_020722885.1 Thermoanaerobaculum aquaticum
TAAGTGGTGCCGAAGGGGGGACTTGAACCCCCAAGGGCGCAAGGCCCGGCGGATTTTGAGTCCGCTGCGTCTGCCAGTTCCGCCACTTCGGCTCACTCTATATTCTAACAAAACTTTCAAAAATATCAAACAATTTTAAATTGGGCTTCCTTTACAAAAAGGTCTGTTTTAACAAGCTGGACTTTCACAATCTGCCCAACCTTAAAAATTCTGGAAGTGTATTTACCTTTTACCAGAAAACCACTTCTATCAAGTAAAAAATGGTCATAATCTATAAAACTGAAAGGACATATTCCCTCTATTAGTTCAGAAAGAAGTTCAATTTTTACTCCAAATTTCGTAAACCCTGTAATCAAAGCATCAAAATAGTTACCAAGTTTATCGCTTAGATAGATCAAAATAAGCCAGTTGATAGCTTCCCTCTCTGCTTCATCACCATTTTGTTCTCTTTCACTTAAATGGGTTGCAAGTTTCTCTAAATTTCTTGCATCAATGGCAAAACCAAAAAGTGTTTTTTTTAAAATTCTATGAACAACAAGGTCAGGATACCTTCTTATTGGGCTCGTAAAATGGCAATACCTTTCAAGAGCAAGCCCATAATGGGAATAGGGCTTAAAACTGTATTTTGCCTTCATCATTGCTCTTAAAACCTTCTTGTTGATAACTCTCTCGTATGGTTTTCCCTTTGCCCTTTCAAGTATTCTTTGAATATCTTTTGATGTAGGTTTTCTGGTTTTTCTTAAAAAATTATCACCAAAAATTGACAACAAAGGGGAAAGTTCTTCAATTTTCTTTTCGTCCGGTTCCTCATGAATTCTGTAAAGAAAAGGGATTTTTTTCCTGAAAAGAAATTCTGCAACAACCTGATTTGCAAGCAACATAAATTCTTCAATCAGTCTGTGGCTTTTAAGCCTGACCTCTTTAAATACACTTTCAACAATTGTTGAAGACCCTAAATTTAGTCTTGGTTCAGGAAGGTCAAAATCGAGAGCACCCCTTTCCCTTCTTCTTGCATTCAAAACCAAAGCTACCTCGTATGATGTTTTTGCAATTCTCTCAATTTCTGTCCCAAACTTTGGATTGTTGTCAAGAATTCCCTCAGCTTCTTCATAAGTTAGCCTTTTTATTGATCTGATTACACTTGCATAAAACGAAAACTTTTTGACATCTCCGTCAGGAGTTACCTCAATTTCCACAGTAAATCCAGGTTTATCTTCACCTTCGTTAAGTGAACAAAGATTGTTCGAAAGATTTTCTGGAAGCATTGGATAAACTCTTTGAGGAAGATAGACAGAATTGCCTCTCTCTTTTGCCTCTTCATCAAGTTTTGTATTCTCTTTTACAAAGAAAGAAACATCTGCAATATGTACAAATATTTTATAATTTCCGTTTTTTAATTTTTCAATTGAAATCGCATCGTCAAAATCTTTGGCATCAATCGGGTCTATAGTTATTGTCGGTAAGGCTCTTAAATCTTTTCTTCCTTCAAGCCACTCATTTTTGAAAATCTTTCCATATTTTAAAGCTTCTTCTTCTACCTCCTGCTGAAAGCCTTTTGAAAGGTTGTATTTTAGTTCTACTGCCTTTATGCAGGTTCCCGGATCGTATGGTTCGCCAAGTATTTTTATATCTTTTTTTAGTCTTCCATCTTCATCAAATGTCGCAATCCCGATATTTTTATCAACTTTTGATAAAACAGCCAAAGGTTCTCCTCCCTCAAAGGGAAGGAAATATCCCTTAGATATCATACCTACAACATTCTTTTTGCTCCTTTTTACTATAAAGAGAACTTTAGCACTATTTTTCTCTTTATTGATTCTGCACAAAACAGTGTCTCCATCTATGGCATTTAAAGTGTTTTCTTTCTTAATAAATATGTCTTTAATTTCGTTTTCTTCTGGAATAAAAAATCCACCTCCACCTTTTATGAGAACAAATTTTCCTTTAAAGAGGAATGAGGTGGGATTTTTCGCAAAACTATTTTTCTTTTTTAATAAATAGCCTATAGAAAGAAGCTTCTCAATCTCTTTTCCAAATTGTCTTATTTCATTTTCTTTCAATTCGAGTTCACTTAATATAGATTTTTCGCTTCTGAATTTGCCTTTCTCATTTTCAAAAAATTCAATTATTCTTTCTCTTAGATTCATACGAATTGTGAATATTTTCCTTTCTTTCCTGCTACTGGAAGAACCCCCTTTCCTTCAAGGATTCTTTTCGGGTTATCAAGCGCAAGTCTTTTCGCCGTTTTATAGCCATACCTACGGTTTAAAAATCTTACTGCCTCTCTAAAAAGCAAAGGCCTTTTATCTGGACTATGTGCGTCTGAAGCAATAAACGAAACAAGGCCCTCGTCAAGTAATTTGATGGCTGTCGCTTTCGCTCTTGTTCCAAGCATCCCCAAAATTGCCTGTGTTGTTACCTGCATAGGTATTTGCGATCTGGCAAAATCAAACAGACACTCATAATCTTTCTGTACATAAGAATATCTTTCGGGATGAGCGATTATCGGTTCGCATCCTTCAAGCATAAGTTTGTAAAGCCCGTTACTTGCACCTTGAGCCAATACTGCCGTCGAAAACTCAACGAGAAGATATTTTTTTTCGTTTCCTATGGGAATGTACAAACCCTTTGAAAAGTCCTCCGCAAGAGAGGAAGAGTAATAGACTTCAGAACCAAGAAAAAGTTCTATACTTATTCCTTTAGCCTCTCTCTTAACCCATTCAAAGACTTCTCTCAGTTTTTCTGGAGTATTATTATATCTACCAGCCCATATATGGGGAGTAAAGCAAATCTTGCTAACTTTTTCTTTTACTGCAAGCTTAAGCCCGAAAAGGGTTTGCTCTATTTCTTTTATTCCGTCATCTACATTCGGAAGGAAATGGTTGTGAAGGTCTATATACATTGAAAAGTTTTTTTAACTCCTTTCTTAACCTTTAAAATCTTTTTTCATTGTCTTTTTTCCAAAAATTTGCCAAGGAAGAACTTAAATTTTGAAATTGCCTCTTTTGAGATTATTATTCCTCCATCATTATGTCCCTTCTCCAGATCCAGAAAAACCTTTGGGGCATTGACATTTTCGTAAAGTTTTCGACCCATAAAATAGGGGACTATTTCATCTTCCTTTGAATGCATAATTATTACGGGACATTTTACTTTCTTTATTTTGGAAAGATTGTCAAAATCGCTTTTTAAAAGCAGATTTGTCGGAAAAAGTTTGTAATAAATTCTTGCCATATCTTTTATTGAAGTGAAGGTCGATTCGAGAACAAGAACAGCACATTTTGTTTCCAGAGCCAACTGAAGTGCAACACCTCCACCAATTGACTCACCATAAAGAATCATCTTTTCTTTCCTGTATCCTTTTTCTGTTGCAAAATCTATAACACCCTTCAAATCCCTGTAGAAACCCTCTTCCGACGGTTTGCCCTCACTTTTTCCGTACCCTCTATAATCAAAACCTATGACTGAATATCCGAATGAATTAAAAAGTAGAAATTTTTCAACTCTGTCTGAAAGATTCCCGCCATTTCCATTACAATGGATTATTAAATCTCCATCCCCATCAGGTATAAACCATACATTAATTTTTACTTTATCTTCAGTAACAATATATAGATCTTCATACTTCATTCCATAAGTTTTTGGTGTGGCAGTAATGATTTCTTCAGGAAAAAAAATGTAAGAATCCTGATTAAAATATAAATAGAAACATAAAAAAATATAAATAATAAAAAGACCACCTATTATTAAAAATAAATCGATCACCAGCCTTTTAACCATTCAAACCTTTTTTATTTTTGTATGAACAAAGTCTATATACAGGGCAAATATGGCATTTTTGGCTTACTGGAGTGCAAATATTCTGTCCAAAAGTAACAAGGATATTGTTTATTTTCTTCCACCATTTTCTTGGAAGTTTTTTTCTCAATTCCATCTCCGTATCATCTGCTGCCCTGGTCGAAACATAGCCCCATAAGTTAATAATTCTGTGAACATGCGTATCAACACAAATCCCATATTTATCGAACCCTTCAATTAAAACAAGATTTGCTGTTTTTCTACCCACACCCTTTATGGACAAAAGGTCTTTTAGATTATCTGGAACTTTACCATTAAAATTCTCTTTGAGTCTTTTCGCAATTTCTTTCAAAGTTTTGACCTTGTTTTTATAAAAGCCAACCGAATTAATCAATTTTTCAAGTCTTTCCTCTGAAATTGCTTCGAGATCATCAACATTTTTTACTTCATTGTAAAGTTTTTCAAAAACTTTTTCCGTTACGATGTCCCTTGTCCTTAAAGAAAGTATCGTTGCAATAAGGATTAGAAATGGGTCTTTAAATCTTTCTTTTACCTTTTCAACTATGGGACTTTTATGTTCTTTTTTCCATTTTTCTAACAAAGTAAGTATTCTTTCGAGAGTTCTGGTTTCCAAGCAAGCTCCTCAAAAATTCTAAAATTCGATTTGCGCCATATATGAACTTCTAACAAAGGGACCAGCCATAACCCACTTTATTCCATATTTTTTTGCTTCTTCTTTTAGTTCCTCAAATTCTTGAGGTTCATAATACTTCTTAACAGGATAGTGTTGCCTGGATGGCTGAAGATACTGCCCGATAGTCAACCTGTCAACCTTAATCCGAGACAAATCCTTGAATGCTTCAATTATCTCTTCTCTGGTTTCACCCAGTCCGACTATGATGCCACTCTTGGTTATTTGATTCTTATAGAACTCTTTTGCTTTTTTTAAAACAAAAAGAGACCTCTCGTAAACAGCCCCGGATCTTATTATGGGTGTAAGCCTTCTAACAGTTTCAATATTATGGTTAAAAACATCTGGTTTTTCATCAAGTACCGTTTTTAAAAGAGTTTCATCGCCCCCAAAATCTGGTGTCAATACTTCTATTCTCGCTTCTGGCAGTTTTTTTCTCACTGCCCTTATGGTTCTTTTAAAGGCAGAGGCACCTTTATCTAAAAGGTCGTCTCTTGTTACTGATGTTATAACCACATAAGAGAGCCCCATTTTATAAGCAGCATCTGCAACTCTTTCTGCTTCACCATAGTCTTCCGGAAAAACATCTCCATTTTTAATATTGCAGAATTTACAATTTCTTGAGCAATTTGGGCCAAGAATCAAAAATGTTGCTGTCCCTTCAGAAAAGCATTTCCCCTTGTTCGGGCAGGAAGCTTCTGTGCAGACAGTATGCAATCTCTCTTCTTTAATAATTTTTAGAATTTTGCTTGCCTTTTCACCGACAGGAATTTTATTTATTCTCAAAAAATCTGGCTTTCTTTCCATATTACCTCAAAACAACGGTTTTCCGTCAATATTTGTAAAATCATTTATTCCAAGAAATTTTAGCGCCGTTGGACAAATATCTACCAAACAAGCCTCCTCTATCATCTTCTTCTCAACACCTTTCCCCCACGCAAAGAAAATTCCGCACATATCAGGAACCGAAGGAGGGTAGCCATGCATTCCTTTTAAAATCCCCTCTCTTTCTTTCTTATAGGGTTTAAAAACATCTCCCAAATTGCAAATGGCAAGGAAATCTCCTGTTCTTGAATTATCTCCCGTCGAATACTCAAAGGGTATCTCAACCTTCTCAAAAAAAAGAAAATCCTTTTTAAAGAGTCCTGAACGCTCCTTAAACAAGCGGTACTGATTAGCATTTTCAACATAAATATTAGCAACAGGTCCTGAAATGGCAATAAACGGATAAAAAGCCCTTTTTGGAATTTTGGAGGCGATATCTATTTCCCTTTTCACTTCTGTCATACCGTGGTCGCTCGTAGCAATCAACAGAATATCCTTTTGTAATCCCCTTCTTTTTATCTCATTAATAATGCTTTCCAGTATCTCACCCGATCTAATGACACACTCTCTGTATTCAATGCTTTCAGGACCAAATCTATGTCCGGCGAAATCTGCGCCATGAAACCACGCCATTATAAGATCCGGTCTTTTTTCAGCTCTAATAAGATTTAATACCCACTCTTCAATCTCCCTGTCTTTTAAATTTTGTTCGTAAGGTTTATAAAATGCTGGATAAACTCCTTTATAGGAGCCTTCTGATAGTGGCCAGGCACAAACTGCACTTTTTAACCCTTTCTTTTCGGCTATCACCCAGATAGGAGGAACAAGGAGCCATTCCGCCTCTTTCCCATCACTAAACCTTTTTCCACTTTTTTTATCAAGAAAAACTGAAGAAACAATACCATGTTTTTTTGGAAATGTTCCTGTAGCAATGGAGGCATGGGCGGGAAAAGTCAAAGAGGGAAAGACCGACTTCATTTTTTTTGCTCTAAAACCCTCTTTTTCGATTTGAGAAAAACCCTTGACATTTTCTACAAAATCCCACCTAATTCCGTCAAAACTTAAAATAATAACAGTTTTTTGTGTGAGTTTTTGAGGGTTTGAAAAAGATATAAAAAATAGAGCAATCAGCAAAATAAAAACAAATATTTTAATTTTTCTCACTTCAATCTCTCTTTTCTAAAACTTTTTTTAAAACAGCCACAGCAAATTCAAGTTCTTGTTCCTTATTTTTCAATAAACCATCAATTTTCGCCGCTTTTGTTTCGCTAAGAGCAATTGAGAAATGTTTTCCCGGCTTGAAACCCATTTTTTTGAGGTCTTCACCTCCTATTTCAAGTTCAATAAATCTGCCTTTCTGTATGAAATTTTTGATCAGATTTTCATCTTCCTCCTTTTCACACTTTGAAAGATAGTAAAGAAGCAAAACAACAGGAAGAGAGTCCAATATTTTAAAGACTTCACTTTTCTTGTTTTTGGAGGAACTAAGTTTTTTCTTTAAATTCCATTGTTGCTCTCTGTAGCTATTTAAAAGTTCCCTGGTTTTTCTTGAAAATGGGTAATATTTCACAAATTCTTTCATTTCATTTGTAGAAAGTCTCTCTGTCAGATTTAAAAGATAGAATGACGGTCTGTCAAGCTGTTCTTCAGGAAAATTTACCTCAAAGAAATCAGCCACTTTTTGTGCTTTGTAGAGTCTTTCCATTACTTTGGGGGTAAGTTTGAGTGTTCGCCAAAAAATCTTAAGCAAACCTAATTCTTCGAGCATTCTAAGCGATTCAATAACCGATCTTGAATTAAGTATTTCAAAAAATTCAGAAAGAACTCTCTTTCCTGAAAGATGTTTAAAAACTCCCTGTTTAAGAGCATTTAAAATTAATTGAACTGTTTCTGGACTTATGGTGAAATTCAGCTTTGCTGCAAACCGTACCGCACGAAAGGCTCTTGTAGGATCGTCAATAATTGATATGCCGTGAAGCACTTTTATCCTGCATTGTTTTAAGTCTTTTATTCCTCCAAAGGGATCTATCAATTCTCCGAAGTTCGAGGGATTTAAGCTTATAGCCATTGAGTTAATGGTAAAGTCTCTTCTTGAAAGATCTCTGATAAGACCTGCCTCTTCAACAATTGGAAGAGCAGCAGGAGATTCGTAATACTCACTTCTTGCTGTCGCAAAATCCCACCTCGACCCGTCGGGCTTTAGCCATATCGCAGTTCCAAAAACATCGTGAGTTCTAACTCTTCCCCCTTTTTGTGAAGCAATTTTTTCAGCCAGTTTATTTGCATCCCCCTCAACAACAAAGTCTAAATCTTTAACTTTGTTGCGAAGAAGGATATCCCTTACAACGCCCCCAACAAGATAGCAATTTACACTGGTAGAGCGGGAAATTTCCCCGAGCCACTTCAGATTACAAAGTTCCTCTTTGCCAAAATATGATTCAAGAATTCTTGTCATTTCCTCCCTCGATGGAACACCACCAAAAGTTTTTGATACAACACTGACACTTTTCTCATAGAGTTTTTTAAATAAACTCATTCTTGAAATAATTCCTGTGATTTCATTTTCAGATTTTCCAACGAGAACAACCCTGTAACTTTTTTCTAACATTTCCTTTTGAACTTTTTCAATAGAATCCTCAGGATCAAATATGGGCGGAGGTGTTGCAATCAAAGTTGAAACTGCCTCTTTTTCCATTTTCAATTGAACCATTTTATCAACTTCCTGACGTGTTACCACGCCTATGACTTTATTCCCCTCGAAGACTGGAAGAGAATTTATTCTATTTTTGTTCATTTCTATAAGAGCGCTTTCTATGGTCATAGAAGGAAAACTTTTTGCAAAATCAGTTTGACAGAAATCTTTGACCTTATACCCTGCTGATGATTCCAGCAGAAGGTAATCAATAAGTTTTCTTTTTGTTTCATCAACTGTTGAAGACTTAATCGTAGCGGAAGCAGCAGAAGGGTGTCCTCCACCACCAAATTTTTCAAGTATTTTCCCGACATCCACAAGAGGGGTCCTTGAGCGGGCAATTATGTGCACCCTGCTTTCGAGGTAAGCTATTAGAAACAACGCTTTCATATCCTCGGTGTTTAAGAGTTCATGAACAAGAAGCGACAAATCGGGATAAAATTCGCTTGAAATAAAAGTGGTTATATGAATTTTTAGCCCCCCAACCACTATGAAATCGAGAGTTTCGACAAGTTTTGTCAAAATTTTTAATTGACTTTCTGTAATTCTTCGATGGAGCCATTTTGAAATTTCCGTAACATCTGCACCCCAGGCAAGACATCTTTTAGCCGCATCGTAATCTCTGCTTCTGACAGTGGGAAATGTTAAAAAACCCGTATCCTCATATATTCCAAGAAGAAAAGTTGTTGCCTCAAAGGGTGTAACAGGTATATTTTTCTTTTCAAGAATTTCGGTTATTATTGATGTAACAGCACCACTTTCTTCATTCACCGAATATTCCGCATTGATGTCGTCTTTGTGAGGGTGGTGGTCAAAAAGAATTATTTTTTTCCCCCTAAGAAGATTTGAAACAGGTCCAAGTCTTTGCTTAGAACAAACATCAACAAGAATTATTTCTTCGACATCGTCAAAGTTAAGCAATTTTATTGATACAATTTCAGGAAGTCTCTCTTTGTTGGTGTCAATGTACTCTCTTAAATTTCTTTCTATAGAGCCGGGAAAAAGAAGAACCGCATTGTTGTATATCTTATGACATCCAACCATTCCAGCAAGAGCATCAAAATCTGCGTTTGTGTGACTTATTATAACTTTCAATAAACCTCCAGATATAAAATTACCACAAATTCGCAGCAGATTTAAACGGCTTACGCTTTAATTTAATCTACTATGCAATTTTACTTTACGAAAGGAGAGCAAGAAAAATTCCTGCCACTACAGCCGTTCCAAGAACTCCAGCCACATTCGTTCCCATTGCGTGCATAAGAATATAATTGTTAGGGTCTTCCTCCTGAGCAACTTTGTGGGCTACCCTCGCAGCCATTGGAACAGCAGAAACCCCTGCCGCTCCTATCAATGGATTTATAGGTTTACCAGGCAGAAGAGCCATTATCTTTCCCAGAATTACTCCTCCTGCCGTCGATATCGCAAATGCAATACTTCCGAGAATAAGTATTTTAATTGTTGATGGAGTAAGAAAAGTTTCGCCCGACATACTGACACCCACAGACAGTCCAAGTATTATGGTAACCACATTTATAAGCTCATTCTGGGCAGCTTTGACGAGCCTTTCGGTTACTCCACATTCTCTCAGTAAATTCCCGAACATAAGCAGGCCTATCAATGATGTTGCTGCCGGGACAATTAAAGCCGCAATTATTGTAACTAATACAGGAAATATTATTCTCATCCATTTGTTAACATCACTCAATTGTTCCATTCTAATACGCCGCTCTTTTTTTGTAGTTAAAAGTTTCATTATCGGCGGCTGGATTAGAGGCACAAGCGCCATATAGGAATACGCCGAAACCGCAATAGGTCCCAATAGATGCTTTGCAAGTTTGACAGTAAGATAGATGCTTGTTGGGCCATCCGCACCACCAATAATTCCAATTGAAGCAGCTTCCTGAGGGGTAAAGCCCATATAAAATGCACAAAGAAATGTCAATGAAACACCCAGCTGAGCAGCTGCTCCAAGAAGTATTGTCTTGGGATTGCTAAGCATTGGCCCAAAATCTGTAAGAGCACCTAGTCCAAGAAAAATTAAAGGAGGGAAGATTTCAAGCTCTACTCCTTTAAAAAGGTAATAGAAAAGCCCCCCAGGACCTGCATCGGTTGGGGGAGTCATCAAATTGTTAAGGGGAAGGTTTGCTAAAAGAGCTCCAAATCCAATTGGAACAAGAAGAAGCGGCTCAAATCCCTTCTTTATCGCAAGATAAAGCAGTATGCAGGCAATGACAATCATTGCCCCTTCACGCCATGTAAGACACAAAAAACCTGCCGTTTCTAATAGTTTTTCTATCATTTTAGTCTATTATGAAGCATATTCTATTAATGTGTCACCAGCCTGAACTGTATCTCCCTTTTTCACTTTTACAGAGGCTATTTTCCCGCTCTTGGGAGCATAAATGTATGTTTCCATTTTCATTGCCTCCATAAGAACTACAGGAGCTTTTTCCTCTATCTCACATCCATCAGTTACAAACACTTTGAGTATTGAACCAGCTATCGGTGAAGCCAGGCAATTAGGACCACCTTTTTTTACAACATTTGAGCTGACCTGAGGCGAGGGAGGAACAACCGGAGGAGGAGACGGAGGGGGGGAAAAAGTGGGAGTTCCAAAGCCTAACCCTTCGCTTTGAATTTTTTCATCATCCTCAAGAACTTCAACTGTTACATCATAAACCTTGCCTTGCACAGTAATTCTAAGTTTTTTCATTGGTTAACTCCAGATTTTTGGTGAGAAAGATGAATATCCATCCTTCCCGCATAGGACCATCTTTCAACATAAGGTTCTCTGTGAATATGAACTTTATGGATTTTGACTCTTTTTCCCAGTGCCACATAAGCAGCAGCGGAAAGAAGAAGAATAATTTCTTCATTCTTATTTAGTTCAGATTCTTCAACCTCTTCCCTTTTTGGAGTAAAAATCTGACCTAATCCTCTTAATGCATAGAGAACCATTGTAAGAGCCACCATAGCAAGAAAAACCCAGAAAATTGAAATAAAAACTACTTCAAACGCTTGCTTCATCACTCTTTCTCACAATGGAATGTTGCCATGCTTTTTATGAGGTCTTAAATTTCTCACGGCGCGCAAAATTCCTAACCTTTCAATAAGCAATCTTCTTGTTGCTGAAGGCAGGATAACATCATCAATATGGAGCGCTTCTGCCGCCTTATAGGGATTGGCGTGAATAGCCCTATATTCTTCAATTTTTTTTGTAAGAAATTCTGACGCATCTTTCTGCTGACTCAGTTCTTTCCTGTAAATTATTTTTGCAGCACCTTCAGGCCCCATGACAGCAATTTCGGCTGTGGGCCATGCCAGAACACTGTCTGCTCCCATATCTTTTGAACACATTGCAAGGTAAGCTCCTCCGTAAGCCTTTCTGAGAATAACAGTCAGCTTCGGAACGGTTGCAGCAGCATAAGCGAAAAGCATTTTAGCCCCGTGTCTTATTATTCCATCATGTTCCTGTTTAATTCCTGGCAGGAAACCGGGAACATCCACCAGCGTAACAATTGGGATATTATAGACATTGCAGGTTCTTATAAATCTTGCTCCCTTGTCTGAAGCATTTATATCAAGAACTCCAGCAAGATGCATTGGCTGGTTCGCCACAACACCAACTGACATTCCCCCAAGTCTGGCAAAGCCTACTATTATATTAGGGGCATAATGTTCCTGGACTTCAAGGAAATAACCGTTGTCAACAAGTCTATAAATAATTTGCTTCATATCATAAGGAACTTTTGGATCTTCAGGAATTATCCTGTTCATAACCTCATCATCGACCACTATTCCGGAAAAGGGTCTTTCCGGTGGCGGTTCAAGATTATTTTGCGGCAGAAAAGAAAGTATTTCCTTTGCAAGAAGTATCGCTATTTGCTCGCTTTTTGCCACGAAATGTATGTTCCCGGAAAGAGTGGCATGAGCCATCGCTCCACCCAGAGATTCCTCATCGATGACTTCCCCGGTTGCCGCTTTTATCACTTCCGGACCTGCAATAAACATATGGGCTGTCCTGTCAACCTGTATCACAAAATCTGTTAACGCAGGAGAGTATGCTGCACCCCCAGCACATGGCCCGCAAATGATCGATATCTGCGGGCAAACACCTGAAAGAAGGACATTGTGATAGAAGATTTTCCCATAAGCAGATAGAGAGTCAACACCCTCCTGTATCCTTGCCCCTCCGGAATCATTAAACCCGACAACAGGCATTCCGCATTTCAGAGCATAAAGAAGAAGTTCAACCACTTTCTGGGCGTTTCTTTCTCCAACTGTTCCACCCATTACGGTAAAATCCTGCGAGAAAGCAAAAACGGGCCTTCCACCTATTTCTCCCTTTCCTGTCACAACTCCGTCTGCTGGAATCTCTTTATCTCCAAGTGCTTTGCATCGATGTCTGGCATACAGTCCAAATTCAACGAAAGTTTCCGGATCGAACAGGAGGTTTATTCTCTCTCTTGCGGTAAGTTTTCCTTTTTTATGCTGTGATTCGATAGCTTTTTCGCCGCCACCACCAAGCAATTTTCTTCTTTTTTCTTCATATTCTTTAAGTCTGTCAGTCACCAGAGCTTACCTCCATTTAGTTATGAATCATACTACAAGCAAAGAACAAATTCAATCCTTTGTATAAGTCAATTTCAAGACAATTTAGAAATGTCCCCTAAATTAACTAACTAAAAATGT
>DYJZ01000003.1 GCA_020722885.1 Thermoanaerobaculum aquaticum
TCGATGGGTCCACAAACGAAGTGATCTTCCTTTGTGAAAAGAGGAGGATTGCTTCACGGGAAAATGCCTCGAAGTAGAATTCGCAATGACTGCGTTGCTTATTAAAAAGAGGAAGATTGCTTCGGCGGACTTTCCCACGAAGGAGCGCTCGCAATGACACGGTTAGTGAGCACTCGCAACGGAATATTTCTAAATAATCCTGACATTTTTCCTCTTGTCTTCTTAGATGGTTCTGTCAAAATTTATTTTTGGACAGATGTGATTGTTCAATGGTTCTAAAATATCAAAACCCTGCTCCAATCCATCTTCGTTATTTACATACCACTCTATGATTTTACCTTTGTATATCTGAACCTTGTTTTCTCTGGTTGTAATTGATCATTCCCCACTTTTACCTGCCATTAGTTCAAAACCAAGCTTCCACTCTTCCTCTTCCTGTAAAGAATAAACTTCAATACCCTTTTCTGCAAAAATTACTTTGAAAGAATTTGCCCTGTTTAGTGCTTCAAAATTTTTCCCGTCTTCAGAAGAATAAATCATATATTCTTCCTTTGATATATTTTTCTTCACTGTATCAAACCAGATAGATGAAACTCCTTCAAGCAATTCACGCTTTGGGGCGGGTAGAACTACCTTATTGTTTCCATTTACCTGTCCAACATAAGAAACAACATAAAGGGAAAAGATTAAACCAAAAATAATAACTTTTATCTTTTTCATTATCATCTCCTGAAATAAAATAGTAAAAATAAAATAAAAAGTCTAGTATATTGAATCTATTGGAAACAAAATCATTTAATCCCCCATTTGCAGAATTTGAAAACATTTTAGCTTGTGTTAAATTATTCTTTTGGAGGCTTAATGACTCATAAAAGAAGATTTTACATCCCCCTTTCTTTTGTAAAGGATAGCATTGTAACTATTAAGGGTGAAGAGGCTCACCATGCTGTAAAAGTTTTAAGGGTTAAAGAAAATGAATTTGTTACTTTGATAAATGGGAGGGGAGAAAGTGTTTTAGGAACAATTGTTAAAATTACAAAAGATGAATTGGATATTTATATTTCTGGAACTCTTGTTGTTTTTGAAGAGCCACGATTAAAGGTTTCTCTACTTATAGGAATGGCAGAAATCGCAGTTCTTGAAGAGTCGCTTCTTCACTCAACAGAGCTCGGATTGTGGAGATTCTGCCCTGTCCAGACAAAATTTTCAGTAACAAACTGGAAAACGATTGAAAATAAACTTGAAAGGTTTCAGAGAATTGCCATTTCAGCAATAAAACAATCAGGCTTCCCCTTCCTCCCGCAAATAACCATTTTTAAGGACTTAAAATATGCACTTTCAAACCTCTCTTCAAAAGGATTTTTGTTATCTCAGGAAGGAGACACCCACCTTTCAGATTTTGCTGACCTTAAAGGAGAAATTACGCTTGCCGTAGGTCCTGAAGGCGACTTTTCGGACGAAGAAAAACTTCTTTTTTCACAATTTGGATACAGGAAAACGAAACTCTCAATGAACACACTCAGAGTTGAGACAGCAGCCTTAACAGCAATGGCTCAAATACAAAACCATTTTGAATTTTGACTTATAACTTCTTTTGCTTTACCATAGAATAGGAAAGGAATGTGGTATGGTTCAGGAGAAAAAACAAAAATCGGGCGTTCTTGACTTTAATAAAATTAAGAAATTAATTGAAATACTTGAAAAAAGCTCTCTCGAGGAAATTGAAGTTGATTGTAAGGATGTTCATTTGAAGTTAAAGAAACCTTCCTCAGCAGGAAGCACTGTCTCTCAACCTGCTCCGGCAATTTCTGTTCCTGCGCTTCCAATTGTTCAATCGCTCCCTTCGAATGTTGCACTTGAACCATCTCTCGAAAAAAAGGTAACAGAAAGTAAAAATACAGAAATTGAAGCAAACCGTTTTGAAGTTAAATCCCCTATGGTTGGCACCTTTTATAGAGCTCCAGCTCCTAATGCAAACCCATTTGTAAAACTTGGTGACTTTGTAAAAAAAGGACAGACACTATGCATTATTGAAGCAATGAAGATTATGAACGAAATTGAATCTGAAGTAGACGGAAAAGTGGTTGAAATAAGGATTGAAAATGCAAATCCTGTTGAATATGGTGAAGTAATTATGGTAATTGAAACAGCATAGTGAAATGTTCAGAAAAATTTTAATTGCAAATAGAGGCGAAATAGCGTTAAGGGTTATCTGGGCTTGTAAAGAATTAGGCATTAAAACTGTGGCAGTTCACAGCGAGGCGGATTCTGATTCTCTCCATGTAAGGTTTGCAGACGAAAGTGTTTGTATTGGACCTTCACCAAGCCATCAGTCTTATCTGAAGATTCCGTCAATAATAGCAGCAGCAGAAATCTCAAACGCAGACGCAATACATCCTGGATACGGTTTTTTATCTGAAAACCCTGAATTCGCTGAAGTTTGTCGTGTATGCAATATAACATTTATAGGTCCTCCTCCAGAAATTATTTCTCTTATGGGAAACAAATCTAAGGCAAAAAATGTTATGAAGGAGGCAGGTGTTCCAGTTTTACCTGGCTCTTCTGACCCTGTAAATGATTATGAGGAAGCATTGTCTTTAGCAAAAGAAATTGGTTTCCCTGTAATTTTGAAAGCGGCTGCTGGGGGTGGCGGAAAAGGAATGAGAGTAGTTTACTCTGAAAAGGAGATGGAACAAGCTTTCAAAATGGCAAAGAGCGAAGCCGGGGCATCATTTTCTGATGACTCCATTTACATAGAGAAATATCTTGAGAATCCACGCCACATTGAAGTTCAAATACTTGGAGATAAATTTGGCAACATAATCCATTTAAATGAAAGGGAATGTTCAATTCAGCGCAGGCATCAGAAACTTTTAGAGGAAGCGCCTTCATCTGCCCTGACTCCCCTTTTGAGAAAAGAAATTTGTGAAACAGCAGTAAAAGGGGCAAAATATGTTGGCTATCAGAATGCAGGAACTATGGAATTTCTTTATGAAAAAAATAAATTCTATTTTATGGAGATGAACACAAGAATTCAGGTCGAGCACCCCGTTACTGAAAATATAACAGGTATTGACCTTATTAAAGCACAGATTCTTTCTGCCGCAAATGAAAAAATGATTTACAATCAGGACGATATAAAGATTATTGGACATTCCATTGAATGCCGGATAAATGCAGAAGACCCTTATAGATTTATTCCCTGCCCAGGAAAAATATCCACATTTCACATTGCTGGAGGTCCTGGTGTCAGAGTGGATACCGCTGCATATTCTGGTTATGTGGTTTCACCTTACTACGATTCCCTGATTGCAAAATTAATAGTAAGAGCACATACTAGACAGGATTGTATTTCCCGGATGAAAAGGGCACTGGAATCTTTTATAATAGAAGGAGTTAAAACAAACATTCCCCTTCACCTGAAGATTCTTGAAACAAAGAACTTTAAAGAGGGAAAATTAACTACAAAATTCCTTGAAGAGATTCTTCCCCAAAAATGATAACCATCGACCCTGTTTATCCTATTTCTCCATCAGGATTTGACCAAAAAAAACTATTTAAGTGGTTTAAATCGCTGCTCGATGAGGGAGCCACTTTTCTGCAATATAGAGACAAAAATAGAAGCGAAACAGAACTTTTTCGAAATGCAGAAAAACTCCTTAAACTCTTTGAAAACTATAATGCAACTCTTGTAATTAATGATCGTGTTGATATTGCACACATTCTTGAAGCAAAAGCAGTTCATCTTGGCTGGGATGACCTTCCACCAAAAGAAGTCAGAAAACTTTCAGGAAATAAAATCATAATTGGAATTTCCACTCATAATTTAAGACAATTAAAAACGGCATTAAATTATGAAATAGATTATATAGCACTTGGTCCTGTTTTCGAAACTTTAACAAAAGAAAATCCCCATCCAGTTGTGTCTGATAGAGTTCAAAAAAAAGCCATTAAATTAACAACGCTTCCTCTTGTTGCAATTGGCGGAATTACTACAAGAAATTCAGCACAACTTTATAAAAAAGGTTTTACTTCACTTTCTGCCATATCTGCTTTTAAAGAAAATCCTGCAAAAGCTTACAGGGAGTTTAAAAAAGTTTACAGGGAATTCAAAATAAACTTAAAAACAACAAATAAATAACATATAGAAATTAGGGAACTTATAAATGTTATAATAAGACCAGACCTTAAATATTCTCTAAATCCCACAATTCTTGTTCCCTTAGCCATTTCCACCACTATCAAATTAGCCATCGAACCAAGTAAGGTTAGATTTCCTGCAAGGGTTGAAATTGCAGCGAGAATATAATAGAAATATTCAGAAGAGGCGGTCTTTGACGCCCATTTCATTGCAACCATAACAAAAGGAACATTTGAAAAGAAATTACTGAAAATGACTGTTATAAAGGAAAAAATCACGCTTCCTTCAAAAGTGAGTTCTTCAGGAATGTAGGGGGTAAGGTATTCAAAAAACCCTGTTTCTTCCATTGCTCCGATTACGACAAAAAGTCCGGCAAAAAAAAGAAGTATAGAAAGGTCAATCTTCGAAAAAATTCTTTGAGGAGAAATTCTTACCATAAGAATCAAAAAAGCTGCACCGCAGAGGGCGGTAAAAGAAAGGTGAAACCCCAAAAACCAAAAAATAATAACTGCAAAAAGGACGAGACCAGATTTGATCATCAGGTTTCTTTTTATTCTAAATTCAGGGATTCTTGGGTCTCTTTCTTTGTCCGAAATGAGTACTTTGTTAAAAATTTTTAATAAAAGAATGTTGTTAACATAAAGTAAAAAAAGAGCAAGAGGAAAAACAATTACAAAGTATCTTGAATAGCTTTAATTTCCATAAGAACCAATAAGCATATTTTGAGGATTTCCTGTCAATGTTCCCATTGAGCCAATATTTGAAGAAGTTGCAAGTGCAATAAGAAAAGGAAGTGCGTCAACTTCAGAAGAAATGGTAAATGCAAGAATAATAGGAGTCATCATTATACAAACGGTATCATTCACAAGAAAAGCAGAACCAAGTCCAGATATCCAGACAACTGCTGTGAGAAACTTTTTAGGAGAAGAGATATTTTTTATGAAAATGGAAGCAATCCCTCTGAAAAAGCCTGCAAGCCTGAGATATTCTGAAATCACCATCATCCCAAAAAGAAGAACGATTGTGTTTAAATCAATAATTCTGTAAGCCCCATCAACTGTTAAAACTCCAAAAAAAACCATCATGGCTGCACCGAGCATTGCCCCTGCAGGCCTTCCGATGTGAAGAACTCTAAACCTCCTTGCTGCAATAAGAATATAAGTAAAAACAAAAATAAGAAGTGCTATAACATTCTTTTCCATAGTGATAAATAATAGCACAGATTTTTAGGCAAAGTTCACATCTGTCCGAAATAAATTTTGACAGAAGCATCTAAGAAGTCAAGAAGAAGAATGTCAAGACTATTTAGCAATACTCCGTTGTGAGTGCTCACTAACTGTGTCATCGCGAGCATTCCTTCGAAGGAAAGCCACCGAAGCAATCTTCCTCTTGCTCATAAAGCTGAAACGGAAAGCCTTAGAGAGGTGTTCAATAGGGGTTTGCAAAAATATTTTAATCTTTTTACGGTTTTTCCACTGCCATTTTAGAGAACATTTTCAATTAGTTTAAGAGAGGAAATTATCATATAGCTTTGACAGGGAACTTATGAACCATCAAACCTGAAACCTTTAAGCCCGGCCTTTTTGAGAACCAATTGGAAGCATAATGACATATACAGGCATAAAAACAGTGAGCCTCATTTTCAAGCCTTCCTAAAACCCGTCCAAAACCCCCGTTTTTACAGGATCACTTTTCCGATTCTAAATTATCTTGGACAGCAGTGGGACAGCAGTGAATTTAATTATTTTCTTTTAATGATTTTTATAGGGGAAAAAGGAACTTCTTGAAATAGCATTATCACCCTTTTTCTTGCTAGTTCAAGGATAGCAAGAAAAGTAACCACAATCTCGCCTCTGGTTAACTCTTTCAAAAGCTCTTCAAACATAGCTGAAGGTTTTTCTTTCAGAATTTCTATTATTTCCTCAATTTTTTCACTTAAATTTTTTCCATCAAGAAGAATGATCTTCTTTCCTCTATCCTCAGCTCTTTGTATTACATCTTTAAGCGCCGTAACAAGATCCCACACCTGAACATCACAGACAGCAAGAGAGCCCTCTTCCACAGGCAATTCAGTTCTGTAATAATGGTTACACATAAGGTTTTCCTTCTCTCCAAGCATCTGCCCAAGGTCAAGAAATTTTCTGTGTTCAACAAGTTGCCTTACAAGAACCTCCCGTGGGTCTTCCTCCTCTCCCTCTCTAACCATTTCGCTTTTAGGAAGAAGCATATAACTTTTTATATAAATCAGCGCGGCAGCCATACTTATAAAGTCAGCCGCTATGTAGAGATTAAGTTCTTTCATCCTTGAAAGATATTGATTGTACTGCCTGGTAATAAAAGCAATCGGTATATCGTAAATGTCAATTTCGTTTCTATCTATAAGATATAAAAGAAGATCAAGGGGACCCTCAAAGACAGGCAGGGAGTATCTCGGTCCTTTATTCTCAAACAAATTTATTTCTTCAACTATATCTGCCATATAAAAAATTCCAGAATGTGTATTATAATATTAAAACTTGATTTATGAAAGATTGGAGGATACTTTATGAATAAAGAAAAGATAATGACTTTTAGAGAAAAGCACAAAGAAAAGGTACAGAAAACACTTAAAGATAAGACTTTTTTATCTTCAACATCGGGATACGAATTTGAACCAATTTACACCCCTCTCGATATTCCTGAAGATAGCTATATGGAGGATCTTGGGTTCCCCGGAGAATTCCCCTTTACAAGAGGTGTACAGCCGACTATGTACCGGGGAAAATATTGGACTATGCGGCAGTATGCTGGATTTGGAACTGCGAAAGAATCAAACCAGAGGTACAGGTATCTTATCGAAAAAGGTCAAACGGGGTTATCTGTTGCCTTTGACCTTCCTACTCAAATGGGGCTTGATTCAGACGACCCATTGTCGCATGGCGAGGTTGGAAAGGTTGGCGTTGCAATAGACACTCTTGATGATATGGAGATACTTTTTAAAGATATTCCCCTTGATAGAGTATCAACTTCAATGACCATAAATTCTACAGCCTTTGTTCTTCTTGCGCTTTACATCGCTGTGGCAGAAAAGAAGGGAGTCGCCTCAGAACTTCTATCGGGAACAATTCAGAACGACATCCTGAAGGAATATATTGCAAGAGGAACTTATGTTTTTCCACCAACTTCTTCTTTACGTCTGATAACGGATATATTCGAATTTGCCGGTAAGAAAACCCCAAAATTCAATACAATCTCAATATCAGGATACCATATAAGAGAAGCGGGCTCTTCTGCCGTTCAGGAAATTGCGTTCACATTTCTCAACGGAATAACCTATGTCAAAGCAGCAATTGACAAAGGGCTTGATGTTAACTCCTTCGGAGAGAGACTTTCCTTCTTTTTCAATGCTCACAATAATTTTATTGAAGAGATTGCAAAATTCAGGGCTGCAAGAAGGCTATGGGCAAAAATTATGAAAAATAAATTCAATGCTGAAAATCCTAAAGCTCAGATGCTGCGCTTTCACACACAAACCGCAGGATGCACTCTTCTTGCACAACAGCCAGATGTCAATATAATCAGGGTAACTCTTCAGGCACTTGCTGCAGTTCTTGGAGGAACACAGTCTCTTCATACAAATTCAAGAGATGAAGCACTTGGGCTTCCTACAACAGAAAGCGCAACCCTTGCTTTAAGAACCCAGCAGGTTATAGCGTATGAAAGTGGTGTTACAGATATTATTGACCCACTTGGTGGTTCTTACGCTATTGAAGCGCTAACAAACAAAATTGAATCAGAAGCAGAAAAACTCATTGAAGAAGTTGAAAAAATGGGAGGAATGGTCACTGCAATTGAAAAAGGATGGGTTCAAAGACAGATAGAAGACTCTTCTTACAGGTACCAGAAGGAATTAGAACAGAAAAAAAGAATAGTAGTCGGTTTGAATTCATTTACAGAAGAAAAGGAAACCCCGATACCAATTTTGAAAATAGACCCAGCACTTGAAGAAGATCAGATAAAAAGGCTTCAGAAAGTTCGAGCGGAAAGAGATAATACAATCGTCGTAAAATGCCTGAAAAACCTTAAAGACACCGCAATGTCAAAAGATAATATAATGCCCCCTACACTGGAGGCGGTAAAAAATTACGCAACAATAGGAGAAATCGTCAAAATTTTGAAGGAGGTTTTCGGGGTCTATAGGGCAACTTGATGTGAAAGAAAATTTTACCCCAATCCTGAAAAAAACATTATTCTTTCATACCCTTGCCCTATTTTTCGAAGGAATACTTAACGGAGTATGGCTTTTAAACGATGTTGTTGCAAGGAAGCATTTTCTTTCAAGTCCCTTTTTAATAACTCTTCTCGTAATGGCTCCTTCAGCCTCATTAATTCTCTCTCTTCCTCTGGGGCATTTTATTGCAAAATGGAATAAGAAGCCATTTTTTCTTATAGCAGGAATTTTACGACTTTCGCTTCTCTTTGTTCCTTTATGTGACCAGGCTTTTTGTTTTGTTGTTCTTGCAACAATTACATCAGCATCCTGGCCTATATTTTACACTTCTCAAAATGCAATACTTAAAGAGAATTATCCCGAAACAAAAAGGGGAAAATACTTCAGTTTGATATACTCCCTTTCAGGTTTTATTGCTATTTTAACCTCCCTTTCCCTGGGCAATTTTTATGACTTTCTGACAGATTACATAGTTTATGTTTATCCTTTTGCAGCACTATGCGGTTTTTTTTTCATGTTTTTTGATGTCCAGAATATCTGAGAAAAAGAGAAATAATGACGAAAATATTGTAACAAATCCTTTTGAAATAATTATGAAAGAAAAAAATTCAGGCAGTTCGAAATTTCATTCTTTTCATACGGCTGCGGTTATATGATGATGCTTCCCCTTCTTCCTCTTTTTCTTGTTGACCATCTTAAAGTGAACTACACTCAGGCATCATTTCTTAATGGATTTTTTTATCAGGGAATGATAGTTCTTTTTTCCTGGGCTGTTGGAAGGCTTTCCGATTCCATAAATCCATTAAAACTTGCAAAAATTGGTTTCCTTTTTCTTTTTTTCTATCCCCTTTTACTTTCTTTTACAAATTCTATAAGTTACACCTGCTTTGTTTATGCCTTTTATGGTCTCAGTATGGCAATCGTTAATGTAACCTGGTATCTTGCACCACTTACATTTTGCAGAAAACCGGAAGAAGCCTCGTCTTTTATGGCGGTCCATGTGGCACTTGCTGGAGTAAGGGCATTTATTGCATTCCCCCTCGGTACCATTCTCTATTCTCTTTCAGAAAGTTTTTCTCTTCCCTTTTTTGTATCCTCCTGTCTTTTCTTTATAGGATTTCTAATAATGCCCTTGAAAAAACAACCTTGACATTCCTTTTCTTCTCATTTTTCTGTCAAGACTATTTAGAAATACTCCGTTGCGAGAGCTCACTAACCGTGTCATTGCGAGTGCTCCTTCGGGGCAATCACCCCCGAAGCAATCTTCAACTTTTCAACAAAGGAAGATCACTTCGTTTGCAAATACTTCGAAGTGAACCTCATTAGACATTATCAATAATTATGAGAAATTTTTTCGTTATCCTTAACTTTTTATTATTTTTATCTAAAATGACAGGTGGAGGAGAAATGAAAAGAGGACATTTAAGATATAGCCTTTTTTTTAAACTTCAACAACGAGCAAAAAAAAGCAGATTGACAAAGCACAATGAGAAATATTGTCTATCCTGATATAAAGGAGGTCAAATGAAAAAACTCTTTGTAACTATTTTTCTTCTTTCCTTTACTCTTTTTGTCTTTGCTAGCAATTGGAACGATAAGCTTTTTGAGGCAGTAAAAAATGGCGATTTAAAAACCGTTGAAAAAGCGATAAAGAAAGGCACTGATGTTAATGCAAAGGACAAAGACGGCTTCACGGTGCTGATGAAGGCTGCTGCAAATGGTTACAAAGACATCTGCGAACTTCTTATTTCAAAAGGTGCCGATGTGAATGCAAAAAACAAAGATGGCAGGACAGCGCTGGACCTGGCAAAAGAAAAAAACAACAAGGCTATAGCAGAACTTTTGATTTCAAAAGGCGCAGCTGACCCAATGGCAAAGCCAACTGAGAAGCCGCCCATGGAACTGGCTAAATTAAATAAAAACAAGAAAGAAGAGCCCAAGGCAGAAACTAAGGAACCGATACAGGTTGCCCAGAACGTTCCAAAAGATAGCAAGAAGCTGAGCCAGGACCAGGGGGCTGGAGAAGTAAAAAAGGAATTGACATTAACTTTGAAAGAATATGATGAGGTCGGTCAAGTAATGCAGAAACTCATCGAAAAGAAAGAGGTTCGGGAAGTTCATTTAAACGTTGAGCCTAAAGCCGGGAATTATGTAACTCAAGCCGAAGAGTGGACAATCTCTTACGAGCAGGGGGGTCCTGGCAAT
Source organism: Thermoanaerobaculum aquaticum (assembly GCA_020722885.1). Lineage (GTDB taxonomy): Bacteria > Acidobacteriota > UBA4820 > UBA4820 > UBA4820 > UBA4820. The sequence goes on from DYJZ01000003.1 coordinate 10,557, forward strand.
ATGTTTACTAAAGGTGTAATTACCAATAAGTATGGCATAGAAACTTCTGCCGAGTTCTTTATTTCGATGGCAGTTACAAATTTGGCTATGGAAACTGATCAGGTAGACTGTACTTTCCTTAAAATTTTTACTGTCATAAGACCTGATGATAGAAGCCAAACTGCATTGATTATTTCAGATAAAGTTGGTGCTGTGTTTTTCACCCTTAATGGGAATAAGAGAATTGTGCGCACTGGGTTCAGTGCAGGTGACGCTAAAATCGATAAAACACCAAGAATCGATCTTGACGTTGGTTTTGACGAGTATGGCGGCTATATAGACGTGAATGTATCAGATGAAAATGCAAGACAGAAACTGGCTGATGGCAAGGAAGCTCGTTTGGTGTATAGTGCCGTTTACCCCACGAACGAAGATAATCCGATAGCTCGCCCCCGCATCAGGTTACCAACCGTGTTTGTAATCGTGAATGGCGAATAGAATGGCGGGATCTTGGCAGAAAACTAGCCGTGAGGTTTCGGGAGCACCTTTAGATTCGGGAACATCTTTAGATTCTATTTTTGTGGTTTTACAGGCTACAGGTATGGACCGATCTTTATTTACCACTAATGGCACTATCGATAAAGCTAAACTAGTTGTTCTACTGGAAAAAGAATATGGTAAATATGGTCCCAAAAATGGTGGTTGGAGCGCCTTCGTTGATAGTTTAATAGAACTGAGTCAAAATCAAGCAAACGTTTCATTAGACTACCAAAAAGCCCAAAAAGCCGCAGGTTTAACAGCTACGTTGGAAGAATCAATAGCAGCAAAGCTCGATGACGAGGCTGCAAAATCTACATCTCGAAAAGAGAAAATCCGTTTAGAAAATGAAGCTGCAAAACATGAAGGTTCAGCTACCTTTAATCGCACGAAAGAGAAAGCTACATGTCCTGAAGAAATAGCCAGAATTGATAAGGACGAAAAACACTTTCTTTTCTTAATCGAAACGAATCAACTTAAAACTGCAGAAGACATTAGGAATTACATGCTCTCTACTTCTTACGCGTCGGAATTCAAAACTGTTGTTTCTGAGGTCAACCAAATAATATCTCAACTTACTGCCGAAGTGGGGCATAGTGCGGCAAGCCGACAGGAAAACTTAGGCATCCAATCGACAGAGGAAGGCATAAAGAGTGGCACAGAAAAAAGCACTGAAAAGGAAACCGCAATTGGTCCACTTCTAGATACTGGTGAAGCTGAGACCGAAAAAGGAAAAAAGAGCGACAAGAAGCCTCTGTGGGCCGAGTATATTCCAAAGAAGAACCACACGGAAGCTTCTTAGTTTCTATTAAGCTTGGAAAGGTGTTTTCAAATGAAATTCTTCCTGGATTCAGCGAATGTGGAAAAAATCAAGAATGCAGTAGGATTAGGGCTGTGCGACGGCGTTACTACTAATCCAACGATAATAATGAAGGAGGGAAAGGAGCAGAAATCCGTAATTTTGGAAATAGCAAAAATAATGAAGGGCCCGCTCAGCGTGGAAGGGATAGGGGAAACCGCTGAGCAGATGGTAAAGGACGGGGAGGAATTCGCGAAATGGGCTCCTAATGCGGTTGTGAAGATTCCGATGACCGCGGAAGGGCTGAAGGCGGTAAGGATTCTGGAGAAAAAAGGGATAAAGACAAACGTTACTTTGGTATTTTCCGCTTCACAGGCGCTTCTTGCAGCAAAGGCAGGCGCATCTTTTGTCTCTCCTTTTGTCGGAAGATTGGACGATATTGGGCAGGATGGGATGAAAGTAGTTGAGGATATCGCCCAGATTTACAGGAATTACGGATTCAAGACCGAAATAATAGTGGCTTCGGTAAGAAGCACAGCCCATGTGGAACGGGCTGCGAAATGCGGCGCACATATAGCTACAATTCCCCCTAAAGTGTTCGAGGAGATGTTTAGGCACCAGCTTACTGACAGGGGAATAGCCAGGTTTTTGGAAGATTACAAAAAAGCCAAAAAATAGCCTCCTTTTAAGCTCAATCCAAACCTTTTTATACATCTTTGCCTAAATTAGTTATTAGTTGATAACTAAAGGTGATTAATATGACTAAAGGAGTGCAGATAACAATCCAGCATTCGCCCACTCTCAATACAGTGCTCATGGTTGAAAATGCCATAAGGAACGCAAAGTACAGCGTGGTTACGGTCGCGCAGATAAAGAGGATGCTTCCGAAGCAGGTCAACCACAATACGCTCATGACGGTGCTTGCATACCTCGAGGAGAGCAACAAGATAGCTGTAACCCTTAAAGGGATAACCTGGATTCACAATCCGAACCCGAACCTGAGAAAAGCGATTGCAAAGGGAATGGAAATATGAAAACAGTAAGGTTGTGTTCCCCTGAAGCCGAGGAGGTTTACAAATATTTGAATGAGCATGCTGCGCACTCCAAGAGCGAGCGAACATTCCTCAACGCAGTAAACAAGAAAATCGAATTAATGAAACAATGAGAGTCAGGACTTTAGTCTTGAATTGTCAAGTCTGAAACTGTAGTATCTATCTATAAAATAAAGCTATTCCTGGATTGCTAGGAAGCCTGAAACCTGTCATTCCGACTACATCTTAGAAGCATTGACAAAGAAAGGAATCTTCCTCACTTCCAAAATAAGGAAGATTGCTTCGAAAGACAAGGCTACGAAGGAGCACTCTCAATGACAGGTTACCTCTGCTCGCAATGACTGCTAAAAACTTAAAAATGAATTTGTATTGCTGCCTTTGCTCCTCAAAAGTTTCAAATGTTGTGGACTTCCACATTTTCTTGACTTTTTTGGGTTTTGCCTGTAATATAGGAACTCTTCCTGATGAGAAGTTTTTAAACTCAGAAGGAAACTTTTTATGGCTTTAAATCGCAATAAATTATTTTTTGAGGGGGAAGGAATATGAATGTTTTTGTTTTAAACACAGGAAGTTCTTCAGTTAAATTTCAGATTATCACAACCGATCTTGACCTTTTTGAGAATGACGCAGATGAAATGGTAGCAAAAGGTCTAATTGAAAGAATTGGAAAGGAAGATGCAATTTTCACTTTAGAGGCAATTGGAAGTGAGCCCGTAAGAGGAACAGAATCAATACACGACCACAGAGAGGCAATTCTTAAAATCAAAAATTGGGTAGAATCAAAAGAGACAAAAATTAAAGGTGTTAATGGATGGAAAGACATTAACGCAGTAGGGCACAGACTTGTTCACGGTGGTGAAAAGTTTACAAGGTCTGTTCTCATTACTCCTGAAGTTATTGAGAAGATGGAGGAATGCTCAGACCTTGCTCCTTTGCATAACCCTGCAAATCTGAAGGGTGTTGCAGCCTGTTCTGAAATTTTTCCTTCAACCATTCCTCAGGTTGGAGTTTTTGATACAGCCTTCCATTCCACTATGCCTGAAGAGTCCTACCTTTATTCAATCCCTTACGAATTTTATGAAAAATACAGAATCAGAAGATACGGCTTCCATGGTACATCGCACAGGTATGTGGCATACAGATACAGAAAATTAACTCAAACCCCACGAGAAAAAACAAACATAATTACAATTCATCTCGGTAATGGTTCTTCAATGACTGCAATAAAAAATGGATATTCAATCTTCAACAGTATGGGAATGACCCCTGTGGAAGGTCTGATTATGGGGACAAGAAGTGGAGATATTGATGCAGGAATTATTGAATATCTCTACAGAAAGGGAATGGGAGAGCTTCCCGATATAATGAATATCCTTCAGAAGAAGAGTGGAATGCTTGGTATTTCAGGAATTAGCAATGATATGAGAGATATAGAAAAAGCGGCTGCAGATGGGAACAAAAGGGCTCAACTTGCCCTTAAAATGTTCGCTTTCAGAGTAAAGAAATACATAGGTGCCTGTTTTGCCCAGATGGGTGGCACTGACGCTATTATTTTTACCGGTGGCATAGGTGAAAACGATGTTCTTTCGAGGGAAATGATATGTGAAGGGCTGGAATGCCTCGGAATAATACTCGACAAAAACCTTAATAATCAGGCACAGAAGGGCAAATGTATGAGAATTTCAAAAGAGGAGAGTTCCTGTCATATTTGGGTAATTCCAACAAATGAAGAACTTGTAATTGCAAGAGACACTGTGAGAGTTGTAAAAGATGCTCCGAGAGAATGGTAGGAAGAAGAAATGGCTGAAAATAATTTTGTAAAATCAATAAGAGAAAAGGCTTCAAAAAGATTCCTTAAGGTGGCTTTTCCAGATGCTGAAGACCTGAGAACTTTGGTTTGTGCAAGAACATTAATTGAAGAAAAAATAGGTGTTCCTGTTTTAGTAGGAAGTAGCGAAACAATTTTTAAAGTTGCAAATGAAAACAGTGTGGATATTAAAGAAATTGAAATCATCGACCCCTTAAAGTCAGATTTAAGGAAGCAATTTTCAACTCTTCTTTTTGAAAAAAGAAAGTCAAAAGAAATGACTTACAATCAGGCAGAAGAAGCCACAAAAAATCCTCTCTACTTCAGCGGTTTGTTGCTTGCGACAAACAGAGTGGATGAAGTAGTGGGTGGAAATGTCTCCTCTACAGGAGATATATTAAGAGCCGCAATCCATACAGTAGGTTTTGCAGAGGGGATTAAGACCGTATCAAGTTATTTTATTATGGTTTTAAAAGAGAGAATGCTATGCTTTGCCGACTGTGCCGTAATTCCTGACCCAACAAATGAACAACTTGCCGACATTGCAATAACTTCTGCAAAAAGTTTTGCGGCAGTAACAGGTCTTGAGCCAAAAATTGCAATGCTCTCTTTCTCAACAAAAGGGTCTGCAAAACATCCGAGTGTTGATAAAGTTTTAAGCGCTGTTGATATTGTCAAAAAGAGGGCTCCTGAGCTTCTTGTTGATGGAGAAATGCAGGCAGATGCCGCATTGATTCCTTCCATCGGAGAAAGGAAATGCAAGGGAAGTCCTGTGGCAGGACAGGCAAATGTTCTTATTTTTCCAGACCTCGATGCAGGTAACATTTCATATAAACTTGTTGAAAGACTTGCTGGCGCCCTTGCTGTTGGACCAATTATTCAGGGATTGGCTAAACCCTATTGCGACCTATCGAGAGGGTGTTCTTCTGATGATATGGTAAATGTCGCCGCCTTATGCTCATTGATGGTATAAAGGAGATGAAATGAATAGAACTATTTTAACGATAGGCCCCTTTGATTCCAGCGGAGCAACCGGGATTATAGCAGACATCAAGACTTTTCAAACATTCAGAGTTTACGGTGCTCCTGTTGCCACAAGCGTAATTGCTCAGAATACTCAGGGAATTCAGGCGGTTTTTCCAGTACCTATGGAATTTGTGGGACAGCAAATAGAGGCGATTGTTTCTGATATGCCTCTTCATGGGGTAAAGTTAGGTTTTTTGTCTTCTTCATCAAATATCGAAATTATTGCCTCTCTATTAAATGCCTTGAAGATAAAAGCCCCCATTATGCTTGACCCTGTTATTTATAATCACGAGGGGCAACGACTTCTGCAGCCTGATGGAGTGGAGGCACTTAAAGGGAAACTTATTCCTCTTTGCTTTGCTATTACCCCAAACACTGCTGAAGCCAAAGAGCTAAGCGGAGTGGAAATTACTGATATAAACAGCGCAAAAGAGGCAGCAAAAGTAATTTATCAGCTCGGAGCAAAGAATGTTGTGATAACTGGAGGAGACCTGAAGGAAGTAAGGGCTCTTGATTTGTGGTATGACGGTTCCCACTTTCATATTTTTGAAGCGCCGAGAATCTCTTCAAAAAACACCTTAGGCCTTGGGGCTACTTTTTCGTCAATCATCATAGCCCTGATTGCAAGAGGGCTATCAATGGGTGAAAGCATAGAAAAAGCAAAACAGTATATTGCAAAGGCGATGCAGCATCCTTTCCAGATTGGAAAAGGGCTTGGACCTCTCAACCACACAATTCCGATGTGACCCTCTTTTGCAGGAATAAAAGATAATCTTTCAAATTTTCACTTTTTACAACTTTCTCTCCAAGAAGTTCATTGAGATAAGAAACGGTTCTTTTAACGGAAGTGACATATCTAACTTTTTTTCGATAGACAATTTGAAAACCGAATGTTCCAAGTGCTTTGAGGGCTCTTTGTAAAGCAGTTTTTAAAAATTCTCCTTCTGTCGCATTAAAAATTTTGAGAGCCCTATTTTTAACGGATTGCCTTGCACTTTCCGGGAAATCAAAGTAACCATCCACATACAGGGAAGCATAATCATAAGTTCTTGGAGCCATCAAGGCGTCCTGATAATCCAGAATAAAAACATTTTCCCCATCAGATACTATATTTTCACTGTGGTAGTCTCTGTGACAGAATGATTTTGGAAATGAATCTATCTCTTCAGCAAACAGATGGATTTCTCTTCTAATTTCCTCTCCAACATTTTGATTTGCAAAAACTTCGCAAAAGTGTAAAATAAAAAAATCTAATTCATATATAATCCTTTTCAGACCAAGAGTTAAAATATTTAAGTTTTTAAGAGAGTCTTCTTTTATTAAAGAAAATTTTTCTGCCTGAGAGAGAATCAGTTCAAAAACTTTTTCGCGGCAGCCTGATTTTGAAATCAGATTTCCATTTGCAAACTCGGTTACCAAGAAGGAATAATCTCCTTGCGGTAAATAAATTATTTGAGGGACAGATATTTCGTTTTTCAAAAGAATTTGGGTAAGTCTATAGAAAGAGTCTCTTTCATCTTTTCCTCCTTCAAAATCTATAAGAAGAGACTTTTTTCCCTCCCATTTTCCAACATAAAATTTTTTTGTCGAGGCATGCGCCTTCAAAGGCACAAATTCCCCTTTTAAAATAATTTCAGAGAGGGATTGTGTCATCAGTTATTTATTGTTTCTATCTCTTTCAAAAGTTTTTCAGCTTTTTCGGCGGCATCAGAGAAGGGGTAATTCTCCTTAACTTCCTTTAAAATTTCAACTCTTTTTTTATTATCGCCAAGTTGTCCGGCACAAAGTGCTGTTTTGTACATAGCATCAGGCACCTTGTTCCCGAAAGGAAAATGCTCTACCACGCCTTCAAATGTCTCTTTTGCCTCTTTATATTTTTTTTCACTGTAAAGGCATTCTCCAAGCCAATATTGTGCATTGTCGGCAAGATCACTTTGTGGAAAATCTCTTACAAATTGCGCAAAAGAGGTTTCTGCCTCTTCAAGCTTGCCTTCCTTCATAAGTTGCAACCCTTTTTCATATAACGTTGCCGGATCCGATGACAGGTTTCCAGAATCTTCAATAGCAATCTTTTCTAAATCAACATTTTTTTCAATTTCATTTGACCTTGAAATCTCACTTTTGGTTAATGCATCAATTTTTCTGGCAAGTTCCTCCTGTTGCCTGGTTAGCTGTTGAACATCCTGGCTCAAACGGTCAACAGACCTTTGAATTTCAGAAGGAGGTTCAAGCATAGAAGCACATCCCGCAAAAAAAATCAAAGTGGCTATCAATAATGTCAAACGAATTACCATTTTTTATTCTCCCTTGAATATCCTTTTAAAAAAAGATTCCTTTTTTTCAGACTTTTTCATCTCAAGTTCATAAAGTTTTTGCCATAGTTCTTTTTCTTCTTTTGAAATTTTGTGAGGAGTTAGCAGGTTCACTTCAACAAAAAGGTCTCCATTTCTTCTTCCGTTTATAGATGGAAGACCCATTCCTTCAATTCTAAAAATTTTTCCATTTTGTGTATTTTCTGGTATTTTCACTTTTTTCTTTTTGCCTTCAAGTGTTGTTATCTCATATTCAGTACCCAAAACCGCTTCCGGAAGGGATATGTTTATTTTGCAAAGCAAATCGGACCCTTTTCTTTTAAAAATAGGATGCTCTTTTACGAAAACTGCTATATACAAATCACCCCTTCTTCCGCCTCTCAGGCCCATCTCTCCCTGGCCGGAAACCTTAAGCATTGTTCCATTTTCAACTCCTAAAGGTATTTTCACCTTGATTGTTTTTGTCCTGTGAATTTTCCCCGTTCCTTTACAGGAAGAACATTTTTCTTTTGCTATATATCCTTCACCAGCACACTGAGGACAGGTTCTGGAAACCGAGAAAAAGCCCTGCTGGTAAAAAATGTTTCCTCTCCCTTCACAGGCAGGACACCTTATCTTTTTTCCCTCCCTGGCACCGCTTCCGGAACAATCCTCACATATTTCTTCTAAAGGTATCTCTATCTCTTTTTCTAATCCCTTATAAACATCTTCAAGTGTAATTTCAATATCATACCTTAAATCCGATCCTTTTTGCGGACCTCTTCTTCTTGAACCCCCAAAAATGTCTCCGAAACCGAAGAAGCTTCCAAAAAGGTCAGAAAAATCGTCAAAAATGTCTGAATCCCAATTGATTCCTCCATAATTTCCTACTTTACCGTAAGCATCATATTGTGCCTTTTTCTGGGGGTCCCCGAGCACAGAATATGCCTCTGATGCCTTTTTGAACATTTCTTCAGCCTCTTTGTTTCCTGGATTTCTATCAGGATGATATTTTAAAGCCGCTTTTCTATAGGCGGCTTTTATCTCTTCCTGAGTTGCATCTCTTGAGACGCCAAGAATTTCGTAATAATTTTCTGTGCTCATTATTTTTTCTTTTCTTCAGAAGGCTTTTGCTGGCTTTCTCCCGATCCAGATTTTATTCCCATCTGAGCAAGAGGATCGTTCATTATGGTCTCGGTTATGACGTGTGAAATATCGCTTAATTCGTAAAATATTTCATTAAGGGTAGATCCGGAATCACTCAAAATTTCTCTACGAGCTTTTTTGATAGCCTCTTCTGCCTTTTTCTTGGTCTCTGCGTCAAGGATTGTTCCGAATTCAAAAAATGATTTTTCAATGCTTTCGACAAGTTTTTCAAGTTTCAACTTGAGTTTTTGGATCTCGACTATTCTTCTATCTTCGTCCTCTTTTGATTTTGCGTCTTCAATTATTCTTTGAATTTCGCTTTCACTGAGCCCTGATGAAGGATTGACAACTATTTTTTGCTCATTTCCTGTCATTAAGTCTTTTGCGTAAACAGAGACTATTCCGTTTGCATTTATATCAAATGTTACTTCTATCTGGGGAAGACCTTTTGGCGCAGGTGGTATGCCAACAAGCTCAAATTTTCCGAGAGAAATGTTTTCTGATGAGATCTCTCTTTCACCTTGAAGAACATGAACTTCAACACTATCCTGGTTATCTGTAACGGTCGTAAATATTCTGCTCTTTTTTGTGGGAATTGCAGAACCCCTTTCAATGAGTTTGACAAATAGATTTCCTTTTGCCGCTACCCCGAGGCTAAGCGGGATTGAATCTAAAAGAACTATTTCTTTCACATCCCCCTTCAAAATTCCTGCCTGAAGAGCAGCACCAAGTGCCACAACTTCATCCGGGTTTTTGTCTCTTCTTGGTTCTTTCTTAAAAATTTCTCTTACTGTCTCAATTACAAGCGGAGTTCTCGTTTGTCCTCCAACAAGAAGAACTTCGTCTATGTCCGAAACGCTTAATCCAGCAATTTTGAGGGCTTCAAAACAGGGTTCTTTCGTCCTTTCGACGGTTTCTCTTATTATATTTTCAAATTCAGCTCTCGTTAAAGTTGTCTGAAGGTGTTTTGGACCTGTCTGGTCTGCAGCAATGAAGGGAAGATTTATTTCTACACTTTCTCTCACAGAGAGGTCACATTTTGCTCTCTCTGCTGCTTCTTTAAGTCTTTGCAAAGCCATCCTATCACCTGCCAGATTTATATTCGTACTTTTCTCAAACCTTTGCATGAGTTCGCGCATAAGAGCCTGATCCATATCCTCGCCACCAAGATAGGTGTCTCCTGAAGTGGCTATAACTTCAAAAAGCCCTTCGCCGAGACGCATTATTGAAATATCAAATGTTCCTCCCCCCAGATCATAAACTGCAACTGTTTTTGTGTGAGTTTCATCAAGATTAAAAGCAAGACAGGCTGCCGTCGGCTCATTCAAAATCCTTAACACTTCAAGCCCTGCTATCCTTCCAGCATCTTTTGTTGCCTGCCTTTGTGGGTCTGAAAAGTAAGCAGGTACGGTTATAACCGCCTCAGTAACTTCCTCTCCAAAAAACTCTTCAGCGCTTTTTTTAAGCTCAGAAAGGATAAAGGCAGATATTTCCTGAGAACTGAATTCGGCAGCTGAAGTCCTTATTCTTATATCTCCGTTAGGGGCTTCAACAAGAGTATAAGGAAGAACCTCTCTTGCTTTCTCCATTGTGGGATCTTTATACTTTTTTCCGATAAGTCTCTTTACAGCATAAATAGTGTTGGTGGGGTTCGTTACCGTCTGCCTTTTTGCAAGGTTTCCAACAAGCCTCTCCCCACTTTCCGTAAAAGCAACAATTGAAGGAAGAGTCCTTCCGCCCTCCCTCGTTGGAATTATTACAGGTTCGCCACCTTCAGTAAAACCCATACAACTGTTTGTCGTTCCGAGGTCAATTCCAATGACCCTTCCCATTTTTTATCTCTCCTGTTCTCCTCCTAAAGCTCTTTCTTGTTAATAAAAACCTTTGCAGGCCTTAAAAGACCATCTTTAAAAAGATACCCCTTTTGAACAATTTTTGCAACTGTTCCGTCCTCATATCCATCAACGTAATCAAAACCTATCGATTCATGAAAATTGGGATCAAACAAAATTCCGCACTCATTTATTTCTTTCAGCCCCAGTTGCTCAAGGGCAGACTTAAAATCTTTGAGAGAGAGTTGAATCCCTTCAAGCCAATTTGGATCAACATTCCCTGAAACCGTTGCAAAAGCTCTCTCAATGTTGTCAAGAAAAGGAAGAATCTGCCGTAAAATCTCCATCTGAGACCGCTTCTCTTTTTCATTCCATTCTTTTAAAATCCGCTTCCTGTAATTTTCAAAGTCTGCCCTTAACCTAAGCATCCTTTCTTCCGTATTTTTAAGTTTTTCATCTATTTCAAGGCAGGGATTGTCCTCTTTTTGAGATTTTTCTTCAATAATCTTTTCAGGAACTTCATTAACATTGTGAACTTCATCGTGTTCAACAAACTCTATGGTAATATCGTCTGTAGGGGTAAATTCTTTGTTCCTGGTGTCTTTGTCGTTTCCTTCGCCCAAGTTTACTCTCCTTTGACCAGGGTGGAGTTAATTGACGCTTTTCCGAGGAAAAAAGCTGACATTGAAAGATTTTTTAAAGCCTCATCATACTTTATTGCCTTCCCTCCTATCATACCAATGACTCCCTTTCCTGAGACAGGATCACCGTATAAGACCGAAACAATAGCTAAAGGAAGATAGTTGATAAAATGATTAAGTTCAGAGCCAAAAACTATTACACTCTCCCTTCCTTTCCCCATAATCTCATCAATTAGCCCAAGAAGTTTCTCTTTTTTTTCAATTGTTTCAAGAAAGACTTTTAAAGAATATGAATCCCTCACTATTTCCGGTATTTCCGTGATCCATTCAATTCCACTTATAAAAATATCAATTTCCATAGGAATTTCAAGAAGGGCTGGTGAAACTAAAGTCATAGCATCAGCCACCAATTCGGTAACTTTTCTTCTCGCATTTACAATCTGGTTATGGAGATGAACTTTAATCTCCCTGAATGTCCATCCTCTATAATTTTGCGTAAGGTTGTCACCAAAATATCTCAATTTTTCATAACTGTAATTCTGTTTTGCATTTATTACTTTTTCGTAAAGGCGCCCACTTGTGGAAAGACAGAGAACTACAACCCTGCCGCCTGAAAGAGGATGAAGTTCAATAGATTCAAGCCTTGCGTCAAGCATTGAAGGTGCTGTTGCAAAAGCCACAAGTCTGTGTTTTTTAGAAATGTCTTCAGCAAAAGTCCTTGCAAGTTCTTTTATGTCAGTATTATCTTTTACATTTTTGCCTATGCTATTTTTTATTTCAATTACAGACAACTCATTTACAGCCGTTTCAGCAAAATATTTGTAAGAAAGGTCGGTAGGAACTCTTCCCGAAGATATATGTTCCTTTTTCAAATACCCTTTTTTCTCAAGTTTAAACAAAATTGACCTTATTGTTGAAGAAGAAAGTTTTTCATTGTAAACATTATCGAAATATGATGAAGGCACAGGCTTTTTAGTATCAATATACCTTCTTACCAGCAAAATCAGAATGTTACTTTCTCTTTTTGTAAGGCTAATTCCTTCTAACTCTTTTGCTTCCATTTAATTAGACTACCATTTTTTTATAAAGTCGTCAATACCGGTTTCCATCCAATTCTTGCTTTTTTATTATTTAACTTATTACCTGATGTATTACGCAGACTTGCCTTAAAAAATTGTACATTTTACACTCTCTTCATCCTGTAAATTTCCTCTTTCCTGTTCCCATTTTCAGAATGAACCACTGTTATTTCAAGAAGATCTTTTGTTAGAAGTTTATAAGTGATTGTTTCATTTTGTTTATCTTCTTTACCAGCAAAAAGCGCACTCTTTTTGTCATATTCCTTGAGTATATAAATAGCAGTTTTATCTTTTTCTTCTAAAGCAAGTTTAATTCCATTGGTGAAATGACGTGTCCTCATTACCGTTTCTTCACCTTCTTGTCCTATTAGCCTGACTTCGATCAGGGAACCAGAATTGGAAATTTCCCGACACATAGCCATCATTTCTCCACCGAGAAAACTAAAGTGCTCCTCTCGCAATTTATCTCCATAAGCCTTTACCCACTTGCCTTCAAGCCAGGATATTTTCTGGATAGGTTTTTCCTCGATAACTTTCTGTTCCATAGCGCTAATAACAAAAAAGAAAACAAAAATCAGCAAAAAACAAAGTGTAGAAATTGAAATTCTTTTCATATCCCCTCCATTTTTAATTTAAAATTAAAACTTTTGCACCTCTAATTTTTTTCTCTTTTATTTCTAAAAGCGCCTTCTTTGCATTTTCAAAAGAATAAATCTCTACTTCAGGTCTGATACCGTGTTTAAAAGCAAGCGAGAGAAATTCTTCAACATCCTTTCTTGTAACATTTGCAACGGTCTTTATCTCTTTTTCAAGCCAGAGATGGGAAGCATAATCAAGATTTAAAAGTTCTTCCTTGTCAATTTCCTCTTTTCTGATTGCATTTATAACCACTCTTCCACCACTTTCCAGATTTAATAAAGAAGAAATTATTGGTTTAAAGACGGGGGTAGTATCAATTATTGCCTTCAGTTTTTGAGGGGATTCATCTCCTCCTATATCCCCTGCCCAGTTTGCTCCAAGTTCTAAGGCAAAGTTTCTCTCTGCCTTGCTTCTTGCAAAGACAAAAATAGGTGTATCGGGAAAAAGAATTTTTGTGATTTTTAAAACAATATGTGCTGAAGCACCAAAACCTGCAAAACCGAGCGGCTCCCCATTTTTTATTTTCGTTAGAATGAGAGAGCGATATCCTACAGCTCCCGCACAAAGCAATGGGGCAACATACTCGTCTTCAAACCCATCATTTATATTGTATGCAAAATCTGCTTTCGCCACAGTGTATTGGGCATAGCCGCCATTTATATCTCTCCCTGTTGCTTGAAAATCATTACAGAGATTTTCAAATCCGCTTTTGCAATAACGACATTTCTGGCAGGCTGAACCTATCCAGGCAACCGCTGCTCTGTCTCCTATTTTGAATTTCGACACTTCTTTCCCGACATCTTCCACAACTCCCACAATCTGATGGCCAGGTATAACAGGAAATGTGGCAGGAGGAGTTCTTCCTTCTATTTCGTCCAATTCAGTGTGACAGATGCCCGAAGCCTTTATTTTTATCAGAATTTCGTCCTCTTTTATTTTTGGGATATCAACCGTGCCCAATTCAAGAATTTCGTCATTTTCAACAATATTTCCACATCTTTTTAACAACCACGCCTGCATTTTTCTTACCCTGTAACATTTAAAAAAATCGAATTAATAAAAATTCCATATTATTTTTTTGTTTCTTTTAGAATTTCAATTGAATGAGGAGTACCCCTTCTATCTTTTACTTTCGGGAATTCTATTCTTAGAACTCCTTTGGCAAAAGTGGCACTCCCCTTGTGAGTATTTATGGCTGCATCGATTTCAATCGTTCTTTTAAATTTTCCCCTCGATCTTTCAAGAAGGTGATAGCGAGAAGATTTCCTTTTTTTACTGTTTCTTAGCCCCTCAACAAGAATATGGGAACCAGAAGCGATGAGTCTAAGACTGTCAGGCTCACAACCAGGCAGATCAATTTCAATAATGACAGATTCGGGTGTTTCAAAAGCATCGTACAGTGGGGCGTATTCAATTTCAAAAGTGGAATCTTCAGATTGAAGACCCTCAAGCATCTCAAAAATTCTGTTCATTTCCGATTGGAGTCTCATAAGTTCAAGAACAGAAGTGAATGCTTTTCTCATACGGAATCAGCGCCCTTCTTTTCTTTTGAGGTCAGTTTTTTAACTTCCTCAATAAATTCGCTAATGTCGCCAAATCTTCTATAAACGCTTGCAAAACGAACATAGGCAACCTGATCCATTTCCTTCAATCTGTCCATTATTACATTTCCTATTTCACTTGTTGGTATCTCCCTGTCCGGGGAATTTTGAATTAATCCTTCTATCTCATCGGCAATTTCTTCAAGTTTTATTGCAGATACAGGCCTTTTCTGGCATGCCTTGTAAAGCCCCTCAAGAAGTTTCTCTCTGGCAAACTTTTCTCTCCTGCCATCTCTTTTAATTACCTGAAAAGGAATGGTGTCAATCCTTTCATAAGTTGTGAACCTTCGGTGACACTTCAGACATTCTCTTCTTCTTCTTACAACATTTCCCTGAATTGATTCTCTTGAATCAACAACTTTGTCTTCAAGATTTCCACAAAATGGACAGAGCAAGTTTCACCTCCCAGACTAAAGTTTACAACAAGAGAGAAAAAATAACAATTGCCTGTAAAGTCCCCTAACATACTGGACTTTAAGGGGTGAAACCATGAGGAGCTACAATGCCACTGCGATCCCTTTTTTAACCTGTCATTGCATGTGCTCCACCTCCTGCGTCATTGCGAGCAGACGTAACCAGTCATTGCGAGCCTTCTCTAAAATTGTCTTTGCGAGCCCTTCTTCTTTTTTATATTTCTTTAAGGAATAAAAATTATTATTGCTTTTGAAAAATTTTTATTAGATAATAGTTTTTGAGGTTTATGATTATGTCTGTGAATGATCTTAAATTCAAGCATATTGCAGTTGAGGGGCCTGTTGGCGTTGGTAAAACAACTCTTGCAAGGCTTATTGCCAGAAAGACTGACTCCAGTCTTCTTGAAGAGGAGTCCATAAACCCATTTTTAAAAGATTTTTATCAGGGAAAAAGGGGAGCAGCATTTCAGTGTCAACTTTATTTTCTTTTGATGCGTCATCAGCAGATGTCTTCAATAATTCAGCCGTCACTTTTTGAAAAAGCCATAATTTCAGATTACATTGCCGAAAAAGAGATTATTTTTGCCCAACTTACCCTTGATGAAAAAGAACTTTTCATTCACAGAAAACTTTACAATCTCTTGCTTGCTCCTTTACCTCGTCCACAGGCTGTGATTTATCTTCAGGCGACTACAGATGCCCTGAAAAAAAGAATTAAAAAGAGAAACAGGGAAACTGAAAGGAATATCTCGGATGACTACATTGAAAAACTCAATGAGGCTTACAACTACTTTTTCTTCCACTACAAACAGACTCCTTTGCTCATAGTCAATGTCAATGATGTTGATTTTGAGAAAAAGCCTGACGAGTTAAATAGACTTATATCAATGATAAATTCTCTTGAGTATGGTGTTATGCTTTATAATCCTCTTGCATCCTGAAGGGAGCGGGAAGGAATGAAAGATTTTTTTAATTATTCTTCCCTCGACTTGAAATAGAGCGGGGAGAAGGGGGAAATGATGTCCAAAGTAGTTCCCAATCAGTTAAAGAGTCTGAGCGTTCCTCTAATCAAAGAGAAAAAAAACAAAAATGAAAAGATTGTTATGGTAACGGCTTACGATTACCCTTCTGCAAATATAGGTGACGAATCAGGAGTCGACATAATTCTTGTTGGAGATTCACTGGGAATGGTTATCCAGGGAAATGAAGACACTCTTTCTGTTACACTCTCTGAGATAATTTACCATACTAAAATGGTTTCAAAAGCGGTGAGAAGAGCCCTTGTTGTGGCAGATATGCCTTTTTTAAGCTATCATACAGGAGTAAAGGAAGCTATAAAAAACTGCGGGATGTGTATCAAAGAAGGAAGAGCACAGGCTGTGAAGCTTGAAGGTGGCAGGAAGCGTGCTGATTTGATAAAAAGGATTGTTGACAGTGAGATTCCTGTAATGGGACATATAGGACTTACACCTCAGTCTATTCATAAACTTGGTGGTTTTAAGGTGCAGGGGAAAGATAAATCTTCCGCTGACAGACTGATTGAAGATGCAGTTGCTCTTGAAAAGGCGGATGTCTTTTCAATTGTTCTGGAGTGTATCCCTGCTGAAGTTTCAGAAATCATAACTAAAGAGGTTAAGGTTCCAACGATTGGAATTGGTTCTGGTCCTTACTGTGACGGACAGGTTCTTGTTTTTCATGATCTTCTGGGGATCAGCGACGATCCCCTCCCCCGCTTTGTAAAAAAATACAAAAACTTAAGAAAAGAAATTACTGAAGGAATTTCTTCCTTTGCTAACGAAGTAAAAAAGGGTACTTTCCCTAAAGATGAAAATTGTTATCACATAGTTGATACTTTGAATAAAGAAAGTGCAAAATGATAGTAGTTGAAACAGTAAAAGAAGTAAGAGAAATAATAAGAGAAAAAAAGAAAAGTGGCTTGAAGATAGGGTTTGTTCCTACAATGGGATGTCTCCATAGAGGACACGTATCTTTGCTTGATGTGGCTTCAAAGTTGTCGGATTATGTTGTTGTCTCAATTTTTGTGAACCCTATACAGTTCGGTCCAAATGAAGATTATGAAAAATATCCAAGAACATTTGAGCAGGACAAAATTATGTGTGAAAAACATAATGTTCATATGGTTTTTCATCCTTCTGTAAAGGAAATATATCCTGAAGGTTTTTCAACCTTTGTGGAAGTCGAGGGACAGATTGGAAAAGTTCTTTGTGGGGCAAAGAGAAAGGGGCACTTTCGCGGGGTTGCGACAATTGTGACAAAACTTTTTAATATTGTAGAACCAGACATTGCCATTTTCGGGCAAAAAGACGCCCAGCAGGCATTCATAATCAAGAAAATGGTCAAAGATATGAACATACCGATAGAAATAGTTGTTTCTGAAACGATAAGAGAGAAAGACGGGCTTGCAATGTCAAGCCGTAACAACTATCTTTCGAAGGAGGAGAGGGCTGTAGCCCCCATCATCAAACAGGCTCTCGATGAGGCGTATTCAGCTTTTCTTAACAATGAAATAAAAGCCTCAAGTCTGAAAAAAATAGTTGAAAAAAAGATAAGTTCCTGCCCCCTTTTCAAAATAGATTATGTAGAAATTGTTGATACAGTAACATTCTTTCCAGTTGAAGAGGTAGTAAAACCTTCTTTACTTGCCGTTGCTGCTTATCTGGGAAAGACAAGATTGATTGACAATGTTTTCTTAACAAAGTAAATTACATTATGGAGTAAAACAATGTTTATTGAAGTTTTAAAATCAAAGATTCACAGAGCCAAAGTTACCGATGCAAATCTTGAATATGAAGGTTCTTTTTCTATTGACAGAGAGGTTATGAGAAGTGCAAAAATTGCCCCCTTTGAGGCTGTTGAGATTTACAATGTGACAAACGGGTCAAGACTCAAAACCTATGCAATAGAAGGGAAAAAGGGGGAATTTTGTGCAAACGGAGCCGCCGCCCATTTAATAAAAAAGGGTGATATTGTTATTGTCTGTTCTTACGCCTTAATTGATAAGAAAAAAGCAAAAAAGCACAAGCCAGTCATTGTAAAAATGGATAAAAACAAAAATTCTCAAAAGAAAGGTCGCTGAAAATGAAAAAAGTTTTAATTTGTTTGGTTGTATTTTTGTTAACTTTTTCCTTTTATGCAGATGTTAAAGACATTTCTGACATTGACAGAGCAATTGAAAATCTTCGAAATTTCAAGAAGCTGGAGGCACAAAGGAAAGCGCTTATGGTTAATGAGATGAGAACAATTGAAAAAGCAGGTTATCAACCAAAGCAAGATATTGATATGCTTCATTATGATTTTGATTTAAAAATAGACCCATACCAGAAATTTGTTGGAGGCGTCGTAACTCTGACATTTTCACCTACAGCTTCCATAACTTCTCTAAACTTCAGACTTCATAAAAAACTAAATCTGTTTTCAGTGCTTCTTGATGGACAAAATGTTTCCTATTCAAGAAATAAAGATGATTTAAAGGTTTCGTTTCCTGCTGCTCTTAGCGAGGGTTTAACTTACAAAATTGCTATTGAATATGGTGGAACGCCTGAGGTGACGGGCTCTCTCGGTGGAGGGATGCTTCTATCCTCTCACGAAAATGTTCCTTCTGCGACAACTCTTTCGGAGCCCTTTGAAGCTTACGCATGGATCCCCATTATTGATGAGGTTTCTGACAAATTTACAGCAAATATTAACCTGACCGTTCCTTCTGATATGGTTGGTGCAACAAACGGCGTTCTTGTTGAAACATTGACCAACACTGACGGAACAAAAACTTACAAATGGGTGGAAAATTGCCCAATATCTGCATATCTTATTAGTGCAAATGTAACAAACTACGCATACTTTGAAGATAGCTACACTTCAATTGATGGAACAAAGACAATGCCTCTTTCATATTATGTATATCCCGAACATCTTTCGGATGCTCAGGTTTTCTTTAGTGATGTTCCTCAAATGATAGCCCTTTATGCAAATTATGTTGGAGAATATCCCTTTATAAATGAAAAATACGGAATGGTAGAATTTCCCTGGGGCGGCGGTATGGAACACCAGACCCTTACGAGCATTGGAGAATACTTTGTAGGCTACGATTATTACTACAACAATTTGATTTATGCCCATGAATTATCACACCAGTGGTTTGGAGATGAAGTGACCTTGGGCACATGGCATGACATATGGCTGAACGAGGGCTTTGCAACATATTTTGAAATTTTGTGGATGGTTTATGAATACAGCAATTATGGACTTACAGTTAGCAATGTTTTAAACAATTACTACGATGACCACAATGTGAACGGCTATATGAAGGGTTCTGTTTATGTTTATAATGAAGATAAACCCTTTAATGATACTGGAGCAGTTTACGATAAGGGAGCATGGGTTTTGCATATGCTTTCACATGTTATGGGAGAGGATAAATTCTGGAACGCCATAAAAACATACAGGCAGAGGTACTCCTTTTCAAATGCAGTAACTGCAGATTTTCAGAAAGTCTGTGAAGAGTCTTATGGTTCTTCACTGCAATGGTTTTTTGATGAGTGGGTATACACAAAGAAAAGACCTGTTTACTCCTATTCCTATTCGCAGGATGGAAACACTCTTAATTTGAGAATAACTCAAAAACAAAAACACAAAATTAAAGGAAGAACAGAAAAAAGGGATGTCTATATTATGCCTGTAGACATTACGCTTTATTACGAAGACGGTACCTCTGAAACAGTAGTTGTAGAAAACGATGAGAGAGATCAGCAGTTTTCTATAACCGTTCCAAAGACTGTAACAAATCTCGAATTTGACAAAGAAGGTTATATTTTGAAAGTCATTAAAAATTAACACTTGATTTTTTTGTTAGAATTGTTGTAGCCTTTATATGAGGAGAAAAACTATGAGTGATGAGAGAGAGGGGAAAAAAGAGGAACTTCCAAGTTTTGAATCGCTCTATGTTGGGCGGTTTAAAATAGATAAAAACTTGAGGGTTGTTGACATTTCAGATGAGTCTGCCAGAATTCTCAACTGCACTGCAGCAGACTTAATTTCAAAAGAATTTACTGCTGATTTTGGACCAGGCAAAAATCTTTTTGAAGATTTTTTAGAAGGAAAAGTCCAGATTTGCGAATGTAAAATGGTAGACGGAACTTCCTGCAATATGTGTTTTAGAATTAAAGAGAGTTCTAATGGAAAAGGATTTGATGTTGTCTTTGCAAAGGAGTGCCCTCCTTTTGAATGCCACGATGGAGAAAGTCTTCATTACAGGGAACTTCTTGTAAAATCCAGAGACCTTGAAAATCACGCCCTTTTTTTGGAAAATCTCTTTGCTAATATTGGTTACGATTTAAAAACTCCTCTCGGAATCATTTTAGGCTACTGTGAATTGCTTATTAAATCAAAAGCATCCGCATCGGGTTCCGTTGATACTGAAAGGGCTTTGAGAACGATATACAGGAATTGCGCATGGATTGCTGATATAGTTGAAAAACTTGAATTGCTTGTCTCTCTTGTAAAAAGAGGCAAAGGCGAAAATAAGATTTGGTTGGATATTAAGATGTATCTTCAGGAAACTATCTCAAGGCATACAAGAACCTCTTTTGCGAAGATGACAAGAATTGAAACAGATAAAATAGATGATATAAAGATACTTGCCTCGCCGACGCTTATTTCTCTTCTTTTTGACGAAATCATAAAGAATGCCGTTCAATTCTCGAGGAAGGGAAAAGAAATTGTAATCAACCTTATAAGAACTGATGAAAAAGTTAAACTCACCGTTGAAATTGCGTCCCTTGAAGAAGAAATACCTCCTTTGAATCATTTTATTGAAAGACTATTTCCATACACTTATGACCCCAAAAAAGATGATTATTCAACCAAGGTTGAATGTCTTGGGCTTGGTGCTGTCAAATATCTCGCCCACTTAAACGATTTTTCTTTTGAAGTCAAAAGAAAAGCCACGGGAAGTGAGGTAATGATTCTTGAAAGGAAGGTTTGACCTTTTTTACCTGTAAAGCACATCTGTCCAAAATAAATTTTGACAGAACCATATAAGAAGTCAAGAAAAAAAATGTCAAGACTATTTAGAAATACTCCGTTGTGAGTGCTCACTAACCGTGTCATTGCGAGCCCTCTCTAAAATTGTCATGCGAGTGCTCCTTCGTAGCTTCCTTCCGCGAGGCAATCTTCCTCTTCCCAAACAAAGGAAGATCACTTCGTTTGTAAAAGCCTCGAAACATCCCTCGTGATGACAGTTAATTGTTATTAACGCAGTCATTGCGAGTGCTCCTTCGAAGGAAAGCCCCCCGAAGCAATCTTCCTCTTGCTCACAAAGCTGAAACGGAAAGCCTTAGAGGAGTGGTTCAATAGAGGTTTGCAAAAATATTTTAATCTTTTTGCGGTTTTTCCACTGCCATTTTAGAGAACATTATCATATAGCTTTGACAGGGAACTTATGAACCATCAAACCCGAAACCTATCACTCGAGCCTTTTAGAGAACTAATTGGACAGCATAATGACATATACAGGCATAAAAACAGTGAGCCTCATTTTCAAGCCTTCCTAAAAGCCGCCCAGAATCCTCAATTTCTCAGGATTCCGTTTCCGCTTTCAAATTATCCTCGATAGCAGTGCTGTAACAAGTTTATTCAAACTTTCCGAAAAAATTAGAGATGTCAAAATAGACTTTTAATTCCCTGCCATCTTCAGTTTTTATGGTAATTATGTCGTATGGCTTATTACCCTCAAATACTAAACTTTGTCCCAGCTTTTGGCAACCAGGGTATTTCTTTTCAAGATAAGCATACTCCCAATCAATCCCTTTAAATTCAGTTGTTTCTGGAACCACCACTGCATTTTCAAAGGAACTTCCTTCTTCACTAACACTTGCATCACCTGTAATTGAAGGGATTTTTCTTGTTGCGCAGGAAAAAATAGAAAGTAAAAGCAAAAAGAGCACTGACAATAAAAAAGATTTTTTCATCGTTATTCTCCTTAGTTTATTTCACTTTTCTGTTTAGCCCACATCGTATTTTCTATTGTAATAAAAGAGTAACCTTTTTCCCGCAATTTTTCTATAAGATCTTTTAAAATTGTATCTGCCCTCAACTCCCCTTCCCTTTCAGAACCGAGATGCATAAGGATAATACCACCATCAAGAGACTTTTCCCCTTTTTCAGCCTCTTTCAGAACTCTCATTAGTATTTCTCTCGGCTCCCTAAAAAGAGGATCTGATTTATCAGCCACCCAGTCAAGGGTGTCAAGTTTTGGTGTCCAGTGAACATGTCTGAACCCTGCCTCGTAAGCCCATTTTAAGATCTCGGAATTTTTTTCTCCAAAAGGAGCCCTCCAGTAGGGAGACATCTTTTTTCCTGTTACCGATTCGTAAAGGGCTTCTGCTTTTTTAAGTTGTTCAATTACCGTCTCTTTTTTAACTCCAGGAAGAGTCGCCTGCTTTTGGTTAAAACTGTATGTTGTAAGATGGGGATGGCTATATGTGTGGTTTCCTATAACATTTCCTGCCGATGCAAGTTTTCGTACTTTTTCAGGGTATCTTCTAATGTATTCCCCCGTCAAAAAAATTGTTGCTTTTACATTTGATTCTTCAAGCGTTTGGATTATACTGTCTGTGGCATTGTCGTTGCTCCCACCATCAAAAGTTAAAAGGATTGTCTTTTTTCCTTCTTTTGCCTGTTTAATATCGAGGAATGAAGAAAGAACGGGACTGAAGAAAGGCTCTTCCCTTTCAGGAATTCCAAAAATTGATGGATTTGCGATTAGCTGGACTGTTACTGCTTTTGAATATGCGTTGTTGCCATAATTATCAAAATATCTTACCTGTAAAATACTCTTTTTTTCTTTAAGTGGAACTTTTTCAAAAACGAATTTTCCATCGTGGCTAAAGACAGCATCAACCCTCTCTGAATTAACATATAAACCAACCATAGATTCTTTTGGGGCAATTCCTGAAACCATAATTTCGCTTTCATTTACTGAGCTGTTTTCGGAGGGATATTCAATCTCAATTGACGATGGAGAGGACCAGTCAGGTGTAGCATTTTTATTACCCTTTTTGATTTCTGGCGCTAAGGATTTTATTTCTTTTTCATCAATTGATTCAATCCATTGTCTGTAAAGGAAAAAGGAAAGCAAAATAAAAAAGATAAGAACTGGATAAAAGACCATTCTAAAGGCATAAAACTTACCTTTTTTCTTTATAAAATCACTAACTTTTTCCTGCATATCCTTTTTCTTAAAATCATTGAAGCATTTCTGAGAACAAAAAATGTGACCTTCTAACCTTATCTGGCACTTTGGACAAATGTATTTTTTGCAGTTGAAACACCTTCTCTTTGCCTCAGAAAGTGGATGTTTATAGCAGGTGTGTATTTGCCTGATTTTTTCTTTTGAAGACACTATTTAAGTTCCTCTTTTTTCAGGTCTATTGACCATTTTCTACCAAAAATATTCCAGAAGACTTTTTTTAATCTGGCTAAAAATATCTTTTTTCGTATTTCAGAAATTTTTTCTCCTGCAACAGAAAATCCTTTTTCAAAAAAAACATCAATTTTGTCAAATTCTGTCCAGTGTAGTTCCTCAAGTTGCGGTTTGACTATAACATCTGCAAACCTCAACTGATACATTTTAGCCGTCTCAGCAAGAATCATTGTGGCTCTTATCTGGCTTTTGCTTCCAGAAACTTTTTCATCCTCCTTTAGAGGAGGAACTATTGAAGAGACATCAACAGCGATAACCACATCAGCACCTAATTTAAAAGCATCTTCAACGGGAATCTGATTGACATAACCACCGTCAATCAATATTTTGCCCTCTATTTTTACTGACGGGAAAATTCCTGCTATCGCTATACTTGCTTTTACCGCGTCAGAAATTTTTCCATCTGTAATTATGACCTTTTTTGCATTGTTAAGATCTGAAGCAATAATTGCAAGCTTTACTGGCAGTTCTTCTAAACATTTGTCTCCAAAAAGAGATTCTATGCTTTTTTCAACTTTCTCTCTCGGAATGTAACTCTCCGTTGTTGCTGTTTTAATCGCAAAACTTCCAAGAAGAAAAATCCTTTTTATTTTTTTAAGAAATCCAGGTTTAGTTTCGGTTGAAACCATCATATTCCTTACTTTTTCAAAATATTTATGGTCAAACCCCTCTGAAGAAAAAAAATTGGAAAGTGTTGAGTAGGTCAAAAGAGCACTTTTATTCATACAATAAACTGCTCCAACAAGCGCTCCTATTGATGTTCCTACAATCATATCAATTTTGATGCCCTCTTTTTCAAGAAATGCAAGAACTCCAAGATGGGCAAGCCCTCTTGCTCCTCCTCCTCCAAGAGCAAGGGCGACATTTGGCCTAAAAAATTTTCTATTAGCCATTTTCGCTCTCTTCTGTGAGTTTTAAAAACACAGTTTCAAGGTCTTTATCTGTCGTTTTTGATTTTTCAATCAGTTCTTCCATTGTTCCTTCAGCAACAAGTTTTCCTTTATTTATTATTCCAATTTTGTTGGAAAGTTCCTCAGCAACACCGAGAGAATGAGTGGATAATATTAGAGCAGTTCCTTGCGAAGAAATTTTTTTGAAAAGTTCCCTCACTTTTCTTGACGATTTTGGATCGAGCCCAACCATCGGTTCATCAATAAGAAGAAGTTTAGGGCTATGAAGAATAGATGAAACTATAACAAGTTTTTGTTTCATTCCGTGAGAATACCCCTCAATCAGACGGTTAATGCTATCACGAAGTTCAAAAAAATCTAAATAGTAATCTGCCTTTCCCTCCCAGTTTATGATACCCCTTATTTCCGATATTAAATTTAGATATTCCCACCCTGTCAGCTTTTCATAAAGATAGGGTCTATCAGGAATATAAGCCATTGATTTTCTAAATTCAACTTTATCGAGTCCTACCTCTTTACCGTCAATTTCCACATAACCTTGATCAGGCTTAAGAATTCCTGAGCATATCCTGAGGGTTGTTGTCTTTCCAGCACCGTTGGGACCCAAAAAACCATATATCTCCCCTTCTTTGACATTTATATTGAGACAACTTACAGCATTTACATTTCCAAAACTCTTTGAGATATTGACTATTTTTAAAATATCTTCAGCCATTTACGCTCCGAAATGAAAAGTATAAATTATTTTTATTAAAAAATGTAATTGTTTAATTTCTTGTGTCATAACAATATGATAATGTCCTCTTCTAAACTAATTAGAAATGTCCTCGAAAATGGCAGTTTAGGAACTCCAACGGGAAAAGATACTGGGGCTGTCTTCCTAAAAAAGCGGTCATTACAAGCAGCCGTTAACCTGTCATTGCGAGCACTCCTTCGAAGCCTTCGCTTGCGAAGCAATCTTCCTTATGAAAAAAAGCAGTCACTGTGAGAGAGCCTTCATGGACTTGCCAAACGAAACAATCTTCCCTATTTTTTAAGTAAGGACGATTCCTTTCTTTGTAAGCGTTTCGAAGCTTGAATCGGAATGATATGTTTCACCAAGTTAGCCTTCGTAGGTTCAGCAAGCGAAGCAGTCTTCCTCATCCCATCGCAAAGAAATTCCCCTCTTCAGGGATGGCTTGCACCGCAAGACAGGACTATCCCCTTTTGTTTAAACCATCTTTCGTAACTGTGATTCACAAATCACCCTTGCACAAGATTATCCGGTTGCAAGGTGAAGGCGTTTACTCAAAAACACAGGTCTTATAAATGCTTGAAGGCTCGGAGCTTTTACTCATATTTTGCTCCCTTGAGGTAAACGGAAACAACAGTTCCTTTGTCGATTTGGCTTTTGATTTCTATCCTGCCTCCGTGCTGTCTTATGATCTCCCTGCTGATGCTCAGCCCCAAACCGATGCCGCCGCTTGCTCTGGAACGTGATTTGTCGACCCGGTAAAAACGATCGAAAACCTTCTCCAATTCTCCTTCCTGGATGCCGATCCCCGTGTCCGCTATTTCCGCAATGATGAACTCGCCCTCCTTTCTGATGCTGATGTCGATTCTTCCGTCAGGGACATTATATTTTATGGCGTTATCCACAATATTGACGAAGGCCTCAGGAAGTGCCTCTGAATCACCATACACCGAATATTTGCTACCGTCTGCAGGCATGGTGATGAGGATCCTTTTTTCATCAGCAAGGGGAGAAAGTAGTTTGAGCGTTTTATCGATTATCCCGTTCAGGGAGATTTCCTCCATCTGCAAGATCAGCCGATCGGAGCTAAAACGCGCCAGCGTCATCAGTTTCTCAATGAGCAGGGACATCATCCCTGCAGTGTTGAGAATAGCCGTCAGGGCTGCCCTGTATTCTCCTGGTTCCCGCTCCTTTCTGAGACTCACCTCTGTTTGACTGATGATGACCGAAAGAGGCGTTTTCAGTTCGTGGGACGCATCCGATACAAACTGTCTCTGACGGTTGAAAGCCATCTCCAGGCTACTGAAAACTCTGTTGAAGGAATCGGCAATCCTTTTTAACTCATCAGCAATTTTTTTATCCGCGATCCTTTCCGAAAGGTTTGTTTCTGAAACCCTGTCTATCGCATCCGAGATGTTCCTGATTGGTTCAAGCGCCTTTTTGGCAATAAAGAATCCTCCTGCAGCGGAAAAGATCACGACAAAAAAAACAGTTACTGCCAGAACCATTCGGAATCTACTTAAAATGGATGTTTTTTCCTCTATCGCCTCAGCGCACTGGATGACAATGTCATATCGTGGTGTTTTTATCTCATTTACTCCTTCTTTTGGCATAGGAAAATTGACCAGTCGAACTTTTCTGCCCTTAAGAAAAGTCGTCTGGAAATCTGCCGAATGGACAACAGGATAAAAAGGAAGCTCTGAATCTCCGAGTGATGCCGATTTTTCAATCGTGGTTCCATCAACTCTCCTGATTTGAAAGTAGTTTGTTGAAGTTGGGGAACTGTATTCCCACATGATTTCATCAGAAAAGTTAAATTCGGTTTCCAATTCATCTTCACGAATGAATGTGGCATCATCGGAAACATCCTCAATATCTTCACTAATTAATGTTGCAAGAGCCTTTGCCCTGGAAAGGAGAGACGAATCAATAAAGGCATAGACGATCCGGTGCAGGCTAAAATAGAGGATGTTCCCCATAACTGAGAGGGTGACAAGCAAAATTGCAAGATAGAACAGAACAATTCTAACTTTGATGGAAGAAACCATCTTACTCCTTAAGCATATATCCAGCGCCACGCAGGGTGTGGATCAGTTTTTTTCTAAACCCCCTGTCCACCTTCTTGCGGATGCGGTTGATAAAGACATCTATGACATTGCTGTCGAGGTCAAAGTCGTGGTCGTAGAGATGCTCTGAGATGTTCGTTCGGCTGAGCACCCTGTTTTTGTTGAGCGCCATATACTCAATGAGGGCATATTCCTTTGCAGAAAGCAAGATGGTTTTCCCTTCTCTTTTTACTTCATGAGTAGCCATGTCAATAAGAAGGTCTCCTATCTCTATGGCTGAGCTTTTAACTCCTGAATCCCTTCTTAATAATGCCCTTATTCGTGCCAGGAGCTCTTCAAAAGAGAAGGGTTTTGTCAGATAGTCGTCAGCGCCGCTGTCCAGTCCTGATACCTTGTCCATAACTGTACCCTTAGCAGTGAGCATAAGAACAGGAGTCTTAATCCCTGCTTTACGGATTCTTTTAAGGATGGTTATTCCATCGATAACCGGCAGCATGATATCCAGGATTATGAGGTCCGAGGGCTCATTTTCAGCCATGAAAAAGCCATCCTCGCCATTGTATGCGATATCCACAGCATACCCCTCCTCCTCAAGTCCTTTCTTCACGATATCAGCAAGTGGCTTCTCGTCTTCCACAATCAATATACGCATAATTTATTTTACTCCTTTCTTCCTCCTGAATGCTACAAGTGTAAAGACGAATCCGATAAGGATGAGCTCGCCAATAGTGCTTGAAGCACATTATTCGGGTTAAGCCTGACTATCCTTTTTATCTCAAAATGTGACATTGTGCTACTTATGGGGATATTGTAGTTTTTGTCTTCAGCCTTTATATAAGCCACATAACTTCCATAGTCAATCAGGCACATCTGCCATTTACCCTCGTCTGTCTCGTGCGTTTGTAAGGAACAGGTAACTAATCACACTCAATATGTCCGATGTGAGGGATATACCATAAAAAAACCCTTCGGGGTTAAAATGCTCTCCCTTATCTCCTTTTGCATTATATATGCTGTCTTCATAGCGTCCCCTCCTTTGTGGATTTAGAAGATATCTTCTATAATTCCTTTTTTAACTTTGCCGCTTATGATCATCTGTTGCCTCTTTATTTAAATGGAGGGGCGGAAAAAATTCCGCCCCTTGATGTCATTACCTTTCACCTCCTTCTTCATCTTCGTTTTCTGAATTTTCCTCATCGTCGTCGTCATCATTGTCATCGTTGTTCTGTTTCAAAAGCTTGCCGGTTTCAGCATCGATCTCCACATCCGCAATCTGTTTGTCAGTCTTGACGATCTTCACACCATAAACGAGATGACCATCTTCGTTTTCCAGTTCAACCTCCAGGACCTTTCCCGGCACCACCTGAAGAGCCGCCTTGACCGCATCATCGAGG
The DNA here is from genome assembly GCA_020722885.1 of Thermoanaerobaculum aquaticum. Classification (GTDB taxonomy): domain Bacteria; phylum Acidobacteriota; class UBA4820; order UBA4820; family UBA4820; genus UBA4820. The sequence continues at coordinate 39,003 of DYJZ01000003.1, forward strand.
GATACTTTCGCCTTTGCCGCGTATTTAGCCTCATTTTCGCCGTCATTGCGTTCATTGTCCAGTTTCAAAAACTTGCCGGTTCCAGCATCGATCTTCACATCCACAATCTGCCTGTCAGCCTTGAGGATCTCCACATCATAAACGAGATAACCATCCTCGTTTTCCAGTTCAACCTCCAGGACCTTTCCCGGCACCACCTGAAGAGCCGCCTTGACCGCATCATCGAGGGACTCTTTCGCCATCCTTGCATATTCGGCCTCATCGTTTCCTTTCAGTGCGATACTGCCGGTCAATTTGGGCTGCTGGGAACTGACTGTAAGTCCGCCAATCGCCATAACTGTCACAACTACAACACCGATGAGCATTACTGTTTTTCTCATTTTTATCACCTCCTTTCCGTATAAAATCACAGACTTTTTTCAGCCTGCAATGTTATTATAGCAATGCAAAGATTACAGGAACATGAACGAAACAAAAAATATTTTCCCCGTCATAAATATACAATGACTGATTAGGATTGAAAAGAAGAAGATTGCTTCGCAGGCAAATGCTCCGAAGGAGCACTCGCAATGACAGATTACGCTTGCTCGCAATGACTGCGCTATTAACAATTGACTGTCATCACGAGTGTGGCTTCGAGGCACGGACAAACGAAGTGATCTTCCTTTGTTTGGGAAGAGGAAGATTGCTTCACGGGAGAATGCCTCGAAGTGAAATTCGTAATGACAGGGTTAAATTGTAAAGTGGAAGATTGCTTCGAGAGACTTTCCCACGAAGGAGCACTCGCAATGACAGATTACGTCTTTTTACTTTTTCTCGCAACCACCGCTAATTATTTTTCATTTATAAAGTTTGCACAATAGGTTTAAAGATAGTGATATAAACAACTTTACTAATTACTACCTCATAAAGTAAAAGATTTTCCATTTTTTTCGTTCTCTTATAGGTCTCATAGTTTCCTGAATATTAACAGGTTATTTTTTTGAATTCTGTCTATTTCATAAATGTTTAGAAAATTTCTTCTCTTGTGGTATTCTATTTAGGAGGAGCGTTTTTATGTACGAACTTATGGTAAAACTCCATTTTTCTTCGGCGCACAGAGTCGAGGATTATCCAGGAAATTGTGAGAGACTTCACGGACACAACTGGACAGTCAAAGTTTATGTTGAGAGCGACAAACTCGACGGTCTTGGAATGGTTGTTGATTTCAGAACATTAAAAGAAAAAGCAAAGAATGTCATTTCTATTATAGACCATCAATACCTTAATGATATAGAACCATTCAAAAAAATCAATCCTACTGCAGAAAATATTGCAAAATGGATTTATGACCAACTTAAAAAAGAGCTAAGTGTATCAAAAGTTACAGTTTTTGAGAGCGAAGATTCTTCTGCTTCCTATTCAGAGAAATGAAATGAAAAAAAAATTTAAAGGAGTTGACAGGTACCCTCTAATAGTTTCAAAACAAAGCTTTCTTATTGTAAATGAAATTTACAAATCAATAAATGGTGAAGGACCTCTACAGGGCTTTCCAACTGTAATTTTAAGACTTACAGGTTGCAACTTAAGATGTGGATACTGTGATACAAAATATTCTTATTACAAAGGAGAAAGGATCTCATTCAAAAACGCTCTGAAGAAAATCACCTCCTTAAAAAGCAAAAGTGTTCTTATTACGGGGGGCGAGCCACTCTGCCAGAACTCAATTTTTGAATTTATGAAAATATTGATAGAAAAAAATTATTTGGTTTCATTAGAAACCAATGGAAGTTATCCTCTTGACGAAGTCCCGGCAAAGGTTCTGAAAATAGTTGATGTAAAAACTCCGGACAGTGGCAGTTTCGGCTCCTTTCTTGAAAAAAATATTAAATATCTTGACAAAAAAGATTGCCTGAAGTTTGTCCTTTTATCAGAAAAGGATTACAAATGGGCAAAGAATTTCATTAAAAAAAATCAAATAAAATGTCAGATTTTCTTTTCACCTGTTCACAAAAAACTTCCACTAAAGAAACTGGCTGAATGGGTAGTCAAAGACAACCTTAATGTAAAAATTTCTTTTCAACTTCACAAATATATATGGGGTAAAAGAAGAGGTGTATGATGGAAGAGAAGCAAAAATGTGTAGTTTTATTAAGCGGTGGTATGGATTCTCTTACCACACTTGCAGTTGCCTTAGAACAGAATTTCGATCCCTATTTAATCCATCTAAACTATGGTCAGAAAACTGAGGAAGCTGAATTAAGGGCTTTCAATAAAATAGCAACTTTTTACGGAATTAAAGAAGATAAAAGGATAGTCTGTCATACAAATTTTTTCGCGCTATTAAAGGGCTCTTCGCTTATTGACAGGGAAATGGAAATTCCAAAGGGAAATCTCGATAGTGGTGTAATTCCATCCACTTATGTTCCTTTCAGAAATGGCCTTTTGCTTTCTCTTGCAGTTTCCTATGCTGAAAAAATAATGTGCAAAACCATCTTTTTTGGTGCGGTTTCTGCCGATTTTTCAGGATATCCCGACTGCCGGCAAGAATTTATAGACAAATTTGCCGAGTGTGCAAAAGCAGGGACAACAATAACGGATATAAGGATAATAGCACCACTTGTTAGCTTAAAAAAATCTCAGATCCTTACCCTTGCAACCCGCCTTGGTGCTCCTCTTCATTATACCTGGTCCTGTTATAAGAGAAACGATCTTGCATGTGGGGAATGCGACTCCTGCCTTCTGAGATTAAGGGCTTTTGAGGAGATTGGAAGTTCTGACCCCATCCAGTACGCCAAATTTTCAAAAGACAGAGAACCTTCAAAGATTGACAAACTTGTTCGCCTGAAAAGACTTCTGAGTGCTTTAACTGCAAAAACATAGAAATTGTCTTATTAAAGTTGTAAAATAAACACTTGGTTTACTTATGTTCACGGGAGAAAATTTATGCACAGAAGAAAGGTTTCTGTCATAGGGGCTGGAAATGTAGGAGCGACCACCGCTTTAAGAATAATTGAAGGTAAGCTCGCAGATGTGGTGCTGGTAGATATAGCAGAAAGACTGGCAAAAGGTAAAGCGCTCGATATTTTACAATCCTGTCCAATACTCGGTAGTGACTGTTCCATTAAAGGAACAAGCGACTACTCTGAAACAGAAGGGAGTGAAATAGTTGTTATGACCGCAGGCATTGCAATAAGGCCTGAAATGAAGGCGGAAGACCTTTTGCAAACCAATTTTCAGGTTGTCAAAAACTGCCTCGAATCGTGGAATAAGTACTGTCCTGAAGCAATAATTATAATGGTTACAGATCCTCTTGATTTAATGTCTTATGCAGCATACAGGTTTTCCGGGCAGGACAAAAGAAAAATTCTCGGAATGTCGGGTGTTGTTGAGACAGCAAGAATAAAAACTTTGATAGCAGAAAAAATAAAAGTTTCTTCTGGAGATATAAAGGCTCTTGTCATTGGAGGAAGGGGAGAATATATGATTCCTCTTTTAAGACTTGCAACTGTCAATGGTGTCCCTCTTGAAAAGCTTTTGAATCAAAAAGAGATTCAAGAAATTGTCTCTTTAGCAAAAAGAAGTGAAACAGAGATCATTCAGCTTCTTCAGGCAGGAAGCGCATTTTACGCTCCTGCAGCAGCCATTTTTGAAATTGTTGAATCAATACTTCTCGATAAAAAAAAGATACTCCCCTGTTCTGTTTATTTAGATGGAGAATACAATCAGAAAAATGTTTTTTTATGTGCTCCGGCAAAGCTTGGTAGTTCGGGTGTTGAAGAGATAATAAATATTCCGCTTACAAGAGAAGAGCAAGTTGCTTTTGATAAAGCGGCATCCTATTTTAATCAATTGAAAAGCATTGTAAATCTTTAAAACATTAAATTAAAGGAGGTGGAAATGAGAACAATTAACAGCAAGGAGATAACAGAAGCAGTTATTAGGTTAGCCATTCAAAAGGCTTATGAGATAGGAGATGATATTTTAAAAGGTTTTGATTGGGCTCTTACAAATGAAAAATCTGAAACAGGAAGAGAGATCCTTCAGCAGTTGAAAGAAAACGCCAAAATTGCTGCAGAAGGGGTGGTTCCATACTGTCAGGATACCGGAATGGCGGTTCTTTTCGTCGAAGTGGGACAGGATTTAAGAATCGAGGGAGACCTTGAAGAAGCACTTAATGAAGGAATAAGAAGAGCTTATGTAGATGGTTTTTTAAGAAAATCGGTTTATAAAGACCCAATTAGAAGAGTAAATACAGGTGATAATACTCCCGCTATAATACATTATTCGATAGTAAAAGGTGACCAATTAAAAATCACCTTCGGGGCAAAAGGCGGAGGCAGTGAGAATATGTCTCGTCTTAGTATGCTCAAGCCAAGTGATGGAATAGAGGGAGTAAAAAATTTTGTCATTGAAACAGTTTCTATTGGTGGAGCAAACGCCTGTCCGCCGCTTGTTGTTGGCGTTGGGATTGGAGGAAATTTTGAGAAATGTGCCATCCTGGCAAAGAAGGCTGCCCTGAGGTCTTTTCAAGTAAGAAATCAAGACCCTTTCTATGCGGAAATAGAAGAAGAGTTGAAAGAAAAGTGCAACGCTCTTGGAGTAGGGCCTATGGGACTTGGTGGAACTGTTACTGTTCTGGGAGTAAACATTGAGGTTTTCCCGTGCCATCTTGTTGCTCTTCCTGTTGCTGTAAATATTAACTGTCATGCCGCAAGACACGGCGAAATAATTCTTTAGGAGGAAAAAATGGCAGAATACAGATTGATAGCACCACTTAAAGACGATGATGTAGTTAAACTCAAAATAGGAGATAAAGTATTGCTCAGTGGAATTGTATATACTGCAAGAGATGCTGCCCACAAAAGACTTATTGAACTTTTAGACAAAAACGAAAATCCCCCATTTGAAATAAAGGGCTCTGTTATTTACTATGTTGGACCAACACCACCCCGTCCCGGAAAGGTAATTGGCGCAGCGGGGCCTACAACAGCAGTCAGGATGGATGCTTATGCTCCCCGCCTTATGAAAGAGGGAATGAAGGGAATGATAGCAAAGGGAAAGAGGAACGATTCTGTTAAAAAAGCAATGATGGAATACAGGGTTGTCTATTTTGGCGCAACAGGAGGAGCTGGGGCGCTAATAAACAGGTGCATTAAAAAAGCAGAGGTTGTCGCTTTTGAAGATCTTGGACCTGAAGCGATCAGGAAACTCGAAATTGAAGACTTTCCTTTAATTGTTGTAGGTGACTCTTTTGGAGGAGACCTCTACATTGGAGGAAGAATGAAATGGGAGAAAAAGGAATAGAAAAAATTCCATTCCCTCCAACAAAAGACGACCTGAGAGAAATTTCAAAATTAAAAGAGGGAAGCCTTGACTCAATCCCCTTCCCATTTATTCTTTTCTCTCATTTTATCGAAGAGAGAACTTTAACGCTCGAAGTAACCAAAGGACGAATACTGAAGAAAGTTTTGATAGAATTTGGGACTCCGGTTGATTGTCAGTCAAATCTTGCCCACGAAACCTTTGGAAGGTTCCTTTCTCAATTAGGAAAGTTTTCTGACGAAGAGGCAAACCTTTATTTTTCAGAATCAATTTCTAAAGGCATTCCTTTTGGAGAACATCTGGTTTCTAAGGGAATACTCAACCACTCTGAACTCTACAGATATCTTCAACAAAACCTTGCAAAAAAACTTCTTGATCTATTTCTTATAAAAGGTGGACAATTTAAACTCTCCTTCAACAATTTTGAAAACAGATCATCTCTCAAAGTTAATGTCCCCCAACTCATTTTCACTGGAATTACCAAATTCGCATTAATCAATGAGGTTAACAAATTTCTTGCCCCCTTAATAGGAAAAGTTCTTGCGCTTTCTGTTGAAAGCCACTTTGACACCAATGAAATCAAATTAACAAAAAGTGCACAGGCTGTGGTAAAATCGCTTGAAAAACCAAAAAGGCTTGACGAAATTGTTTCTGAACTTTCGATTCCTTATGAAGATTTCTCGAGAATTCTGTATGCGCTATGCCTGATTGGAATGATAGTTCCAGAGGAAAGAAACAAGGGAAAATCCGTAAAGAAAACAGAGCAAAAGATAGAAGACAACAAAAAAGAAGTTATTTGTAATTCATCATTGACTGATGAACAGGTTCGAAAAATTAAAGAAAACCTTCACAAAGAGTATCTATCTTTCAGAGGAAAGGATGCTTTTGACCTTCTTTCTCTTCCAGAAACTGCAACGATATTACAAATAAAGGAAGCCTATCTTAATTTTGCTTCCAGATTCAATCCTGACAATTTCAAAGCAAATGAAATTTCTGATCTTAAGGAAAAGGCTATTGAACTTTTTCTTGCAGGGGCAAAGGCGTACGCCATTCTTTCTGATGGGGAATTAAAAGAAAAACTGAAAAAAGAGAGAATTCTTAAAAGACAGAAAGCCTTTAGTGCTTCAACTCCTGAGCAAAAAGACCCCTATAAAGAACTTCTTGATGCAAAAACGCAGTTCAAAACTGCAAAGGCTCTTCGTCATCAAGGAAAACATAAAGAAGCACTGAATTATTTTGAATATGCTCTTGAACTTGACCCTCAAAACTCTGAATATGGGGCTGAATTAGCCCTTCAAAGGTTTCTTCATAGTGAACTATTTGCTGACAGATCTTTAAAAGAACTTGCCGGGATTTTAAAAAGAGAGCAGAACTGTTTCGTCGCCTATATAAACACCGCCTTTATCCTTGCAAAAAGAAACAATCTCGAATCTGCAAAGGCGAACCTTGCAAAGGCAGAAAAACTTATACCTAATGATCCCAGAATTGTAGAAGTTAAAGAGATTATTTCAGCCATGCAAAAATCCTTCCTGAAAAGATAGTTATCTGATAAAATAGCTCTGGAGGTTATTTTTGAAACTATTTGCAGTAGTAAGCGAGCAAGAAAAAAATAATTGGTGCAAACCAGGACATCCATTTAATAGGTCTGACATTAAGATAGTCTATTTTTTGGGAGGATACGATCTTAAAGAACGACTTTTGAAATCTGGACTCCCTGACATTCTCATTGTAGAAGATTCCCTTCTTTTTCAAAAGCCGGAGGAATTTTTGTGGGATTTGAGAGAAATTAAATCGTGGGAAAAAGTTCAAACCGTTTTAATATATGCAAAATCAGAAACTTACTCAGGAGCAAAACAGCCCAATACCCATTACTTTACAATGCCAGTAAGCCCGGCACAGTATGAAGAAGTTATCAAGTCAATCGGTAAGGTCGTTTCAAGAAGATATCCTCGAAAGGAAATAAACGCACCATGTAAATTAGTTTATTTTGCAAAATCAATTGATTGCACAATCAGGGATCTGTCCTTAAGCGGATGCAGAATAGATTACGATGGAGAACTAAAAACTGGAACTGTTGTCCAACTTGCATTTGGAATAAATTTGGGAACAAAAAGATTTGTTATAAAAACCACAGCGAAAATAGTAAGGTCTGTCAAAAATGAATATGGGTTAAACTTTTTGTCAATGGAAAGTAATGATAGAAACCTTTTAAGCTCTTTTATAAGAGGTTAAACTTTGCCTAAAGACGATATCAAGTTTTGCCACGACTTCCTTCCCAAAGTTTCAAGGACATTTGCTCTTTCAATTTCTCAACTCAAAGAACCATTGAGAAGTGAAATCTGCGTAACATACCTTATTTGCAGAATCCTCGATACCATTGAGGACTCCCCTTCCCTTCCGTTTAAAAGAAAAGAAAACTCAATAAACTTTTTTCTTGATTGTTTGGTAAATCAAAAAATAAACACCAATGCTTTTGAAGAAATTTACAGTGAACTAAAGGAACAATCTTCGCCTTATGACGCTGAACTTGTGAAAAATGGAGATAAAATTAGGCGCTCTTTTCTCTCTTCAAGGAAAGAGTCCCAGGAAGCGATACACCCCTGGGTGGTTGAAATGGGAAAGGGTATGCTCCTTTACAACAAAAAGATGGAAGAGAAAAATGGGCTCAAAGAGATAAAGACTTTAGAAGATCTTGATAATTACTGCTACTACATAGCAGGAACAGTTGGTTATATGCTGACAAACCTTTTTTCTCTTAATTGCCCTGAAATTGATAAAAATAAATACAATTATCTTAAAGAAAGGGCTAACGATTTTGGCCTTGCACTTCAGAAAGTAAATATTTTAAAAGATATTAGGGAAGATTATATAAGAGGGTGGGTTTTTATTCCGCAGAAAATTCTTATTCAAGCAAAGATGGAGCCTTCTAACCTTCTTGATGAAAACTACAGCATCATTTTGTACAATTCCCTCTTTCCTCTTTTTGAAACATTAAAGAAAAATCTACAAAGTGCATTTGAATATTTAATAGCAATTCCTGAAAATGAAAAAGAGGTTCGTCTCTTTCTATCAACAAGTCTTTTTTTTGCTCGAGAGACGGTAAATCTCATCCAGAAAAAGAAAAAAAATTTTCTTTCTCAAGAAAAACTTAAAATATCCCGTCTTCAAGTTTCAAAAATCCTTGCAGCTCTTCAAAGCAAATGCAACTCAAACTTAAAACTCGAAAAGATGTGGAAAAGAAATTGAGAAAATTCTGTACCCTTCGATTATGTGAATAATGTTAATTTTTACACTTCTAAAATGAAAATTTATCCCCTGACTTCCCATTTATTAAGTAATAGAGTTTTATAATGTTCTTTTTTAAATTGGGAAAGAGGTGAGAAAATAAATAAGGAATTCTGGTAAAGTCTTCATTAGTACGCTATTTCCATTAAATTTTCTAAAACAGGCAGTACCTGAACTTCCATTTTTGAGGACATTTCTAATCAGTCAAAGTGAGGGAATCATCATAATTTATTGTCTCTTAATAGAAAAAGAACTATTGCGTAAATAAGTGTTTCAGATGTGCTTTTATTTCCAGTGCCTTAATTTAAAAATACCCAAACAAACAGAGGAATTGATAGAAATCTCTTTTACATATTACTTAACTTTTAGGAAGTTACGGATTAAGACGACTTCTCTTCTTTGTCTCATAATTGCCTGAATTGTTTACTCTTCAAGAGAAGATGGGGAAAAGCTCTCTCAATTTGAAAATGATGAGCAAAATACTCTTTTACATAAAAAGTAAAAAAATATTTTCTCTTTTAGTCAACAACCCTTTGAAAATAAATCAAATCCTGGTTATAAGGACAACGGAAAAGGATTCTATAGCTTCCCCTTTCCCCGTTTCTCCTATTCCCTCTTTCGTTTTTGCTTTGAAGGAAACCTGCTCCATATCTATATTGAGGAGGTCTGAAATTCGTTTCCTGATTTTTTCTTTATAAGGATAAAGTTTGGGTTTCTCCAAAATCACCGTTATATCAACATTCGAAAGGGAAAAACCTTTCTCTTTCAAAAGGCGAAGAGCTTCTTTGACAAAGATAGAGCTTTCTGCATCCTTCCATTTTAAATCTGTGTCTTTAAAATGATCCCCTATATCACCGAGTGAAAGACTTCCTAAAATAGCATCTACAAGAGAGTGCAGAACAACATCCCCATCCGAATGCCCAAGTGCACCTTTTTCTGAATCAATTTCAACTCCTCCTAAGAGAAGTTTCCTTCCTTTTACAAGTCTATGGATATCCCAGCCGAATCCTACGCGCACGGCATCCCCGAAAGTATTGCTTCCGCAGTTTCTATATCTTTTGGATAGGTGACTTTTATGTTTGAGTTTGAAGAAAAGACACAGACAACCTTTCCCCCGTTTTTAACAACATAAGAGGCGTCGTCAGTTCCTTCAAAACCTTCTTCAATTCCTTTCTTTAATGAATCATAAATTATAGGGAAATGGAACGCCTGCGGGGTAAATGCTCTTACAAGATTTTCCCTTTTGATAGTTTCTTTTACAGAGTCATTTCCCATCTTCCATATTGTGTCGGTCAGTTCAATTCCAAGAAACGCTCCGTCAGCGCTTGTTAGAGAATTTATTAGTGAAGAAACCTCCTCAGAGCTTATACAGGGGCGAACAGCATCGTGAATAATTGCTATTTCTGGATTAGATTTTTTTAATGTTTCAAGCGCATTCATAGAAGACATTGCCCTGGTTTTTCCTCCTGGCACAATCTTTCTTCTGACATCTTCTCCATAAGGCTGCAGCGCTTTTTCAAGTAGTGGAATTTGTTCTTCTGGAAAAGTAATAACTATTGAAGAAACAATATTAAAAGACGAAAAAAGTTTTAAACTGTAATAAATCAGTGGGTGGCCCAGAACATGCACGAGAGGTTTTGGAGTAATTCCTCCAAATCTTACTCCCTTACCTCCCCCAAGAATCGCAACACCGATTCTGGGTTCAAAAGCCACTTCTCATCCCTCCATTATGTCTTTTTCTTTATTTGCAACCGAATGTTGAATTTCTTCTATAGCCTTATCGTGAAGTTTTTGAATTTTCTCAAAGCCCTCCTTTTTGTCGTCTTCTGAAATCTCTTTGCTCTTTTCTTTTTTCTCAAGTTCCTCTCTTGCTTCGTGTCTGATATGTCTTATGGCAATTTTTCCTTTTTCCCCGATTTCTCTCGCTTTTTTGCAAAGTTCTTTTCTTCTCTCTTCAGTAAGAGGAGGAACGGGAACCCTGACAACCCGTCCATCATTTGCAGGATTGAAACCGAGGTTTGCCTCTCTTATTGCTTTTTCTATAGCTGCTATCTGCTTCGGGTCCCATGGAGCTATTAAAATCATCCTTGCATCTGGAACGGAAAGATTTGCAATCTGTTGTAGCTGGACTTTTGATCCGTAATAATCCACTTTCACAGGATCAAGAAAAGATATTGTTGCCTTTCCCGTTCTTAATGTCATCAATTCGTGCCTTGTCGCTTCAATGGCATGCTTCATTTTTTCGTCGCATTGTTTGACAACATTGTTCATTTTAATCCTCCCCTGACAATTGAACCAGTCCTGTATCCCTTAAGTTCTTGAGCAAGGTTTCCTTTTTTGAAAAAATTAAAAATGTGAAGAGTGAGATTTGCATCTTTTGCAAGCGCAATTGCCGTCTGATCCATAATGTTTAGATTTTTAGAAATTGCCTCGTCATATGTTAGAACCTCATACTTTTTTGCGCTTCTGTCCTTCATTGGATCCTTTGTGTAAACCCCATCAACTTTTGTTGCCTTGAAAAAGGCGTCTGCCTGAATTTCAATTGCCCTCAAAACGCCGGTCGTGTCCGTTGTAAAAAACGGATGCCCTGTTCCTCCTGTGAAAATAACAACCCTTTTTTCTTTCAACATCCCCTCTGCTTTTTGATGAGTATATCCTTCAGCAAAGGGAGTTATATCAAAAGAGTTTAGAACATCAGCTTCAATTCCCCTTCTTATCAAGCCATCTTTTAACGCAAGCCCGTTAATAACGGTAGCCAACATTCCCATATTGTCGCCGGTTTTTTTCTCAATTGAAAATTCCTTGCTACTTATTCCGCGGAAAATGTTTCCGCCCCCTATCACAACCGCCAGTTCAGGAACAACTTCTTTTGCTAAAATAAGTTCATCAACCACATATTTTAGGAAAGTAGTCGTAATTCCGTATCCTGCCTCTCCCGATAAAGATTCCCCAGAAAGTTTAACCAGAACACGTCTGAATTTTCCAGACCTATTGGTTTTCATCAGCCGCCTTGTGGGGAAGAACTTTCACCCACCTGAAATCTCTTGAATGAAATAACTTCAAATGACTCTGAAACAATTGAAGATATGTACTTTGAAACTTTGATTGCAGGGTCTTTAATGAATGGCTGTTCTAAAAAACAAACTTCTTCATAGAACTTTCCCATTTTGCCTTCCACTATTTTGTCAACAATGTTAGCTGGTTTACCCTGAGCAAGAATCTGCTCTCTATAAATTTCTTTTTCTGATTCAATCACATCACTGCTGACATCTTTTGGAGTGATAAATCTGGGAGATGAAGCAACAACCTGCATGCATAAATCTTTGCAAAGTTCTTTTACCTTGTCCTGTACTGACGAAACTTTTACGGAAAGAATAACACCAACTTTTCCACCAGCGTGAATATAACTTGAAACATAGTCTCCTTCAATTCTTTCAAACCTTTTCAGCTGTATATTTTCGCCTATCTTTCCGATCACACCAAGAATTCTGTCCTTTACTTTCAAAGAAGGATCAACAGAAGATTTTTCCTCAAGTAATTCGGCAACACTCTTTGCTGGCGATGAGAGAAGTTTTATTCCAATTTCATTAAGAAGATTTTTGAAATCGTCTGTCTTTGCAACAAAATCGGTTTCACAATTAAGTTCAACTATGACACCTTTCTTGAAATCGGGAGATATGAAAGAGGCAATCTGACCTTCATTGGCACTTTTTTCAGCTCTCTTCTCTGCAGTCGCCATTCCCTTTTTTCTTAAAAGTTTTATGGCTTCTTCCATATCGCCTTTAGCTTCTTCTAATGCTCTTTTGCAATCCATCATTCCTACGCCAGTTTTTTCCCTCAGTTCCTGAACCAATTTAGATGTAATCTGCGCCATTTTTAACTCCTATTCAGAAACGGTGTTCTCTTTCTCACCTTTGTTTGTTTTTTCCCCGAAACTTTCTCTGTATTTCTGTTCTTCGGACTCAATTCTCTCAGCCAGAGCGTCCTTTTCTGTCTCTTCAATCTTTCTCGATTCTCTCATATCAAGCCCTTCCTGAACCGCTTCGGCAATTTTTGAGGTGAAAAGCTGAATTGATCTTACTGCATCGTCGTTCCCGGGTATCGGGAAATCAACGGCATCAGGGTCGCAGTTTGTATCAACCATTGCAACAACCGGAATGGAAAGTTTTCTCGCTTCTGCTATGCAGTTTTTCTCCTCTTTTATATCAACAACAAAAAGGGCAGATGGGATTTCCGTCATCTCTCTTATGCCGCCAAACATCGTTTGAAGCTTCTCTCGCTCTTTTACCAGAAGTTGTTTTTCTTTTTTTGTCAAATTCTGGAATTTTGGGTCTGTGTCAAGCCTGTCAAGATCTTTCAGTCTTTCAATTCTGCTTCTTATCGTCCCAAAATTTGTAAGCATTCCTCCAACCCATCTTTCAAGGACATAGGGCATATTGACTTTTTCTGCTGCTGCCTGAATTACGGGTTGCGCCTGTCTTTTTGTACCAACAAAAAGAACAGTTCCTCCTGCCATAACGGTGTCGGAGATAAACTGATCCGCTTTCTTGTACTCTCTCAATGTGTGCTGAAGGTCAACAATGTGGATCCCATTTCTTACTCCAAAAATGTACTTTTTCATTTTTGGGTTCCACTTCCTTGTTACATGACCGAAGTGGACTCCCGCTTCCAGAAGTTCTTTCATACTGATTGTGGCCAATTAATCCTCCTTTTACTCAGCCGCCGTAAAGCGGTCAGCGCAACGCCGAGAAAGCCATTCCGGCTTCCTTACCCGATTTTCTAACACGGCGGGAAAATAGTCATATCTCTTCTTTAGAACGCTCTCAGGCTTGAAGATTAACGCTTGCTGAACTGGAAGCGTTTTCTTGCCTTTGGGCGTCCGGGCTTCTTTCTCTCAACTTCTCTGGCGTCTCTGGTTAAGAGACCGTGAGCACGAAGTTTGCTTTTTAGTTCCGGATCGCAAGAAAGCAGTGCTCTTGCAATTCCGTGCCTGACTGCTCCTGCCTGACCTGACAAACCTCCACCTTTAACATTGACTTTTATGTCAAATTTATCTTTTGTCTGTGTAACATTAAGAGGAATTTCAATAATCATTCTGTGGACAGGATTTGGAAAATATTCCTCAAATTTCCTTTTGTTGATTGTTATCGTTCCGCTTCCACTTTTTAATATTACCCTTGCAACCGCGGTTTTTCTTTTTCCTGTTCCCTGATTTACAACATTTTGCTCCATTACTTAACTCCTCTCTTTGTCTCATGAATCGGAAAAGGCGCGGGCTGTTGAGCCTCGTGAGGATGTTTCGGTCCCGAATAAACTTTTAGTTTAGTTATCAGTCTATCGCCAATTTTTGTCTTTGGAAGCATTCCCCTTACCGCTACTTCAATTAGAGATGTGGGGCTTTTCTTAAGAAGGTCTTTTGCAGCCATCTCCCTCAAGCCTCCCGGATACATTGTATGATGTCTGTAAATTTTATCATCCCATTTCTTGCCAGTAAGAGAAACTTTTTCGGCATTTACGACAATGACAAAATCACCGCATTCGGTGTGAGGTGTAAAAATAGGTTTGTGCTTTCCCATCAAAACTTTTGCTATCTGCGTTGCTAGCCTTCCGAGCGTTTGCCCTTCTGCATCCACCAGATACCATTTTCTAACCACTTCGCCTTTTTTGGCAAAACAAGTCTCAGACATTATGAACTCCTTAAAAAAGCATTACACCTTTGAAAAGGTGAATGGGTATTTTAATATATTAACTCATTATTGTCAATAGGTTTTGCCCCTTTTGTGTCAAGACTATTTAGAAATGTCCCCTAAATTAACTAACTAAAAATGTCCTGTTACAAGTTTAATTAGTAGAGGCTGTGGAAATTGTGGACAATTCGTCAATTTCCTCAGCCATTGCGTTTTTTCCTGAAAGGGGGAATTTTCGTTGAAAGGAAGAATAGGAACGAGC
>DYJZ01000064.1 GCA_020722885.1 Thermoanaerobaculum aquaticum
AGCGTAGATTCGACTCCCGCCGCCTCCACCAGAGTCTTCGAAGCAGGGAGTCGAAAAGTAAATCATTATTAAACCAAAAATTTTTAAAGTCTAAGATCAAAGAATTCTACTATTACAAATTTCATTTTGCTTTCTATTATTTCTTTACGCAAATGTGGCATAATTTAGGATTGATTTTGGAGGGATCTTTTGTCTCAGGAAAGGACCGTTTTATTTCTCTCTTCAACTACTCATATTTTTATTGATTCCTTCTCTATTGCTATTGCTATTGTGGCTGCAGAAATTTTCGGGAGGCAGCAAAGATATATGGAAGTTGGAATCATTCTTGCCTCATTTACCGCAGCGACAGCAATTGCAGAGCCACTATGGGGTCTCATTTCAGACTTGAGACAAAGGAGAGGTTTTCATATTTCTCTCGGGCTCTTTTCGTCGTGTCTTCTATTTTCTCTTTTTTCAATTCATTCGCTTGTTTCTTTTGATCGTCTTCTTTTCCTCTCCTCCGTTTCTTTCCTTACAGGAATTTTTGCGGGTTCATACCATTCTGTTGCAACCACACTTCTTAATGAAACAGTCAAAAATGAAAGAAGAGGATATTATCAGGGAATAAATAATGCCGGAGGTAGCATAGGAAGGATGTTAACGCCTCTTCTACTTTCCTTCTTAATTACTAAAGTATCTTTCTATGCAGCTTTTGCCCCTTTTTTGCTTCTTGGCATTCCAATTTCAATTATCTCTTTTTTCTTTTATCCAGCATCAGATTTCAAAGTTATTCAGCTTAAAGTAATAAAAAAAAATCTTTTTTATGTCGATCGTTTTGTAGTTCTTCTTATGATAATTTCCTTTTTGAGAACCTCTTTTTTTCTAACGGTGGTGAACTTTCTTCCTTCTTTTCTCGTGGGATTTAAAAATTTTGACTTAATGAAAAGCGGATATTTTATGACAATTGTTCTTGCTCTTGGAATTATTGCACAACCAGTTGGAGGTAAAATTTCAGATTTTTCTAACCGTTCTTTTTTAATGGCTTTTCTCCTGATATTTTCCGGATTCACATTCTTTCTTTTTTTGTATTTACCCCTTTTCTTAGGTGTTCTCTCTCTTTCTCTTTCCTTTTTTGCACTTCTGATGACCTTTCCAATACTTTTTGCAATCATCGGAGATGAGATTCCAAAAGAAAATATGGCTTACCTTACAGGGCTCGTTTCCGGTGCAGGAGGATTTTCAGCAGCATTATTTCAACTTTTATCTGGTGCTGTTTCTGAGGTAATATCACCTTTTTCAGCATTTTTATTTCTTTCTTTTTTTCCGCTTCTTTCTGGATTTGCCTCATTGCTAATTAAAAGAAAAAAGATCAGGAAAGCCAATTTATAATTATTTCTTTTTTGAAAAAAATCGGAAACAATAAAGAAACATCTTTTTTCTAAACTCTCCTCTGGAAAGGAGGAATTGTTATGCGAAAGTTATTTGTTCTTCTAAGTTTGATGGTCATCTGTCTGGTAACTCCGGCGGTGTTAGCACAGGAGCTCGACCCGCTGCTTCAACTTCTCATCGAGAAAAAAGTGCTTACCAGTGAGGAAGCCAAGCAGGTTCAGAATGAGTACGACAAGAAGAAGGAAAGTGAGAAAAAAGAGACCAAGAAAACAGTTGACGAAGCCACCAAGCCGTTCAAGTCGTTTTCGAAAGCACTCGAAGGTGTAAAGATCGGCGGCACTTATTATCTTGCCTACCAAAATGGAACCCTGTTTGACGCCCACCAGGAAGACGGCCTTAAAAGCCACAACAAGTTTGTCCTGAAGAGAGCTTACTTTGATTTTAAAAAAGATGTTACGCCCTATCTTACGACCCGCTTCACCCCCGATCTCAACCAGGACTCTTCTGGCAATTACAACCTGAGGCTCAAGTATTTCTATGCCGACTTCAAGTGGAAAGGAAACAATGCCTTTTCGAAGCCTCACCTTGAAGTAGGTCTCGTCCACACCCCCTATCTCGATTTTGAGGAAACAATGAATGGCTTCAGAGTGCAGGACCCAATGGCGGTCGACCGCTTCGGGATAATCAGCAGCGCAGATTCCGGCATAATGTTCGGAGCCAACTTCGGCCCACCATTGCCGAAAACATACCAGAATGAGGTGACCAAGGCATATCCAGGCAAATGGGGATCTTTCGCTATCGGAATTTATAACGGCGGTGGATACTCGTCTAAGGAAAAGAACACCAACAAAGTCCTGATGGGTAGGTTTACCTTCAGGCCTCTGCCCGCCTACCTTCCAGGCTTTCAGTTCACCTATTTGGGCGGAACTGGAAAAGGAAACAACGAGCCAACTAATTACAGTGAAGAAGGTATATTCTACAACGAAAGGATCTATCCCGATTTCGACATCAACCTCTTTATGCTCTCATACGAGCATCAGTGGTTCACTCTTTACGGGCTCTATTACGAGGCCACGGGAACGATGTCCGGAAAGAATTACTATGTTCCTTCGGATTATGTTGCAGGCAAAGTCGATTATTCCGATATCTTTAAGGGTTACGACCAGAAAGGTTACTCATTCTACGGAAATGTAAAGCTTGGAGCAGCAAAAAAATGGAACCTGTGGGTCCGTTATGACTATTATGATCCCGACACAAAAGGGATCCTTGATCTTCAAGATAAGGAAGACATCCAGAAACGGACGATCTACGGAATCGCTTACAAGCTATACAAGGACAACCTCATACTTCTCGATTATGAAAGGCTGAGCCACACTAAAAAATACAGCAACATTCTTTATGGCACCACAACGATTCCTGATGAGGAGCGCTTACAACTGAATCTTCAAATTAAATTCTAAAATCTTCCAACCTCTTTTCAAACATCTGGGGGGACATATGTCCCCCTCTCTTTTTTTATGTTACCATTAAGATGGAGATGAATAGATGGCGATGAAAGTAGGAATACTTACAAGCGGAGGAGATTGTCCGGGATTGAATGCGGCAATAAGGGCCATTGTAAAGTCTGGCAAAGAAAAACATTCTATGAGCTTCATAGGATTCAGAAACGGATTTAGAGGACTTATTCAGAATAATTATTTGGAACTGTCAACTGAAATGGTCTCCGGAATTCTTACTCAGGGCGGAACAATACTTGGAACAAGCAGGGATAAGCCACATAAGTTTCCTGAAAATGGTAAATATGTTGACAAAACAATGGAAGCATTGAAGGTATATAAAAAGAACAAACTTGATTTTCTCATCTGCATTGGTGGGGGAGGGACTCAGAAAAACGCTTTATACCTTAAAAAATCGGGGATTGAAGTAGTAACACTTCCCAAAACAATTGACAATGACATTCCTTTTACTGATACAGCAATAGGATTTGACACCGCCGCTGGAATTGCAACTGAAGCAATAGACAGACTTCACTCAACAGCGATGAGCCACGACAGGATAATCGTGATTGAAGTTATGGGACACCGTGCAGGCTGGATTGCCCTCGGCGCTGGATTGGCAGCCGGTGCAGACATAATTTTAATCCCAGAAATCCCCTATGACATTAAAAAAGCGGCTGAAGCAATAATTGAACGAAAGAAAAGGGGGAAAGAATTTTCAATCGTTGTCGTTGCTGAGGGAGCGATGTCTGTAAGCCAGCACAAAATTGTAAGCAAACTTGTTTATTCCAAAGAAAATTCAAAAACAAAAGAGGAAAAAGCAAAAGCTAAGGAAAAGCTTCTTTTGTTTCATAAGGAACACCTTTCTCACACTCTCGTATTAACAAAGCAACTTGAAGAACTGACTAAAATGGAATCGAGACTTACAATTCTCGGACATCTTCAAAGAGGTGGGACACCCTCTTCTTACGACAGAATTGTTGCCACAAGGCTTGGAACAGCTGCCACAGAATCTATACAAAACGGGAAAACAGGAATAATGTTGGGGTTAAAAGAGGAAATGGTAGTTGAAGTCCCGCTGGAAGATGTTGCAGGAAAAATCAAACTGGTGCCTTTAAATCACCCCTCGATAATTTCAGCAAGAAGCACAGGCGTTTTTCTGGGCGAATAGTCAATTATTTCAAAAAAGATAATCTCCTGAAATAAAACTGAAAAGCCTCTTTTGTAATGTTTTAATGGGAGGCTTAATGAGTCTAATAAATAAACTTTTAAGAACAGAAAAAGGAACTCCACCTGGCACTTATTCAACCATAAAATCATTGCTAATTTTCCTGCTTTCAATTTTTCTTCTTGTATTTGCCACAAAATGGTTCCTTTCTGCAACTCTGAAATTTATTGGAGCAATTAACAAATAAGAGTCGAAAAATAAATAAGAAAAAAGGAGATTCGTAACAATGAAAGTTCTTTACATTCCACTTTTCAAGAAAAAAGAAAGTTGTGAAATATGTAAAAGACTTATACTTTTAGCATTTATCTGGCTAATTTTTTGCCGAACAATTATTGCTTCTGAAGTTGCTGTGATAGTTAATTCTAATTTCCCTGAACTAAAAAATTTTGCACAGCAAGCCCTCTCATTGCTTAAGTCTAACAACGGTTTTATTGGTAATCCAGTTCTTTTCGAACTTTTGGGCACATCTGAAGATTCTAAAACTCTTTACAACTTAAAATCACTTTCCCCAAAAATGGTTCTCGCTATAGGCGCCTATTCAGCCAAAATGGCAAGAAAGGTTCTTCCCGAAACACCCATTATATACACATTTGTCCGTTACCCTGAAGTTGAGGGATTCTCTCAGGACCCAAAAATGTTTGGAATTTTGATGTACGGCAGTGAAAATTCTCTTACCAGATTAATACTTTCTTTTACCAACGGGAGAACAGATTTTGCCTCAGTTAAAAACATCGCTGTAATGTATTCTGAATTTCTCGCACCTTCCATTACCCCTTTAATTGAAAAACTTAAAGAGGAAGGTCTAAATCCGCAACCCTATCCTTTGTCAGAAGCACCTCTTCTTGAACTAATTATGCAGGATATAGTTTCACAACACCAGGCTCTTCTGCTATTTCCTGATAAAATAACACAAAACGATTACTCTCTTAGATTTGTACTTACAAGGTGTATGGAAAAAAGAGTACTAACCTTTTCTCTTGATTATTCTTTAGTTGAAAAGGGTGTCTCCATAGGTGTCTATCCCAAAACCGAGGAGTGTCTAACTCTGGCTGTAACGGCAATAAAAAATTTCTTTCTCACAGGGAAACTTCCATCCAGAAATCTTCTTCCTCCTCCTCGCACTTACAGCATAATTAATAAAGCAGCCTTAAAGTATATGGGTGTTCCCGTAAGTTTTATCCCAGATTCAGAAATTGATTGAATTAAAGGATTTATAAATGGAGACCAACATTTTAACTTTTGAAAAAACTGTAGTAATCACATCTGTCCAAAATAAATTTTGACAGAACCATCTAAGAAGTCAAGAAGAATTTTTAAGACTATTTAGAAATACTCCGTTGTGAGTGCTCCTTTAACGCAGTGCAAGCGAAGCAATCTTCCTTATTGTGTCCTGACACCAATTTGACATCAACAGTAGGCAAATCAATTATTCCGCCCGCAGGCTGGGATACATATCCCGGCCTAAACGAGGATAGGTATCATCGCCTGTGAATTGGTAAACGACGGATGTCAAATTGGTATTACTTAATAAATGGAAAGTTAGGGGTTAGAATTACTGTTCTGGACAAAATTTTAAATATTTACGATTTACTCAAAAAAGATATTCAGGATTGTTTTTAAAATATTATTTTTTTCCCCCGTGTCTTATGTTAATCCCATCTGCCATATAAACAATATCTTCACATATATTTGTGATCAAATCAGCTATCCTTTCAAGTTCTCTTGCTGCGGATGCTACAGCAAGCGCTTTGTCTCTTTCTATTGATTTTGCCTCTTCCCCAAAAAGAGAAAGCTCTATAATTTCTTTTAAAAGTTCATCAATTTCGTCATCTTTTGACATAACACTTTTAGCAGAAGCCGAATCTTTCGCAATAAAGGCAGTTATAACATCTGAAAGCATAGATTTGGTCAGTGCACTCATATTTTCAAGTTTTTTAAAGATGGCTTCAGGAAGGGTTCCACCTATTGTTACTCCTCTTTCTGCTATGTTTATTGCATGGTCTCCTATCCTTTCAAGGTCGTTGTTTATTTTCATTGCCATCGTTACAGTCCTTAAAACATCTGCCTCTGGCTGATATAACGCAAGGATTCTTAAACATTTAGAATCAATCTCGTTTTCCATCCTGTCTATTATAAGGTCTTTTTCTTCAAGTTTTTTTAAAATTTCTTCAGCCCCACCTTTTAGCCCTTTTGTAGCATCTACCAATATCTTGTTTATCTCGTCAGCCATTACTCCAAGCATTTCGAGTAGTTGCTTTATCTCTTCTCTCTCTCTCATTATTATCCAAACCTCCCTGTCAGGTATTCTTTGCTTTTCGATTCTTTTGGATTTGTAAAGAATTCTTCAGTTTGTGAGAATTCAATTAATTCACCAAGATATAAAAAGGCGGTGTAATCTGAAACCCTTGCTGCCTGCTGCATATTGTGAGTTACTATAACTATTGTATATTTCTGGCTTAATTCTTCAATCAATTCCTCGATTTTTGCAGTTGCAATAGGATCCAGAGCGGATGCAGGCTCATCCATAAGAATCACCTCAGGCTCTATTGCAATTGCTCTTGCTATGCAGAGTCTTTGTTGTTGTCCTCCCGACAATGATGTTGCCGGCTCAAGGAGTTTATCTTTAACTTCCTCCCAGAGGGCTGCTTTCCTAAGGGCAATTTCCACTTTCTCCCGTATCTCCGAACGACTGAGTTTCTGATAAAGTTTCATTCCAAAAGCAATATTATCATATATCGAGAGGGGAAAAGGAGTTGGTTTTTGAAAAATCATCCCGATCTTTGCCCTTAAAGTGGGAAGGTGAGTCTCCCTGCTCAAAATGTTTTCACTTCTGAATATGATTTCCCCTTCCGCTCTCTGATCTCTGTAAAGTTCAAAAATTCGATTGAAGCATCTTAAAAGGGTAGATTTCCCGCACCCGGAAGGGCCTATAATTGCAGTTACTTTCTTGTTGTAGATTGGAAAGGAAATATTTTTGAGCGCTTTAGTTTTTCCATAATAAAAACTTAGATTTTTAACAATCAGTTCAATTTCTGAAGAAACGTTGTCTAAAGAAGAGGTCAATTGTTTTGCAGTAGCAACATTTTCAATAACACTATCCATTTTTCACCCTTTTAAAGAGAATTCTTGATAATATTGTAATTAAAAGAATTGATGCTGTGATTAAAAATGATGCTCCCCACGCTATTTGTCTCCAGTCATCATATGGTGACATAGCGTAAACAAAAACAGTAACATTTGCTGTCGCCATGGGCTTAAAGAGAGAAACATTCCAGAATGGGGAATTCAAAGAGGTAAAGAGTAAAGGAGCAGTCTCTCCTGAGATTCTTGCTATAGCAGTAAGTATTCCTGTTATCACACCTATTCTTGCACTTTTTAAACAAATTTTTCTCACCACAACGGGATATTCAACTCCCAGAGCAAGCCCCGCCTCCCTTAATGTGTCTGGAACCATAAAAAGCATCTCTTCGGTAACTCGATGAATAAGAGGTATCGTTATTATTGAAAGTGCAATTGCTCCTGCTATTGTTGAAAAACTTTTCATTGGAAGAACAACAATAGCGTAAACAAACAACCCGATTATTATGCTTGGAACGCTTGAAAGAACTTCAGTAGAAAACCTTATATATTTGCTAAACAAACTCCCTCTACCAAATTCAGAAGAGTAAATGGCACTCATTATTCCAAGAGGAATTCCAATAAGGGATGCTATGGTTGTTATGACAAAAGAGCCTAATAAAGCGTTTGCAATACCTCCCCCTTCTTCACCTGGCGGCTTGGGAAGATGAAAGAAGAAACTAAAGTTAATTGCTGCAAAGCCTCTTTTGAGAACTTCATACAAAATAATTAGGAGGATAAATATAGCCAGAAAAGAGAATAGGGTTGCGACTATCTGGTAAGCATAATCGATTGTTTTTCTTAGAGTTGATGATGTTGCTGTCATTTTTTAATTTTAGCTGTCTTTTCCGCAGTGTAAATAAGATATTTTGAAAGAGATATAACTGTTATACTCAAAATCAATAAAACAAGTCCTAAAAATATTAGACTGCTTGTATGAAGTTTTGTAACCGCTTCAGAAAGTTCGTTGGCAAGAGTTGAAGCTATTGTACTTGAAGGTGCAGCAAGAGAAATAGAAATTTTGTGCTGGTTGCCAATGACAAATGTAACAGCCATTGTTTCACCAAGCGCCCTTCCAAGAGCAAGAAATGTGGCACCGATTATTCCCTTCTTCGCATAAGGAAGAAGTATTCCAAAAGAAACTTCCGCTTTTGTAGCACCTATCGCATATGCTGATTCTCTAACCATATTTGGAACAAGAAGCAACAGTTCTCTGCAAATAGAAACAATAAGGGGAAGAACCATAATTGCCAGTATTATCGAAGCGGTAAAAATACCTATACCCATTGGCGGACCTTCAAAGAAGGGTGAATCCGGGTACCTTTCTTTGAGAGGAATAAAGAATTTTCTGGACATTACTGGAGCAAGGACAAAAAGCCCCCACATTCCATATATTATACTTGGAACAGCCGACAGAAGGTCAACTCCAATGGAAACAGGTCTGCTTAATGATGGAGGAGCTATTTCTGTCAAAAATAGCGCCGTAAGAATACCGACAGGAAAAGCAATAAAGATCGCAAGAAGAGAGGTTATCAAAGTCCCATAAATTTGAGGAAGGGCACCGTACAGGTCTTTAACAGGATCCCATTTTGTTCCTGAAAGAAATTTAAAACCAAAAACCTTTATTGCGGGAATGCTGTCTATAAGAAGAGAAGTAAATATGATGAAAATTAGCACAAATACTGTAACTGCAGAAAAAAAGGAAAGAACCTCAAATAAGGTTCTTTCTTTTTTAGTGAATAAAAGTTTCAACTTAGTTCTCCCACACCTTTTTTCCTGATGCAGTAACTTTTTCAGCCCACACTTTCTCAATCATTTTATAAACATTTTCAGGAATTGGAATGTAGTCAAGTTCAAGGGCATATTTCTGCCCATTTCTGAAACACCAGTCAAAGAAGGAGAGCATCGTCTTTGCCTTTTCATAGTTTTCCTGATTTTTGTAAATGAGAATAAAACTTGCACCAGTAATTGGCCAGGAATCTTTTCCCGGCTGGTCAGTCAGTATCAGGTAAAAATTATCTGCCTTTTCCCATTTTGCATTTACAGCTGCGGCACCAAAAGTTTCGCTTGAAGGGGCCACAAAATTGCCATCCCTGTTCTTCAGTTTTGCAACCTTCATCTTATTTTGAAGAGCATATGCGTATTCAACATAGCCTATCCCACCATCAGTCTGTTTGACATAGGATGCCACTCCCTCGTTTCCTTTTCCTCCAACTCCTGCAGGCCATTCAACTGCTGTTCCGTATCCAACAAGATTTTTCCACTTTGGGTTAACCTGCGAAAGATAATGAGTAAACAGGAATGTCGTCCCTGAACCATCTGCTCTGTGAACGACAGTAATTTCTTTGTTTGGAAGGTTAACCTGTGGATTTAGTTTAGCAATTTTAGGGTCATTCCATTTTTTTATTTCCCCCATAAAGATTAATGCAGTTGTTTCTCCGTCAAGATTGAGTTCAAGATTGCCAACTTCCTGTAGATTGAAAACAAGAACTGCTCCACCCATAATCATAGGAAATTGTATCAAACCCTTTGAATTAAGTTCATCTGCCTTTAGCGGAGCATCAGAGGCACCAAAATCAACCGTTTTGTTCGAAATTTGCTGTATTCCTCCACCAGAGCCGATTGATTGATAGTTCATTTTCAGTCCGGTGATTTTTTGATATTCGTAAGCCCATTTCCCATAAATGGGATAGGGGAAAGTTGCCCCTGCCCCTGTCAGAATTTTTGTCTGTGAGAACAACCCCAAACAAAACATTGCCAGCGCCATCAAAACCACAATTTTTTTCATACCATATCTCCTTTCTAAAAACCTCATAGTGTATGATATGAAAAAAATATTTCACCTCTTTTTCTAAATTATTGCATTTTTGCAACAATTGAGTCGTTTGGAATTTTAATGATAAATTTGCTTCCTTTTCCCAATTCACTCTCCAGAGCGATCTCACCGTTAAGTATTTTAACGCTATGTTTGACTATTGAAAGACCAAGACCTGTTCCACCGCTGTTTTTAGACCTGTGGCTGTCTATTCTGAAAAATCTTTCGAAGATTCTTTCTCTGTACTCCTCTGGAATTCCCGCGCCTGTATCTTCAATTTCGAATGTGGCACTATTTTCATCCTGACTCGCTTTAACTACTACTTTCCCATTTTCGCTATTATATTTTACTCCGTTTTCTATAATGTTTTTTAAAATTGATTCGATTAAAATATAATCTGTTGTAATTTCCATATCTTGGGGACAATTTATTTCCGAAGAAATGTTATTCTTTTTCATAAGGGGTTCTATTTCTGCAAAAATGTGTTCAAGAAGTTCTTTTATTTTTACTTTTTCATACCTAATTTCGTAACTCCCTCCCTCTATTCTTGAAAGAGAAAGTAGGTCATTTAAAAGAGCATTAATTCTTTCAATCTGATTTCTTATTCTCAAAAGAAATTCTTTTTTCCTCTCCGGGTTTTCATCTTCTTCCACAACATCCATCATCGAAGATATTGCAGACATAGGTGTTCTTAATTCGTGAGAAACATTCGCAACAAGGTCATACTTGATCCTCTCAAGGCTTTTTTCCACA
This sequence comes from Thermoanaerobaculum aquaticum, assembly GCA_020722885.1. Classification (GTDB taxonomy): domain Bacteria; phylum Acidobacteriota; class UBA4820; order UBA4820; family UBA4820; genus UBA4820. The sequence goes on from DYJZ01000064.1 coordinate 10,778, forward strand.
CTCACATCAATAAGGGAAAGGGCATAATTATGGTTAAAAAGAGGGATATAAGTTACCTCAAATGTTCTTCCCTTTCCTTTGCCAGCCTCCTGAAATGTTTCTCTTGCTGATATGTTTTCTTCCCTTGCTTTAACAACAAAAGCATTGAGAGATGGGATCGAAAGAGAAGATACAGGAGCATCAATATTAAAATAGGGAAACATTTTACAAATTGTTTCATTTGCAACAACAACTTTTGAGTTCTCATCAAAAAGAATAATACCTTCTGGAATGGAATTAATTAAAGAAATTAGTTCCTTCTCTCTTTTTTCCGATTTTTGTTTATATTTTTCAAGTTCGTTTGCAAGAAGGTTAAATTCATATGCTATTTCATTCAAATCTTTGCCCTTAACATCGTCAAGTCTGGCATTAAAATCACTGTTTCTTATTCTTTCAAGCCCCAATTTAAGTTCTTTAAAACAGGAAAATATCCATTTATGGAAAAAATAACTACCAATAACCGCAAGGGAAAAGCAAACAAGAATTGAGAGAGGAAAAGATAGATTTTTGAAAAAAGATATCTGAAAAATCAAAAGAAAAAAGAGGAGGTAAAATGCTCTCTTAAAATAGTTCATTTAGTTTCTCTTAATCTATAGCCAAGCCCCCTGACAGTTTCAATTATTTTACCGCTTTTACCCATCTTTTCTCTCAGTCTTGCTATATGAACATCCACCGCCCTCTCTTCTACATCCTCATTTGAGTCCCAAAATTGTGCAATTATTTGAGTTCTCGTAAAAAGTTTTCCAGCATTAAGAATAAAATGAGAAAGTATCTTGAATTCTTTTGGAGTCAAATCAAAAGGCCCGTTTGCATCTCCTGCTTGATAAGAAAGGAGATTTACCCATACTTCTTGAAATCTTACAATTTTCTCTGAAACAGATTCGCTTTGAGAAGTTTTGTATCTTCTTAAAACTGCTTTAATTCTTGCAAGTAACTCCTCCTTTTTGAAAGGCTTTACTATGTAATCATCCCCTCCAAGGTTTAAAGCATCAACAATGTTAATTTCAAGCGATTTTGCCGTTACCATAATTATTCCGGTCTTTGAAAATTTTTGATCATTTCTAACAATTTTAAGTATATCTATTCCAGACAACCTGGGAAGCATCCAGTCAAGAAGAATCAAATCTGGAATTTCATTTTTAAATCCAACAAGTGCTTCTGTTCCATCTTCGTAATCAGTCACATTGTAACCTTCTCTTTCAAGAAGGAGTTTAAGACTCTCTCTTATATCATCTTCATCTTCCACTATTGCTATCTTTTCCTCCATAGAAACCTCCAGATACTAAATTATAAAGGACTCCTTTTAAAATTCAAATTTTTGTGCTCAATTTGTAAAGTTTTAATGAATAAGTTCCCTGTCAAAGCTATATGATAATTTCCTTCTGGGATTTACTTCGATGC
>DYJZ01000065.1 GCA_020722885.1 Thermoanaerobaculum aquaticum
CCATATCAGCTTCCTGTTGTCTTTTTTGTTCTGGAAATGGTCTTCGAGAATTTTCCTGACCTCCGCCTTATCAAAAAAGGGTGCTCTCTTCAGGTTTTCATCAGAAAGAATGTTCAGGACTATGTTTTTTAAAGGACCTTTTAGCCATCTTGAAAGTGGAACCGCAAAACCTTTCTTCTTTCTATCGAAAAAGCCTTCTGGAAGGTCTTTTTCAAACGATTTTTTAAGGAGATATTTCAAATTAAAGTTTTTTATTTTAAATGAGGATGGAATTGAAAAAGCAAGTTTGACCACTTCTTTATCAAGTAGAGGAACTCTCACCTCAAGTGAGGAAAGCATACTCATCCTGTCAACTTTCTGAAGAACATCTTCCATCAAATATGTGTGTAAATCAAGCCACCCGGCAGTTGTAACATTATCACTGTATGGAGGCTTCCCTGCCCATTCAATAAATGAAAAATCAAGATTTGCATCGGGAATAAGTTTTTGGAGTTTTTCCCTGTTAAATGCTCCCATAAAGGCAAAATGCCTTTCTGGCATCTCTTTTTCTGCACCGTCTATGAATTTTCTCATTTTATAGGAAAAAGTGAGATTCCCATCAGAAACTGGAAGAAGTCTATCAAAAATATTTAAAAGCCCTTTTCTTAAAAACGGAGGAGTTATCAGGTAAAGAAAAAAGAATTTGTGTACTATGTAGGTTGGGTAACCACAAAACAACTCATCCCCCCCATCACCACCAAGTGCTACTTTAACTCTCTTTCGTGCAAATCTTGAAAGAAGAGCGGTTGGAAAAATCGAAGGGTCAGCAAGAGGATCATCCATTTTAGAAAGCAGGGTTTCTATTTCATTTAACATTTCTTTTTCTGTGAATTTTTTTTCGTAATGAGTTGTTTGAAGATACCCTGCCGCCATCCTTGAATATAAACTTTCATCAAAATCTTTTTCCTCAAATTGAGTTGAGAAGGAAGTAACATCTGCACCCGCTTTTTTCATTGCTAAGGTTACAATAGTTGAATCAACACCCCCGCTTAAAAAAACACCGAGCGGAACATCGGACACCAATTGCCTTTTTACTGAAGTTATTATCGTTTCTCTTATTCTTTCAAGTAGATGATTTTCCCTTTCTCCGCTCAGATCTTCAAAGTTGAAATAATTAAATCTTCTTATTTCAAAATTGCCTCCCTTTTCAAATGTGGCAATAAAACCGGGAAGAAGTTTTCTAACCTCTTTAAAGGGTGTAAAAGGGGCTGGATAGTACTCCAGCTGAAGGTACAGGGAGAGGGAATTTACATCAATAGAGGTTCTAAATCCTTCATAATTTAATATTGATTTTAATTCTGAACCAAAAATAAGACCTTTCTCTGAAAGCGAATAGTAAAGAGGTTTTACCCCGAGTGGGTCTCTTGCGAGAATGAGCTTTTGATTTTTTTTATCATAAAGGGCTATGGCAAATATGCCGTTTAATTCACAGGCAAACGATTCACCCTTTTCTTCATAAAGATGAACAATAACTTCTGTGTCAGATTTTGTGTAAAATTTGTGATTCTTTTTTTGGAGTTCTTCTCTTAATTCTTTAAAATTGTAAATTTCTCCGTTGAATACAACGACAACACTTCTGTCTTCATTAAAAATTGGCTGATCCCCCGTTTCAAGGTCAATAATTGAAAGCCTTCTATGTGCTAAAGCAACACTATTATCAAAAAAATAGCCTTCTCCATCCGGACCTCTATGATATAAACTATCAGCCATCTTTTTTAAGACTTTTTCTTCAGGTTTTTCTTTAAGGAAATAGCCTGATATGCCACACATTACTTTTCTTTTTCCGATTTTTTTATTTCTTTAATTGAATATGGTTTTCTGTTTGAAGATTGGAAATATATCCTTGAAAGAATTTCTCCAAGAAGCCCGATCATAATAAGCTGTATCCCGGCAAGAGAAAAGAAAACAGCCACCACAAAGAGGGGATTCCTGTGGACATAAGCCCCCTCGAAAAATTTCTGGTAAAGTGTAAAAAAGGCTATCAAACAGGAAATAAATATGAGTCCAAGCCCTGATCCACCAAAAGCATGTATCGGCTTTGTTAGAAATGAACCGAGGAATTTTAGTGTAATTAAATCAAGAATAACTTTGAATGTTCTTGTAAGATTGTATTTCGATTTTCCCATTTTTCTCGGATGGTGAATTACCTCTATTTCAGAGACTTTCGCCCCCTTCCAGTGTGCGAGAATCGGTATAAACCTATGCATTTCCCCAATAAGATCAATTTCATCAAGCACTTCTCTCCTGTAAGCTTTAAGAGAGCATCCGTAATCATGAAGCTTTACACCGGAAATGTTTGAAATTATAAAATTGGCAATTTTTGATGGAAGAACGCGGGTTAAAAAGTTATCTTTTCTTTTTCTTCTCCATCCACTTACGACATCAAATCCCTTTTCAAGTTTATCAATCAATTTCGGGATATCTTCAGGATCGTTCTGCAAATCTGCGTCCATCGGAACAAGAATGGTGCCTTCGCTCTCTGCAATTGCGGCAGAGATAGCTGCCGTTTGCCCATAATTTTTTCTGAAATGAACAATTTTGAGATTTGGATATTCTTTTAAAACTTTATTTAATTCTTCTTCACTTCCATCGCTTGAACCATCATTAACAATTACTACTTCATATTCTCTTTTTATGTTTTCCATAACGGCGTAAACTTCTTTCAACAAATTTTGAATACACTCTTTTTCGTTGTAAAGTGGAATTAGAACCGATATTTTGCTCATACATTCTCCATCTTGATTTTTTTAAACTTTTCCCTGTGTTTTGTGTTTACAAGGTGTCTCAACGATCTGTAGGATATTCCCAATCTTCTGGCTGCTTTTGTCATATTTCCTTTTTCAAGTTCAAGGGCTTTTTTAATTAGTTTAACCTCAAAATCATCTACCGCTCTATAGAATGAAAATCCCTCCTCAGGAATTGTTTCTGAATACTCCTCCTTAATTTCTTTTTCGGAGAAATTCTTTACACTTCCCGGAAGAAGTTCAGGAGAAAAAACTCCTCTCTGATCAAGGGCTATAGCTCTTTCAACGATGTTTTCAAGTTCTCTTACATTTCCCGGGAAATCGTAAGATTCAAGAATTTCAACTGTTTCCTTTAAAATTTGCGGCATAGGTTTTTTCAGCAGAGAAGAATATTTTTCGGCAAAATGTTTTATTAAAAGTGGTATGTCGTCCTTTCTTTCTCTAAGAGGCGGAATTTCGATCTTTATCACATTTACTCTATAGTATAAGTCCTCCCTGAAAAATCCATCTTTTACAAGCGCTAAAAGGTTTTTGTTTGTGGCAGTTATTAGACGCACATCAACAGAATGCTCCACTGTTGAGCCAACAGGTCTGAATTTTCTCTCCTGAATTGCCCTTAAAAGTTTTGTTTGCATAAGTGGAGTCATATCGCCTATTTCATCAAGAAAAAGTGAGCCTCCTTCAGCAACATCAAAAAGCCCTCTTTTTGAAGAATATGCACCTGTAAAAGCACCCTTTGCATATCCAAAAAGTTCACTTTCAAGAAGAGTTTCTGGAAGTCCCCCACAGTTTACCGAAATAAAGGGCTTACCCTTTCTCAGGGAATTATTGTGAATGGCTCTCGCAATGAGTTCTTTTCCAGTACCACTTTCTCCCTCAATCAAAACAGTTGCACTGGCAAGAGAAATCCTCTGTATCAGAGAATATATTTCTATCATTTTTGGATTGTTGCCAATTATCCCTTCAAAACCCTCGCCTTTTGAAAGTTCCGTTTTTAGTTCTAGATTCTCTTCAAAAAGTGACCTCTTTTCTATTGCACTATGCACTCTGTGAAGGAGTTCGTTCACATCAAAGGGTTTTATTATGTAATCGGCAGCACCAAGTTTAAGCGCTTCAACTGCCATTTCAGTGGATGCGTAGGCTGTCATAAGAATAACCTGTGGGAAATAGTTTTGATTTTTAATTTCTTTTAAAAGGTCCATTCCTGAAATCTTATCCATCCTGATGTCTGAAAGAATAATGTCATAATTTTTTTCGGATATGAGTTTAAGGGCAACTTCTCCATTTTCTGCGGTATTTACTTCAAAGTCCTCTTTCTCAAAAAGAATTTTGAGCATATTTCTCATACTTTTTTCATCGTCAACAATCAAGATTTTTCTTTTCATTTTTCATCCACCGGAAAAAATAATTTAACTGTTGTTCCACTTCCATATCTGGTTTCAATTTCAACTTTCCCATTATGCTGCTCCATAATTCTGTTTACAACCGTAAGGCCAAGTCCAACACCCTGCAAAAAACCCTTTTTAAAAGGCTCTTGAATTTTTTCTATTTCCGATTTTGGCATCCCTGTTCCATTGTCCGAAACTCCCACCACAATCCACTTACCTTTCTTTGAAATGGAAATCCTTATTTCTCCTTCATAAGACGATGCTTTTCTTGCATTTTGTAAAAGATTCCAGAGCACCTGTTTGAATTGATTGGGATCAACTCTGGTAAAAATTTCTTTTTCAGGATAATCAAACTGAAGTTTCAATTTTTTTTCAACAAATGGAGGATTCTTTTTAAAAAGCATTAGAACTTCATTGATAAGTTCGACAAGATTGACATTATGCTTTTCTGGTGGTTGTGGACTTGCAAATCTCAAAAAATTATCGAGAACCTCTGCCAGTCTGAGACTTTCTTTATGAATAATCGAAAGTAATTCCTTTTCACTCTGATCTGTTGAACTGGCATCCTTTAACATTTGTGCTGCCCCTGAAATCGATCCGAGGGGGTTTTTAATCTCGTGAGCCATATTCGCCGCCATTTCTCCCAGCGAAATAAGCCTCTCTTTGAGTTCCAGTTTGTTTCTTATTTTTACTAATTCTGTTTCATCTCTTACAAGTGCAAGATAGCCAATTTTTTTCCCTTCTTCAAATAAAGAGGAAATCGAGAACATCAGGTGCCTTTCAGATGGAAGTGATAAGGGCATTTCAATTCCTTCATTTGAAAGATTTTCAAAGTTTAAGCTCGGACCTCCAAGTTTCTCAATTTGCTCTTTAAGGCTCCATCCCTCAGAAATGTTTACTCCCAGAAAACTTCTTGCCTTTGGGGTTGAAAATGTTACTCTTCCATTTAAGTCAGTAACAGCAATCCCCCCCGATATTGAGGAAACAATTAAGTCATTAATATGCTCAAGGTATTTCAGACCTTTTTGGGCATCGCCCAGTTCCTTCCTGCTTTGTTCAACTCTCCCGGAAACCGCAGAAATAAGTAAAGCAACAAGAAAAAATCCCAAAAAGTTTACCATAAGAGCATTAAATATTTCTCCTGCTGTCGGGATCTCAAAAACCATATTGAAATACTGAGATGGCCTTAACCAGCCGTAGTATAAGCTCAGGCACAAAAGACCAAATAAAAGACCGTTAATCAATGATATAAAAAAGGCTCCTTTGCTTTTAAGGAGAGAACCTGCAAGAACCACCAGAAAATGAAGGAGAAAAACAAAAACGCTTGAATGTCCACCTGTATAAAAAAGAAGAACAATAACTGTTATTGAATCCCCTACGAGCTGAATGTAAATGAAAATTTCTCTATTTCGCCATTTTTTGAAAAACGAATAAAACAGGATATAGCATATTTCAAGAATCAGTACAAATGCTGAAAAATAAAAATAGGGTTTTAAGAGAAGTTTTTCACCGAGAGCAATCTGAAGCCCTATGGATGAAGAAAGAAATGTGAGAGCAATTACAAGGCGAAAAATTATCAGTTTTAATCCTGTTTTTTCATATTCACTCATAGGGGGACATTATAACAAAATTTGTCACTTTATAAAAAAGAAAGAGGGAGTCTCCTCCCTCTTTCAAATATAAGTTTTCTAATTTCTTTACTGGATTTGTTGAATGAGTGTGAAAAGAGGCATATACATCGCTATAACTATTCCTCCGATGGTTGTTCCAAGAATAACAATGATTAGAGGTTCCAGAAGTGACATAAGGTTTGCTATCGCTTCGTCAACTTCATCTTCAAGGAAATCAGCAATTTTTGAAAGCATTGCATCAAGTGCTCCGGTTGATTCTCCAACACCGATCATCTGCGTAACCATTCCTGGAAAGAGTCCTGTAGCCTGAAGGGGTTCTACGATTGTTTTTCCTTCTTCAACAGACTTTCTTGTTTTCATTATTGCCTCTTCAACTACCGCATTTCCTGCAGTTTTTGCTGTAATTTCGAGCCCTTCAAGAATCGGGACTCCAGAGGAAACGAGTGTTCCGAGCGTCCTGCAGAATCTTGCTACTGCAATTTTTTTCAGAACAATTCCAAGGACTGGAAGTTTTAACATAAGTTTGTCAATGTTATATCTACCATCTGGAGTTGCATAGTAGGTTCTAATTGCAATAATTATTACTGCTATTGTCAGGCCAATCAGCCACCACCATGCTCCCAGGAAATTTGATATGGCAATAACAACTCTTGTAGGAGCAGGAAGTTTGGCACCAAGACCAGCAAAGAGAGAGGCAAATGTAGGAATAACTTTCCACATAATAACAATAACTATTAAAATTGCCACAATAATGACAGCTACAGGGTAAATCAAGGCAGATTTGACAGCCGCTTTTAATTTAACATTTTTTTCAATGTAAATAGAGAGCCTTTGCAAAATCGTGTCAAGAATACCGCCTGCTTCTCCTGCGGCTACGAGGTTACAATAAAGATCGTCAAAAACTTTGGGGTGTCTTCTTAAGGCATCAGAGAGGTTGGCTCCAGCTTCAACATCTTCCCTTACAGTAAATAAAATTTTCTGAAAAAATTTGTTTCCCTGCTGAGAGGCAAGAATTTCAAGACACTGCGTAATAGGAAGACCTGCATCAATCATAACCGAAAACTGTCTTGTAAAAACAGCAATTTCTTTAGTCTTAACAGATCCACCAAACTTAGGCAGGGCAAACTCTTTGCCTTTTTCTTTAATCTTTGTAACAATAATTTGCTGTTTTCTTAAATTTTGAGCAACCTCATCCTTGTTTGTGGCTGTCATTACCCCGTTAATTGCTTCACCTGTTTTTTTGGTTCCACTCCATTCAAATTGAGGCATATTCCCTCCTGATTTGAAAAGTTAAAAAATCTATCTTTTTAAAGGCGGCGCCGGAGCTTTCGGCAAACCTCCCGGACCAGTTCCAACATTCATCTGTCTCGAACCAAGTGTTATACCCCTATCAATCAATTCTTTCAATTCTTCCGGTTGGGAAGACCTTCCCATAGCAGTTTCATAATCGATCTTGCCTCTTAAATACAAATCAGCAAGAGACTGGTTAAAAGTCTGCATTCCCGACCCTGCCTGACCAGTCTGCATCATCGAATAAATCTGGTGAATCTTGTCGTCTCTGATAAGATTTCTTATTGCGGCATTAGGAACCATTATTTCAACTGCAAGGCACCTTCCCTTTCCATCCTTTGTGGGCAGAAGAGTCTGGCAAAGAATCCCCTGAATAACAAATGAAAGTTGAGTTCTAACCTGTGCCTGCTGATTGGAAGGAAAAACATCTATGATACGGTTGATTGTTTCCACTGTTGAGTTTGTATGCAGGGTTGCAAAAGTTAAGTGCCCTGTTTCAGCAATTCTAAGGGCTGCTTCAATTGTTTCAAGGTCTCTCATTTCACCAATGAGAACGATATCCGGGTCCTGACGAAGAATGCTCTTTAAAGCATTTTTAAAAGTAAAAGTGTCGGCACCAACTTCTCTTTGATTGACAAGGCAGGATTTGTGAGGATGTAAGTATTCCACCGGGTCTTCAATCGTGATTATGTGATCGTGCCTTTCCCTGTTTATCTTATCAAGCATAGCCGCCAGTGTTGTAGATTTTCCTGAACCCGTTGGACCTGTTACAAGGATCAACCCTCTCGGTTTCTCGCAAAGCATTTCAATAACATTTGGCAAACCAAGTTCCTTGAACCCTCTTATCTCATAGGGAATGAGACGAAAAGCTCCCGCAACCGCACCCCTTTGCTGAAAAATATTTGCCCTGAACCTCGCAAGCCCCTTTATTCCAAATGAAAGGTCAAGCTCAAGGGTTTCTTCAAACTTATGCTTCTGGTTATCTGTAAGAATTGAATAGCACAGTTGTTTTGTCTCTGCAGGACTTAAAGGCTTGTATCCATCTATCGGCTTCAAATGTCCGTGAATCCTTATTTGCGGTGGTGTATTCGTTGTAATATGAAGGTCGGTCCCTTCATTGTCTATCATCACCTTCAAAAGGTGGTGAAGCGAAAGTGGCGGGTTTGAACCAGTAGGTGAAGCTGTCATCTCTCCTCCTTACAAAACTGTCTCTCTTAAAACTTCTTCAACAGGGACTAACCCCTGCATAATTTTAATTATTCCAGATCTTCTCAAAGTTATCATACCTTCCTGAATTGCTGTTCGTCTTAATTCAAGAGCGTTTGCTCCCATTAGAATCATCTCTCTCAAATTATCGGAAAGTTCCATAACCTCCATAAGTCCTATTCTTCCCCTGCACCCCGTTTGATTGCAGTTCTTGCATCCCTTTCCTTTGTAAATTTTTGCGGCCTCTGCCTCTTCTTCTGTGAACCCTATGTCCATAAGCGCTTTCTTCGGATACTGAATCTCTTCTTTACAGTCAGGACAAATCTTTCTTACAAGCCTCTGAGCCTGTATCAGGTGAATGGATGTCGCCACAAGAAAAGGCTCGAGACCCATATTAACAAGCCTGCTCACAGTGGAAGGGGCGTCACCCGTATGAAGTGTCGAAAGAACCAGATGGCCAGTAAGTGCCGCTTTAATGGCAATTTCAGCGGTTTCAAAATCTCTTATTTCTCCCACAAGTATTATATTGGGATCCTGACGAAGGAATGCCCTGAGTGCAGCAGCAAAATTCAAGCCAACGGCTTCTTTCATATGAACCTGATTACAGCCATGGATTGAGAATTCAACGGGGTCTTCCGCTGTCATAATGTTTGTGTCAGTTGTGTTCAGTCTTCCTATCGCAGAATAAAGGGTATTTGTTTTTCCAGAACTTGTAGGGCCTGTTACAAGAATCATTCCATAAGGTTTTAATATCGCCCGTTCAAACCTCTCAAGGCTTTCAGGTTCAAACCCCAGTTTTGTCATATCAAGTTTTAAGCCCTCCTTGTCAAGGAGTCTCATAGCTATTTTTTCGCCGTAAAGAGTCGGGACTGTTGATACACGATAGTCAATTTCTTTTGTCTTGCCGTCAATTTTCATTTTTGTTTTTATTCTTCCATCTTGAGGAAGTCTTTTCTCTGAAATATCCATTTTTGCAAGAATTTTGATGCGGGACGCAATAGCGTCCTTCATTTTGATAGGAGGCCGCAATTGTTCAAAAAGAAGTCCATCTATTCTGAATCGAATTCTGTAATCTTTTTCATACGGTTCTATATGAATATCACTTGCACCTTTCCTTATTGAATCAATTATTATGGCATTGACAAGGCGGACAACCGGAGCATCCTCGCTCGCTGCTTTTAGAGCCTCTTCACTCATTTCCTGTTCATCTTCTTTTACTTCCACTTCCGCTTCTTCCGACAAATTCTGCAACTTTTCAAGATCGTCCATAACCTCCTTAAGTTGCATTTCACTTGAACCACCATAGCATTTCTCTATTGCTTTTCTTACTGAAGCCTCAGAGGCAACAACCGGCTCGACATTATATCCTGTTTTGAATCGAATCTGGTCAATGGCAAAGACATTTGAAGGATCGGTCATGGCCACTGTCAGCGTTGCACCTGTTCTTTCGATGGGTATCAAGAGAAATTTTTGCGCCATATCTGCCGGAACATGTTTTAAAACAGACTCGTCAATTTCAAAATGTTCAAGATGGATTGCCGGAACACCGTATTGCTCCGAAAGAAGTGATGTTATGTCCTCCTCTTTTACATAGCCAAGTTTGACAAGGTTAAAGCCTATTTTTCCGCCGTTTGTCTTTTGAAGTTGCAAAGCCTCTTGCAGTTGCTGCTCTGTAATTAAGCCGCTTTTAATAAGCATATCTCCAATTTTATCTGCCATCTTCGGCTGCAAACCTCCCATATATTTCCAAACACTTTAAGTATAAGAGTTTATTGTTCCTGTGTCAAGATGCCAGAGCAAGAAAACTTCATCTAAAATTATTTCTTACAGAACAGTTTCTCTCAAGACTTCTTCAATGGGAACTATGCCGTTCATAACCTTAATAAGCCCTGACCTTCTCAGGGTTATCATCCCTTCTGCAATTGCTTGCTTCTTAAGTTCAAGAGCATTTGCGCCCATCAAAATCATCTCTCTAATGCCTTCAGTTATTTCGAGGACTTCCATAAGAGCAATTCTGCCTTTGCATCCTGAACCACTGCAGGTGGGACAGCCCTTCCCTTTCATTATTTTTACTGTTTCGGCTTCTTCCTCAGTAAAACCCATATCAAGAAGAGCTTTCTGGGGATAGGAAACTTCCTCTTTGCAGTCTTTGCAAACCCTTCTTACGAGCCTTTGTGCCTGAATGAGCTGAACTGCAGTTCCAACAAGAAAAGGTTCAATCCCCATATTTACAAGCCTGCTGATCGACGAAGGGGCATCGTTTGTATGTAAAGTGGACATAACAAGGTGTCCCGTAAGGGCTGCTTTTACAGCAATTTCTGCGGTTTCAAAATCCCTTATTTCTCCCACAAGAATTATATTGGGGTCCTGCCGCAGAAAAGATCTCAAAGCGGAAGCAAATGTAAGTCCGATATCTTCCTTCATTTGAACCTGATTGCAACCACTTATTGAAAATTCGACAGGGTCTTCTGCTGTTAAAATGTGCTTATCAGGCTTATTAAGCTGTCCTATTGCGGAATAAAGAGTATTTGTTTTTCCGCTACCTGTCGGACCTGTTATAAGTATCATTCCTGTGGGTTTTGCAATTGCCCTTTGAAATTTCTCGAGGCTTTCCGGTTCAAAACCAAGTTTGGTGAGATCAAGCTTAAGACCCTCTTTGTCCAGAAGTCTCAAAACTACCTTTTCTCCCCAGAGGGTTGGAACTGTAGAGACCCTGTAGTCTATCTCTTTGACTTTGCCGTCTATCTTCATAACGGTCTTGATTCTGCCGTCTTGCGGTATTCTTTTCTCTGCAATGTCAAGCTTTGCCATAATCTTGATTCTGGATGTTATTCCATCTTTCATTTTTATAGGAGGTCTTAACTGTTCATAAAGAAGCCCGTCTATTCTGAACCTTATTCTAAAATCTTTTTCATATGGTTCGATGTGAATATCACTTGCCCCTTTTCTTATTGCGTCGGCAAAAACGGCATTGACGAGGCGAATAACAGGAGCATCTTTCCCCGCAGCAGCAAGAGCCTGCTCCGACATATCTTCCTCATCAACATCAATTTCAAGTTCAGCTTCTTCATCAATTTTTTCAATTTCCTGCATCACTTCCTTAAGTTGCATATCTTTTGAACCACCGTAATACTTATCAATCGCATTTCTTATTGACGCTTCAGATGCAACGACCGGCTCCACATTGTACGAAGTCAGGAAACGGATTTGATCAAGGGCAAAGATATTAGAAGGGTCAGCCATAGCAACAGTCAAAGTTGACCCTGTCCTTTCTATTGGAATAAGCATAAACTTCTGGGCAATATCTGGAGAAATAAGTTTAAGTATTTCATCTTCTATTTCAAAATGTTCGAGGTGTATAGCAGGAACGCCATACTGCTCCGAGAGGAGTGATGTTATATCCTCTTCTTTTACATAGCCGAGTTTAACAAGATTGGAGCCCAATTTGCCGCCGCTTGTCCTCTGCAGTTTAAGAGCTTCCTGGAGCTGCTGCTCGTTGATTAAACCACTTTTTAAAAGCATTTCACCAATTTTATCAGCCATTAAATGTCAACAAACCTCCCTAAAATCATCTCCAACTTAAAGTATAAGAGTTTATAAAGAGTATGTCAAGAAAATTGGATAGAAATGTCATAACTATATTAATGTCCTTATTTAAACTAATTAGAAATGTCCTT
>DYJZ01000066.1 GCA_020722885.1 Thermoanaerobaculum aquaticum
GCTCGCAATGACACGGTTAGTGAGCACTCGCAACGGAGTATTTCTAAATAGTCTTAAAATTTTCCTCTTAACTTCTTAGATGGTTCTGTCGAAATTTATTTTGGACAGATGTGATGTTCTCTTAAGAATAAAATACAATGTTTTGTGTTATACTTTTCTATTGTTTTTCTGGAAGGAATAAACTGTGAATAGATACTTAATTATTATTTTTTTCATTTTTTGTTTGATTTCTGGTTCTTTTTCAGGAAGGGACCTTACATCGGAAGATTCTTCACCTCTTCCTCCAAAACTCTCCTTTAAAGTGGAGCAGAAACCCGAATTGTTTTCAAAAGATTCTGAAGGCGAAATAGATCTTAAAATAATTGTTCCAGAACGGTACCACATTTACGGAGGTAAAGAACTTTTTGTTGAAGTTGATTGCCCTGAAATAAAGGTTGAAGAAATAATTTATCCAGAACCAGAAATAGAGGAAAACTTCCCCATCTACAGAGGAGAAATATCAGTAAAAATCAGGCTAAAAACAATTGAGGCAAAGGAAGCGGCAAAAGGAATTGTGAAAATACACTGGCAGGGCTGTCAGGATTTTGGCGATAAAGTATGTTTTATGCCAGCTGTCTCTAAGGTTAATTTTGAGTTAAAAATTAAAGCAACAGAACAATTACAGGATAAAGAACCAGTCAGGGTCGAAGCACAAAAAGAGATTCAGGAAACTTCACAGAGCAGTCCGACAGGAGATGACTATTCAATTTTTAAATCATTTAAAGAAAAGGGAAGATTTGCTGGCTTTAAGTCTCCTCAAGAGTTTAAAAAATGGTTTGAAAATCTTGATAAGGGCAAGGAGGAGAAAGAAAACCTTTTTTCAAGAGTGGCTAAAGAAAATGTTTTTGTTGCCATTCTTGTGGCATTTCTTTTTGGCTTCTTATCTTCTCTGACCCCCTGTGTCTATCCAGTAATACCCATAACAATCGCTTACATTGGAAGCAAAGCAAAAGGTAAGGGAAAGTTTTCAGGTTTTCTTCTTTCTCTCTTTTTTGTTCTTGGGCTGGCATTAGTTTACTCCATCTTAGGGGTCGTTTCATCATTCCTCGGCGTTTCATTTGGAAGTTTAACCCAGAAACCCATTATTGGAATTTCTGTTGCAATCGTATTTGCATTATTAGGGCTTTCTATGTTAGGGCTTTTTGAAATTGCGATGCCTTCTAAGTTAACATCAAAAATAGATGAAGGTAAAAAGAAGGGTAAGGGCTATCTTGGAGCATTTTTAATTGGTTCATTGTCTGGACTGGTTGTTAGTCCCTGTATAGGTCCTCTTCTTCTCGCAATTCTTGTTATAGTGGCTTCTCTGGGTTCTGTTGTTCTTGGCTTTATTTATCTCTTTGCATTCGCTCTTGGAATGGGTGTTCTTTTCATTGTAATTGGAACTTTTTCCGGGCTTCTTTCTTCTCTACCAAAATCTGGTTCCTGGATGGATTTTATAAAGATCGTTTTTGCCGCTCTTATCTTTGGTGGCAGTTTTTATTTTTCAGCTTTGTTTCTTACAGCAAACTTCTTTCTCTTTTTCTCTGGTTTATTTGTCGGCTTTGTTCTGGCTTTTCTCTTTTTTGGTTCAAATCGCCATTATCTTTCTATACCCTTTCAAATGGCTGGTTCAATATTGACACTGCTTTCTTTTATTCTGATTTTATACTTTGTTCCACTTAAGGACAGTAAAACTTACAAAGAAGAAGTCGTTTTTGAACATAGTTTAATACCTGCCGCAAAAAAGGCATTAAAAGAAAATAAAGCTCTTTTAATCGATTTCCGTGCCGACTGGTGCGTTGCCTGTATTGAACTTGAAAAGAAAACCTGGCCTTCAAAAGAGGCACAGGAGATTTTTTCAAAAATTGTGCAGGTCAAGGCAGATTTCACAGAAGAATCTCCACAAACTAAAGAATTGACTAAATTATTTAAAATTGAAGGTTTGCCGACCGTGATTCTTTTGATTCCAGATAAAGATATAGTTACAAATGAAAACTAAAATTCTTGCTATTGACTGGGGAACAAAAAGAATAGGAGTTGCAATAAGCGATGAATCAAAAACCATTGCTACCCCGCTTCCAACTTTAACAGTTAATTCACTAAAAGGGGTTTTATATAAATTAAGACAAATCATCTACAAAGAAAATGTACGGGTAATTGTTTTAGGAATTCCCAAAAAACTGGACGGTTCAGAAAGTGACTCCACAATAAAAGCAAAGATTTTTGGCCATAAGTTGATTTCACCATTTATTAAAAGAAAAAGAAAAATACAACTTTTTTATGCAGACGAAACTCTATCAAGTTGGGAAGCAAAAGCAATCCTTAAAGAACTTGGAAAGCCTTATGATAAAGAAAGCGGAAGAATTGACCAGATAGTTGCTGCGTCTCTTCTGCAGGATTACCTTGATAGAAAGAAAATAATTATCCAGAAGAAAATAGCAAAAAGATTAAAATATGCCCCAAAAAGTAAGACTTCTGATGAAAAGAATTAATTGGATTTTAGCATTTCTGGCTTTACTTTTTTTTGCTCTTCTTTTATTTTCATTGATCATATTAAAAAATTTCAACAAAAAGTATAAAGGTTTTGAGGGAGAAAAATATTTTATAGTTCAGAAAGGAGAAAGCAGCGGTAAAATACTCGAAAGGCTTTTTCTTGAAAAAATAGTTGAAAAACAGTATACGATTAAAATAGCCTATGCCCTGTCGTTTAAGAAAAAAACTCTAAAAGCAGGAGTTTATCTTTTTGACAGGCCTATTTCACCAAAAGAAGTTCTCTCAAAACTCGAAAAAGGAGATGTTGTTTATTTAAAACTAACATTTAGAGAAGGGCTGACTATTGAAGAATACTCAAGGGAGTTATCACGAACTACAGGGTCTTATGAAGGTTTTCTTTCAGCAATGCAAGATACTTCTTTGATTGAAGAGCTTGATCCAGAAGCAAAAACCCTGCAAGGATATTTGTTACCCGATACTTACCTTGTCGCCCCCTTTACATCCGAAAAAGAGATTGTAAAAACTGCTATCCAGAGTTTTATTTCTTTCTGGCACAGTATTGAAAAGAAACCTTTTAACCTTAACCTGAGAAAAACTATTATCCTTGCATCCATAGTGGAAAAAGAAACAGCACATTCTTCCGAAAAATCAAAAATTGCAGGCGTTTTCCTGAATAGACTAAAAATAGGAATGGCTCTCCAATCAGATCCCACTACAATTTATGCTCTTGAAAGAAGGGGTTTGTACAGAGGCTATTTAACAAAAGAAGATTTAAAATTTGAAGATCCATTCAACACCTACACAAGAATTGGATTGCCACCTGAACCAATTTGCTCTCCATCTAAAGAAACAATACTTTCAGTTTTAAATCCAGAAAATCATAGATACCTCTATTTCGTCTCAAAAGGAGACGGAAGCCACCATTTTTCGGAAACTCTCGACACACACAATCAGGCAGTTTCAAAATATATTAAAAATGGAAAAACAAGATAAAGTAAAATTTGTCCTTGTCTCGACCCGCTCACCTGGAAATATTGGCTCATCCGCAAGGGTTATAAAAAATTTCGGCTTTAAAAATCTCTATCTTGTCGATCCTCATCTTCATAAGAAAAGAGATGAAACAGAAGGTGAAAATTATTTTGAAAAAGAGACAAAAAGGATGGCTTACAAAAGTGCGGATATTCTCGAACATGCTCGAATTTTTAGAACTTTTGAAGAGGCTGTGTCAGAATGTTCCTTGATTCTTGGAACCGACCCCAATCCTCCCCATTACTCAAGAATTGTTACACCTGAAGAAGGTTCTCAAATAATAGCACAGGGAAATGGCGAAACAGCAATAGCCTTCGGAACAGAATCTGATGGGCTTTCAAAAAAGCAAATTGCACTTTGTTCATATATTATCAAGATCCCTACAGATGAATCATTTGTCGATCTTAATCTTTCACATTCTCTTGCAATCGTCGCATATTTGGTTTTCAGACAATTAAACAGATTGGAATCTCATTGTAATGAAGAAAAACCTTCCATAAAATTACTAAACGAACTTACCTCCGATTTTATAGATTTAGGGTTAAGAAGCGACTTTATTCAAGACAGAGATTCTGACATAGCAAATGAATTTAGAAATATTTTCATCAAACAAAATCTTTCTCTTCGTTCGGCTGGCATACTTAGAAGTTTCGCAAGAAGATTAAAAAGCAAACTAAAAAAAGAAGAAAAAACTATTTAAGTGATTTTTTCTGGATTCTTTTTCAAAATCTCCTCTTTCAATATAATAAAATCTTGATTATCTTTATACTTCCCTCAGTTAGTTTCAGTTCTTCCCTGTTCTCGATCCTTTTTTAAAATTTTTATAAGTTGCTTTCTGGCAGCAGGATGATTTGCGCTAATTTTCAAAACTTCTTTGTAAATATTTTTTGCCTTTTCCAGATCACCAGATTGCTCCAGCGCATACCCATAGTTGTAAAGCAGTTGCTCATTATTGGGCATAAGGTCACAAGCCTTTTTAAAATGGTCAATTGCCATATTGAAATCGCCTTTTTTAATAAAACATCTTCCCAGATTGTCGTATGCCGTCCATTTATCAGGTTCAAGTTCAATTGTCTTTTTAAAATAATTAATTGCTTCATCTGTTTTCCCGGATAATTCAGAAATAATTCCTAAATTATAGTAACCCTGGCTTAAATTTGGATTGCATTCTATTGCTTTCTTAAAACACTTTATTGCATTTTCATAATCCCCCTTTTCAGCATAGCAGGAACCAAGATTGTTAAGCGATTTGGATTTACAGGGATCAATTAAAATGGCTTTTTTGTAATATTCTATTGCACCATCTATATCTCCCCTTTTTTTTAATATTATCGCTATATTGTGATAAGCCTGACTTGCATTTGGGGAAATTTTAATCATATGAGTAAAGAGAGTTTCTGTGTTTTTCCAGGTCAGACATTGATAGTGCGTTTTTAAAGACAGAGCGATTAAAATAAGCAAATAAAACCCAAAGACTACTTTTTTATTTACATTTAGAATTTTTTCTTTAGTCACGACAAAAACAACTAATGATAAAAGTCCCAGCATTGCAATGTACATGTATCTATCTGCTCTCGCCTGTTCACCTACCTGAATTATCCCCAATACAGGAGAAAGATTGACAATAAACCATAAAAAGCCAAACAAATAAACTGGTTCTTTTTTTTGTAACTTCAGGCAAATGAATAAAAATGCACCGAGTAAAACTGTACTTATAACCACAGAAAAAATGGAATAATTGTTTTTAAGATGAGGATATAAAGCAGTTAGATTCACAGGAAACAAAAAATTAAAAATGTAATCTTTTAGAGCAATTATTGCGCCTGCCATTCTATCTTGCAATGGGATTTTCTCAAGAGTAGCAAGTGCATCTGCCTCTTTTTGAGCAATTATTGTCAAATAGATAAATAGCGGAGCCAAAATTAAAAACCATATTTTTTCAAAAATTATCGATTTATTCTTTATGTAAAAATTCTTTTCATATTTGATTCTTTTAAGTGGCCAGAAATCAAGCAAAAGAAGAGAAAACGGAAATGTCACAAGAATCGGCTTTGCAATCATACCAAGTAAGTAGGAAATAAAAATAAGAGCGTATCTTGTTTTACTTTTGCTTTTTAAATAAAATAGATAGAGATTCAATCCCGATATGAAGAAAAATGCAGCTAAAAGATTTTTCCTTTCTGAAATCCATGCGACAGACTCTACATTTAGAGGATGAACAGCAAATAAAGAAGCAAGCACAAAACTTTTAAAATTCTCATTTGTAGCAATTTTAAAAAAGGTAAAAACGAGAATAGTGTTTAAAATGTGCCAGACGATATTTGTTAAATGGTGCATCTTTGGGTTTAAACAATAGAGAGAACAATCGAACATATGAGAAATCCAGGTGAGCGGATAATAAAACCCGAAATAGGTGGTTGAAAAAGCCCATTTCACATTTTCTAATGTCAGACCCTTTTTGACTCTTTCATTTTCAACTATATAAACATCATCGTCCCAGTAAACAAAATCTGCATTTAAAAGTGATATGTAGGGGAAAAAACTGATAACTATAATAACAGCATAAAATAAAACTATTTTCGTGCTATCTTCTTCTTTCATTTTTACTCAATTTTGCCACATATACCATTTGGTAAGCAAAAAGGGACGGGCAAATTTTCACAAAAAGGTAGTAAAAATATTCTACTAAGAGCATAAAACTCTGGGAGAATCTTCCTTTTCCCGCAAATAGTTCAAATGGTATCGAAGTGTATTTCCTTTTAATTACCTTAAAACCTTCCTTTTCAAAAAGTTTTTTGAAAGTTCTTTTTGTGAAAAAATGCAAGTGCGTTTCATCGAGGATTCCTC
Source organism: Thermoanaerobaculum aquaticum (assembly GCA_020722885.1). Lineage (GTDB taxonomy): Bacteria > Acidobacteriota > UBA4820 > UBA4820 > UBA4820 > UBA4820. The sequence goes on from DYJZ01000066.1 coordinate 6,388, forward strand.
TGTTACCATAAGGAAAAAAGCCAAGAAGCAAAGCAAATCTTACATAAAAATGGGCTATGTTCGGAGTTGAGGCAATAATTATTCCATCCTCTTTTATAAAATCCTTCAAAGATGAAATTAGAGTTCTGCTTTCTTTTAAATGTTCTATAATGTCAGCAAGTATAATAACATCAAACTTTTCACCTTCGATTTTTTGTTTCCAATCATTTTTATCGAGGTCTTCTATGAAAAATTTATCATAATCTTTTTTTCTTTCTTCAGGTAGATCGCAAAGCGTTATTCCAGTAATAGAACATTTCCTGGACTTTAGTTTTTCCACATAATTCCCTTCTGCACCGAGGTCAAGAACTTTAGATCCATCAGGCACAAAAAACTCAACTCTTTTATGACTGCTAAGCGGGCTTTTCTTCGGAGAATATTTTGTTTTAGAACGGGGATCGATCCAGTCACAGGAGACAAATCCCAAAGACCACAGTTTATATCTTAAAACAGACATAAAGACATTAAAAGCATATTTAAAACCGTTGACATAACATATTTCTCCACCATAGTATGTTGGTATTGGTATCTCAACAATTTTTTCGCTTCTATGAAGCAGTTCGACCATTATTTCCGTATCGAAGTGGAAATCATCTGTGTATCTGTCAAGATGAAGCTTTTGAAGGACATCAGTTCTGTACATTCTATATCCCGAATGAAATTCCGAAATTTTTGAATTTAGCATAAAATTCTGATAGGTTGTCAGGATTATATTTCCAAGAAATTTATAAAAAGGCATTCCCCCTTTGAGTGCATTCTTTTTCTTTATCATTCTTGAACCAACAACCATAGCCGGTTTTTCAGCCTCGGCTGTTTTTATAAAATCTATTAGAACTTCAGGAGCGTACTGACCATCGCCGTGCAAAAGAATGACATAATCATATCCTTTTTCTATGGCATACTTATAGCCCCTTTTTTGATTCCCTCCATAGCCGAGGTTTACCTCATTTCTATAAATGTTTAATTTCTCTTTATTTTTGAACTGTTTGTATCCCTTTGCGAGGAGTGTTGTTTCATCCTTAGAACAATCGTCAAAGACAAAAACCTCTTCCACTCTATCCCATACTTCTTGAGGTATTCTGTCGAGAACTCTGGTAAGAGTTGTTATTGCGTTATATGCAACTATTAATATTCCGAATTTTAACCTGCTCTCCATTTTTTAGACTCCCATAATCTCTCCCCAATGGGACAAAATCAAAAAATTCCAGATCAGTATTCCATTCTCCCTTCCCTCTAACTGCTCATCAAATATCTTCCCAATTTCTGCCATATTGAAGTAGTCTTCGAACCACTTTGTCGATAGAACTCTTTCTTTAACCTGAATGTGAAGTTTGCCTTTTAACCATTTTTCCCACGGAATTGGAAAACCCTTCTTTTTTCTAAATATAATTTTTTCCGGAACCCCCTTTTTTAAAGCCCACTTTCTCAAAAGTCTTTTTGTCTCTCTGGTTGTAACTTTATACCCTTCAGGAATTGAAAAGAGAAATTCAATAAGTTCAGGATCAAGGAAAGGGCACCTTATCTCAATGGAGTTTGCCATAGACATTTTATCACTGTGATTGAGAAGATTGTCAGGAAGCCAGCCCTTAATCAAAGTTCCAAGAATTGCGTCGATTGGTCCCCGGTGACCCGGAACTTCAGCATAAAAAGCATCAAGAGTTCTGTCAAAAGGAGGCTCCACTCTATCTTTAAAAAGACAATTCATTTTCTTAGAAGAAAGAGGATATGTGAGATCGTACCTGATTTTAGCTGGAAATTCCCCTATTTTCAAACTTTTAAATTCTTTCCAGTTTTTGAGATAACTCCTTTTTCTGTCAACTTTTGAGTAAATCCCTGCAACAAGACCCATTAATGGAATCTTTCTTAAAAGATAAATTGCTTTTATTTGTCTGAGGATTCTCTCAAGGTGATAGCCTCCTAAAACTTCATCCGCTCCCTGCCCGGAAAGAAGAACCTTTACACTGCTTTTTGCCTCTCTGCAAAGATAGTAAAGGGGTAAAAGGGCAAGGTCGGCAACGGGATCGTCTTGATGGCGCAGAATTCCCTGAAGACCTTCGACAAATTTGTCTGCACTGATCAAGAAATCGGTATGTTTAGTTCCGTACATTTTTGAAATCAAAAGAGCCTGCTCTCTCTCATCAAAATCGCCGCCCTCCTCAAACCCAACTGTAAAGGTAGAAATACCTTCAACTTTTAGATAGTTCAGAGCAGCAACTACAGCTGAAGAGTCAATACCTCCAGATAAAAGCACTCCTATCGGAACATCAGAAACAAGTCTTCTTTTCACACTTTTTTCAAAGATTTCAGAAAATTTTGAAAGAGATTCCTCTTCTTTTATATGATTTATTTCTGATTGGAGTGGAACTTTGTAATATGGAAAAAGTTTTACACCTTTATCCGAAACAATTAGGAAATGGCCTGGAGGGATTTTTTTTACCCACTTCAAAAGAGTTCTGGGAGCAAGAACATATCTGCAGGCAACACATTCAGCAAGAGCTTTTCTGTCAATCTCGTTGCTTGAACTTCTGCTTTCGAAAAGGGGAGGAATTTCTGAAGAAAAGACAATTCCCTTTTTAGTATGTGCAAAATAGAAAGGTTTCTCACCTATTCTGTCTCTCGACAAAATAATCTGCTTTTTCTGAGTATCATAAATGGCAAAAGCCCACATCCCGTTCAGCTTTTGCACAAAATCGAGTCCCCATACTTCATAAGCCCTTAAAAGCACTTCGCTATCTGATTTTGTGGTAAAAAATTCTCCCTTTTTTTCGAGTTCTTCTCTAATTTCCTTAAAATTGTAAATCTCGCCGTTATAAACAAGAACACATTTTTTAGAAGGAGAAAACATTGGCTGGGAAGCCCCTTTTGACAAATCTATAATCGAAAGGCGTTTATGGCCCAAAACCACTTTATCATCAATAAAAAAGCCCTCATCATCAGGACCTCTGTGGCTTAGAAGAGACATCATCCTTTTGATTCTTGATGACGCTTCTTCTTTTGAGCCTTCATAATTGAATTCACCACATATTCCGCACAAAAATTCCTCCCGATTTTTAATTTTACCAGATAGGCACATTTTTGGGAATAAATTCTTTAAAGAATTTGTTATAATATTATTCTTGTATTTATAGGGAGGTCTGGATGGATATAGTATCTCTTTCAAGGCTTCAATTTGCATTAACAAGTATGTTTCATTTTATCTTTGTTCCACTTACCCTCGGACTGTCAATTCTTGTTGCAATCTTTGAAACGGCTTATGCAGTAAAAGGTGAAGACAGGTATCTTCGAATGACAAAATTTTGGGGTAAACTCTTTTTAATCAATTTTGCCTTAGGCGTTGTAACCGGAATAACAATGGAATTTCAGTTTGGTATGAACTGGGCTGAATATTCAAAGTATGTGGGCGATATTTTCGGGGCTCCTCTTGCGATTGAAGCAACTGTCGCCTTTTTTCTTGAATCAACATTTATAGGATTATGGATTTTTACCTGGAAAAAGGTTTCCAAAAAATTACACGCCCTTTTTATCTGGTTTGTTGCACTGGGAACAAACCTTTCAGCTTTATGGATACTACTGGCAAACGCATGGATGCAAAAGCCTGTTGGCTATATTTTAAAAAATGGAAGAGCAGAGATGGTTGATTTTAAAGCCCTCGTCTTCAATCCCTATGGGTGGCTAAAATTTCTTCATACAAACTCATCAGGATGGGTTATAGCCTCATTTTTCGTAATGGGAATTTCTGCATACCATATTATGAAAAAGAGTGAACTTGAATTTTTTAAAACTTCTTTTAAATTTGCAGCCATATTTGGATTAATTTCTTCCATATTTGTCGTTGTAATTGGAGACTCAAACGGAAGAGAAGTTGCCAAATACCAGCCAACCAAGTTCGCCGCCATGGAGTCAATCTGGGAAACACAAAAAGGTGCCCCATTTGACCTGATTAAAATTCCATCTGCTAATGAAGAAAAAAATAGTGTAGAAGCGATAAAAATTCCAAAAATGGTCAGTATACTTGCCACCCACGACCCCAACGCTGAAGTTAAAGGGCTTAAAGACTTTCCAAAAGAAGACAGACCCCCTGTACTGCCAACATTCATAAGTTTTAGATTAATGGTCGGACTAGGATTTTTGTTCATACTTCAATCAATTATCGCAGTATATCTTGTCTTCAAAAACAAACTTGATAATAACAATCTTTTCTTAAGGATAATGCTTTATTCTATCCCTCTTCCATATATTGCCGCACAACTTGGATGGATTGTCGCTGAAGTTGGAAGACAACCCTGGATAGTTTATGGACTTATGAGAACTAAAGACGCTGTCTCAAAAAGCGTTTCTACAGAACAGGTTTTTATTTCTCTAATACTTTTCACACTTTTATACGGCTTGCTCGGAATAGTTGACATTTACCTGCTATACAAATTCGGCAAGGAGGGACCTTTACCAGAAATTTCAAAAGCACAATAGGGAGGAGAAAATGGCATATCAAATAATATGGTTTATCCTTTGGGGAGTTTTATGGGCTGTATATTTTATGCTTGATGGCTTTGATCTCGGTGTTGGCACTTTAATGAATTTTGTTGGAAAAACAGATGGGGAAAAAAGGCAAATTATAAACACTATTGGACCAGTCTGGGACGGAAACGAGGTATGGCTTATAACCGCTGGAGGAGCAACATTTGCAGCATTTCCAACCACCTATGCATATATGTTCTCGTTTCTTTATTCTGCTCTTCTTATAATCCTATTTTCGCTTATTTTCAGGGGCGTAGCCTTTGAATTTAGAGGAAAAGTGGATAACCCAAATTGGAAAAAATTTTGGGATATCTCCATATTTTTTGGCAGTGCAGTTCCAGCACTTCTGTTCGGAGTAGCATTTGGCAACATTTTTAAGGGACTAAACATTGATTCTCAGGGCTATCACGGAAATCTCCTTTCACTTCTAAATCCTTACTCTCTTTTAACCGGTCTTTTATTTGTATCTCTTTTCATCGTACACGGGGCACTTTACCTTTCCCTAAAAACAGACAAAGATGTAAAAGAGAGAGCTGCCAATTTTGCAAAAAAAGCATTCTATTTACTTCTCATAGTTGCAGTACTTTTTTTGATTTTTACCCCATTTAGCACAAAATTGTTTGATAATTTTATAAAGTTTAAACCTCTCTTCCTTCTCATTTTTGCCCTGGTAGCTTCACTTCTTTTAATTCAGTTTTTCCTTATCAAAAAAAGGGAGGGAATGGCTTTTATATTTTCTTCTTTAACCATTATTCTTACTGTTTTTACTGGAATTGCGGGTCTTTACCCTAACCTTATACCATCCTCAGTTGATCCAGACTACTCACTTACAATCTTTAACTCATCATCTTCTGAATATACTTTAAAAATTATGGCCATCGTTGCCCTAATCTTTGTACCGATTGTGATCGCTTATCAAATTTGGGTCTATAGGGTGTTAAAAGGAAAAGTTACAGAAGAAGAAGTTGTTAACGACGTGCATTCATATTAGCAGCAGAAGGAGGAGGATGAAATCCTCCTTCT
>DYJZ01000067.1 GCA_020722885.1 Thermoanaerobaculum aquaticum
TTTTGGGGCATTGTTCTACAATCAAAGTGTTGCACTTGGAACTTGAATGCGCCCCTTCAAAAAACTCGTTCAGAATCCTCAATTTTTCAAGATTCCGTTTCCGCTTTCAAATTATCCTCGACAGCAGTGATCAATAGGAGAAAATTTACTTTTTTATCATTGGCTCCAGTGCTTTAATTGCATCTTTCCATTGCTGGGCATCTTCAGCGTTGGGCTTCATTTTAAGGTAAATTTTCAGTTGTTCTACCGCTCCTGCATAGTCGCCTGTTTGTGCATAAGCTCTTGCAAGTTCTCTGTGTGCATCAGGGTCATTGGCGTCGTCAGCAATAGCAAGTTTAAAATAATCTATCGCCGCTTTGGCGTCTCCTTCGTTAAGTTTCTCAACTCCTTTGTTGTAGTTTTCTGCTACTATTGTTCCGCCGAGTTCCTTAAATCTTTTCTTGTATTTTTCTGAATTTTCTTTATCTCCCTTTTTTTGATAAAGATCGGCGACTCTTCCAACGGCTTCCTTTTCCATATCCGAGTTGGGATAAAGCTCAAGATATTTGAGGTAGGTCTGTAATTCTTCATCAGCTTTATTTAATTTGCCGAGGCTTCTTGCTTTTATCAAAAGAACGATTTTTTCGTTGGTTTTGTCTTCACCTTTAAGGTACTCATCTGCTTTTTCGATTGCCCCCTGATAATCTTCGTTTTTAAAAAGTTCCTGAGCATCAACGGCTGGATTTGACACGACCTCCTTTGTTTCCTGTACGACAAGGTCATTTCTCATATCAAAGTCAAGTTCAACCATTTCAAGCATTTTAACTTTGACTATCTTCTGAACTTCAGGAAGGTCTCCGACTTTTACACTGACAAGGTATCCCTCAGAGGAAAATGGAAGACCAGCGTAAAGATAAATACCGTCTTTGTCAGTTTTTGCTTCGTAGTGGTTTTGGGAGTTAGATTTGTCAACTATTTTGACAGTTGCTTTGGCTACAGGTTTGCCTTCACGATCAATAACCTTTCCTCTCACCCCTTTGGTCAATTGAGAAAAAGCGAAGAGTGGCATTAAGAGAAGAAACAAAACCATCAAACTTTTTCTGAACATAGTGTCCTCCATAACATATTATACATCAATGAGTTCCCTTAAGAAAAGCTTTTAAATGCTTTGAATATCTGGGAAGCTTGTTCAATGCTTTAGCCTCAATTTGTCTTATTCTTTCTCTTGTGACAGCGAAGGCTTTACCAACTTCTTCGAGAGTGTGTTCGCAGTCATAACCCAGTCCAAACCTCATCTGGATGACCTTTGCTTCCCTCTCCGGTAACTGACTTAGAATTTGCCTGATATGGCTCTTGAGATCCTGATGAGTAACATGGTCAACAGGGGAAGGGATCTCCTGATCCTCGATAAAGTCTCCAAGATGGCTATCCTCTTCTTCTCCTATTGGTGTTTCAAGGGAGATTGGTTCCTGGGCGATCTTTAATATTTTTCTAACCTTAGGAACACTAATCCCCATCCTTGAAGCCACTTCCTCAGGAGTGGGTTCTCTTCCAACCTCTTGAACTATTGTTCTCATAGTTTTAAAAAGTTTATTTATTGTTTCAATCATATGAACAGGAATTCTTATTGTTCTTGCCATATCGGCTATTGCCCTTGTTATTGCCTGTCTTATCCACCATGTAGCGTAAGTAGAAAACTTGTAGCCTCTTTTATACTCAAATTTCTCAACCGCCTTCATCAAGCCAATGTTTCCCTCCTGAATAAGATCGAGAAACTGCAGTCCTCTGTTTGTATATTTTTTGGCAATTGAAACAACAAGACGAAGGTTTGCCTGAATCAGTTCGTGTTTAGCCTTCTCCATATCGTCTTCGCCTTTAATTATCATTTCAGTTATGTACTTAATCTCTTCCGCAGTTGAAGACATTTCAGTCTCAATCTGGTTTAACCTTGCCTTAAGTTCGTTTATTCTTTTTCTTTGGTCTGATCTTGAACTTCGATCTGTAATTTTTTTTAGTCTCTTTTCAGCACGTTTAAGCTGCTGTTCAAGCGCCTTTATTTCGTAGTATTTTTGCTTGAAAACTCCGATCATACCATTTATAGTTTTTGGGTTCAGTTCCAGGAGCCGTATTTTCTGGGTAAGTTCAACATAGCACCTGCTGAGTTGCCACTTAATTCTCCTTGCTGCTTTTCCCTCAGGATTTTTTATTCTCCCAAATCCTCTGGTAAGTTTTTCAATCTCTCTCTGGATGTCAGCTATAGAAAAAATAATCTCTTTCTGTTCTTCAAGTTTATTTATAATTTCCTCCTCTTCATCAAGGTCTTCGTAAAAATAAAAATATTCCTTTCCGCTTTCAGGGTTCTGCGAAATTTTTTCTCCAATTGCGAGGATACTTTCAGCTGCGAATCTTGAGCGGGATAGAGCCTTGATCATCAACTTTTTGCCGCGCTCAATCCTTTTGGCTATTCTTACCTCGCCCTCTCTATTCAAAAGTGCAGTTTGACCCATATCTTTCAAATACATTTTTACAGGATCTGAGGTTTTGTCGAGGTCTGCCAAAATGTTAAGAACAGGAGTAGTGGCTGGTTTTTCTGTTGTAACAATAGCCGATTCCTCGTCATCAAAATCGCTGTTTTTTTCAATTATTCCAATCCCTTCGAGTTCTAAAAGCTGACAAAGATAATCTATTCCCTCAGGAGTTTGATAATCCGGAGGTAAAAGATCTGTTATCTCATCAAGGTTGATAAATCCTTTCTTTCTTGCGTAACTTAAAATGTCGTAAAGATCATCAAAAGTTTCATCAATCATCCTTGCTCTCCTTCAATTCCAATCTTATATTTTCAATGTTTTTTGCTTCATTTGCAACTGTTGAGGATAACTCACGCAGAATAATGTCTGCAAGGTCATTATCCCCCCTCGCCTTTGCTTCCTTCAATTTTGCTGTAAGTTCTCTTCTTTTTTTCTCCAAAAAATCCTTTTTAAGCCTGTAAATTACTCCTTCAAGGTTTTTGATTCCGTTAATATCGTGACAGGAATTATTAACAAAAGCAAGAATTCTGGATTCCAGCTCGTCAGTAATTTCAATTCCATTAAGCAATTTTGTAATGATGGAGGAGGTTTTCAAATATTGAATAACCTCTTCTGGAATAGAAAGAATCTTTTTAATATAGTCGTTATTAGCAGATAAAAGCGCTTTTATTAATAACTGTTCCCCTTCTGGTATTTCAAACTCCTTTTCATTCAGCAAATTTCTGTCAACCGAATGAATCTTTCCCATTTTCTCAATCTTTTCTGTAATAAGACCTTTTTTTACCCCAGTTCGGTCTGAAAGTTCATTTAGATATGCATCTCTCTTTATTGGATCATTTATTTCGGCTATATTCTGCGCAACATCATCAAGAAACTTGAGTTTGTCTTCAAGTGAAATGAAATTGCTCTTTGAATACTTATAAAATATGAATTCGAGAAAAGTCATACTGTTTTCAATTCTCTTTTTATATTCATCAGCTCCAATTAATTTGATTGCTTCGTCAGGATCTTTTCCTTCCGGTACAAGGGCTATACTTACATCAAGGTCCTGTCCGAGGAGAATTGGAAGAGCCCTTTCCATAGCGGATTTGCCAGCTTCGTCAAAATCGTAAACGAGAACCACATTGTTTGTATATCTTTTCAAAAGAGAAGCCTGAGTGGAAGTTAGCGATGTGCCGAGAGAAGCAACGCAATTTTTAATTCCCCTTGTATATAAACTTAAAAAGTCCATATAGCCTTCAACAAGAATAACTCTGTTTTCTTTTCTTATCTCATCTTTAGATAAATTTAATCCGTATAATAATTCTCTTTTTCTGAAAACTGGAGTTTCTCTTGTGTTCAAATATTTTGGTTCTTCTCCAATCAAAGTTCTTCCACCAAAACCAACTGCCCTGTTCTGAAGATCAAAAATTGGGAAAATAAGTCTTTCCCTGAAATATTCATAATATTCTCCATTCTTTCCTTCCTGAAGAATCCCTGCTGTGGCACATTCATCTTTCCTGAATCCTTCCTTAAGAAGAAGAGAAATGAGTTTTCCTCTTTCTCCTGAATAGCCGAGAAAAAGTTCTTCAATTGCTTGTTTGTTTATTTTTCTTTCTAAAATGTATTTTTTTACAGGGCTGTTTTCCTGTGCATTTTTCAAAGATTCTCTAAAATGCTTTAAACTCAAAGAAAGAATCTGTATAAGTTTTTCTCTCTGTTTTCCTTCCGCTGTTTCTTTTTGGTTTCTGTTTCTTGAAAACTCCACACCAGCTTTTCTTGCAAGAATGGAGACCGCCTCTTCAAAAGAGCATTTTTCTATTTCCTCAATAAATTTAATTATGTCGCCACCTTTATGACAGCCGAAGCAGTAAAACAGCCCGCTTTCCGTATCTACGAAAAATGATGGAGTCTTTTCTTTGTGGAAAGGACACAAAGCGCTTCTTCGCCTTCCTCTCTGGGAGAGGTGGAGATAATCTTCGTATATAGCCAATGGCGATAATAACGCCTTTAATTCTTCTACTGAAGTTATTCTATTCATCAAACCCTAAACAAATAATATAGTATCGAAATTGATTTTGTGCAACATTACTCTTTAATCCTTGCCAGAGTTGCTCCTTCGCCCCCCTGATTTTGTGGGGCACTTTCAAAATTTTCAATTCTTTTATCCTTTTTCAAATATTCCCTCACTGCCTTTCTAAGCTTGCCACTTCCTATGCCGTGCACAATCCTTACATTTTTTACCCCGTCCATGTATGCTCTGTCGAGAAAAATATCAAGCTCCTCCTCAGCCTCAAAGACGGTTTTCCCTATAAGTATAATTTCTCTTACGAATTCACTATCAAAATAGTTTAAATCGGAAGAAGTTTTCTCCTGTATTGGTTCATTTAAAACTTCTATGTCGCCAATTCCCACAACTATATCTTTACCATCTTTTTCAAGCCATATTCTGTTTGAATGTTCATCTATTTTTACGATTTTTCCCGTGAATTCCAGAGGATAAACTTTTACGAAGGTGCCAATTTCAGGGTAGATGAAACTTTTTATTTCCTTCAGGTCTTCACCCGCTTTTATCTCTTTTCCAACTTTTTCAATGTTTTTTTCTATATATTTCTGAGAAACCTTTCTGATGCTTTGTTTGTTGACCTCTTTTTTAAGTTCGCTGATAAACTCCTCCCTCCACTTTGTCATCAAAGAAGGCATAGATCTTAAAATTCTATTTTTCTCATCAATAAGCTCTTTTGCCTCTTTCTCCTTCTCCTGAGAAAGGTGCTCTAACATTTTCTCCTTTTCCAGAATTCTCTTTTTTGCCTCTTCAATCTCTTCAAGTTTTTTTTCGAAATCTGTTAAAAGATTCAAAAGTTTTTTCCCCTCTTCGGGAAGTTCCCTTTTAGCCGATTCAATTATCGCTTTTGGAATGCCCGCAATCTCAGCCATTCTAAGCGCCCTGCTGTTTCCAACAACTCCCATTTGAAGTATAAAAGTTGGTTTGTTTTCCTTTTCAGAAAATCCGAAAGCAGCGTTAGCCATTCCCTTTTTTGAAAGAGCAAAAGCTTTAAGTGTTTCATCGTGAGTTGAAAGTACTACAAAACCCCTTTTAAGATGGAGGTAGTTGATTACTTCCTTTACAAGAATTGAGCCTTCAGCAGGGTCTGTTCCGGAATTCAGCTCATCAAGTATTACTATAAAAGGTTCTTTAAGTGTTTTTAACTCGTCGGCAAGATGGCGCATTCTTGCTGTGAAAGTTGAAGAGTCTTCAGAAATAGACTGCGGATCTCCAATAATTCCAACAATGGAATTAAAAATTGGGAAGCAGCTTCCCTCTTTCAAAGGAAGGGGAATTGCAGCCTGGTTCATAAGGGCAAGCAACCCTGCAGTCTTGAGTGCCACGCTCTTCCCTCCACCGTTTGGTCCGCTCAGGACAAGCGTTTTTATTCTATCAAAATTAAGTTCGAGATTTAACGGCTTGGCTTCCTTTTTTGGTTTTTCAGAAAAAACAATTTCTCTCAAATCGTTCAGTGCTGGAATCAAAAAGGGGTGGTAGCCCTCTTTAATTGTGAAAGTACATCCATTTTTTGAAACTTCCGGAAAAATTCCATTGTATTTTTTCCCAAATCGTGCTCTTGCAAGAATGGTGTCAAAGTGCTCAATCGTTTCAAACAATTTTTCTATGGAAGGGGAGATCTCTCTTACATTGTTTGTAAGGTCAACAAGAATTCTTCCAATCTCTTCCCTTTCTTTGGACTCAAATTCAGAAAGAACATTGTTAAACTCGACTGCTTCAAAAGGTTCAAGATAGACCGTAGTTCCTGTTGACGATGTGTCCAGTTGGATTCCCTTTACAAGATTTTTTTTTGAAGCCAAAATCGGAAGAACTAGTCTTCCATTAATGACAGTGGGTGTAAGCTGAGAGAATGCTCCACCACCTGTCTTTTCCATAATCTTTTTTAATAAAGTTGAAGTTTTTAAAAGAGCAGCCTCCTTTTCTCTTCTTAAATTCAAAAGTTGAGGGCTTGCCGTATCTGCCACTTCTCCTCTTTCATCAAAGATTTTTTCAAACTTGCTATTTAGAGAAAATAGCCTTTCGTCTTCAAAAAAATATGAAAGCAATGTTTCTTTTGAAGAAACTTTGTCCTTCAACCACCTTGAAAGTCTTACATAAATTGAAAGGTTGTTTTTAAGCGCTCTTAAAGATTCAATGGGCAGGAAAAGTCCCTCCGGGACATAAAGAGAAACCCTTTTATATCCTTCAAAATTGAACTTGCCTTGAAGACTTTCTCCTCTTTCCCATTCCACGACCTCTTTTTGGACCAACAAAACTTTTTCTTCAGAAAAATAGGGAAAGATTGACAAACAAAGGCTTTTGCCCTCTTCAGAAGTGGCACAAAAAGAGAGAAGGGAAAGAAGCCTCTGCCATTCAAGGGCAAAAAGGCTTCTTAAATCCATCTTTTCAAGATTCTCCTAAGCGTTGAATTTTCTTTCCTGAGCAAGTTTTTTTAGAAGTTTTTTCCTTGCTGCGATGGCTTTTTTCTTCCTTTTTACGGAAGGTTTTTCATAATGCTGTCTCTTTTTTAGTTCAGAGAGGATGCCTGCTTTTTCACACTTGCGCTTAAAACGCCTGAGTGCGCTTTCAACTGTTTCGCCATCTTTGACTATTACCAGCGGCATTTGTATCGCCTCCTCTCTTGCCTGTTGGCTATACCCGAAAAGGGCAGTTTTTTATACCATAAAAGGAGGAACTTTGTCAAATTTATGTAGAAGTTAGGTACATCTGTGACATTTCTCTGAAGCAATCTTCCTTTTAGAATAAGCAGTCACTGCGAGTCAGCCTTCGTGGCTCAAGCAAGCGAAGCAGTCTTCCTCATAGAAAAAAACTGTCATTGCGAGCGCTTCTTCGTAGCCTTATCTCACGAAGCAATCCTCCTCTTTGCAATTTAACGCAGTCATTGCGAGTGCTCACTAACTGTGTCATTGCGAGTGCTTCTTCGAAGCCTAATCTTACGAAGCAATCTTCCTTTTAAAATAAGCAGTAATAATAAGATTGACTTCGAGGGTTTTAGGAATAAGGCAATCTTCTACTTTACAGTCTAACGCTGCCCTCTGGATGAATAGGTCACAAAAATACACTCTCTCCCTCTAAGTTTAGAATAAAAGTATATGGGTATTTGAGATAGTATATTTTTTACTTTTATTTCTTTAATTTTTTATGGCATAACCACCAATCATAACATTCAATTTCACCCGCCTTTGCCTTTTCCAATCTTTCTTTTGCCGTCTTCACATCAGTGGCTGGTGGAACGATTACATTATCTTTTATTAGTTCGTTGTCTGGCCAGTTAGCTGGTATAGCAACCTTATTTTTGTCAGAAATTTGCATCCCCTCTACTGCTCGTAATATCTCTTCTATATTTCTACCCAATTCCTGAGGATAATAGAGGATAATTCTTATTTTCCCTTCATTATCAACCACAAAAACAGCCCTTACGGTATTTGTTCCTTTTCCTGGGTGAATTAGACCAAGAGTCTGTGCAACAGCACCAGTATCTGCGATTATAGGGAATTGAATTTCAACTCCAAGTTTATCTTTAATCCATTCTTCCCACTTGATGTGAGAAAAAACCTGATCAACGCTCAACCCAATTAGTTCGCAATTCAATGCTTTGAACCTATCATATCTTTTCTGGAAGGCAACGAACTCTGTCGTACAAACAGGCGTGAAATCTGCGGGGTGGCTGAAAAGAACAAACCACTTCCCCGCAAAGGCTTCTGGTAATTCCATTACTCCATATGTTGTTTGAACTTTCATCTTCGGGAAGTTATCCCCGAGCAACGGCATACTTTGTTTTTGTTGTACATTTTCCATCTTTTTTTCCTCCTTTACTAATCAATAAATTTAATATTTTTAAATTCTACCATTCCTAACGCCCAAAATCAACTATTTCATATAACGGTGTCATAACTATATGATAATTTCCTCTCTTAAACTAATTAGAAATGTCCTTTGTGAGCGCTCACTAACTGTGTCATTGCGAGTCCTCCTTCGCAGCCTTTGCTTGCGAGAGAATTCTCCTTTTTAAAGAACAACACTGTCATTGCGAATTTTATTCCGAGGCATTTTCCCGTGAAGCAATCTCCCTCTTTTCAAACAAAGGAAGAACACTTCGTTTGACTGTGCTTCGAAGCAACTCTCGTGATAACAGTCAATTGTTGTTAACGCAGTCATTGCGAGCGCTCACTAACTGTGTCATTGCGAGTGCTTCTTCGAAGCCTAATCTTACGAAGCAATCTCCCTTATTTTGAAAGTGAGGAAGATTCCTTCCTGTGTGGGTGCTTCGAAGCTGCAGCCTGAATGACAGGTTATACTAAGTCAGGCTTCGAAAACAAAGCAGTCTTCTTCATCCAATTTCGATTTATTGTATGTAAGAAAGTTGCTGTAAAGAAAGCATCTAAAATTTCTTTGGCTAAAGATTTATTTATTTTGCCGTCCTCTCAGGATACTTTCATCCCTTTAAGGAGTCTTATATATCCTCCAAAAAAGAGATGTTTTTCAAAATTATTGAATCCTTCTTCGACTAATATTTCTTGCAAATTCTTTTCAATAAAATCAAAAGCATAAGGACATTCTATGAATTTGAAAGGAATCCTTAAATAAAAAGGCATTTCCTTTAACGAGAACTCGTTATAATCCAGAATGAAAAATTCTCCATTCTTTTTTAATGCGTTAAAGGCGTTCCTCATGATTTGTCTTCTAACCTCCTGTGGAAATCCGTGCAATACAAAAGAGATGAAAGCCTTATCGAACTCGTTTTCATAGGGTAAAGGTTTATCAATTCTTTGTTCGATGATTTTAACATTGTTAAACCCTGCACATTTTCTCTTAAACTGGGCAATCATCTTGCTGGAAATATCAAGACCAATAATCTCACCTTCTTCGGAGAGATATTTCCTCATCAAATATGCATTCCTACCAGTCCCTGTTCCTAAATCAATAATTTTATCATTGAGTTTGATTTGCATTAATTTAACCGCTTTTCGTATGAAGGAAGGGTACAAACCAAAGCTTATGATATTCATTAATGTATCATAATATTTTGCTGTAAACCCTTTAACTTCAACTTTTGATTCTGGATAATAAGCACACATCGGCAATCAACCTGAAAAATTGAATTATATACCTCCTTTCCAATTTTTCTCCTCCAAAGCAAAAAATCTCTGTCGCTCGTTTTCATCCATAACAGTTATTTTTACTTCAACTTCCGCTCCAAGATTTTCTATTGGATTTTTTACACTATTTACAAGATAATCACCAATTGGGATAAAAGGGAAGGGGAATGCCATAACAATTGTGACTTTGTTTTCTTTGACAGATACTTCCTTGACTATCCCCAGATCAACCAATGTAGAGTCAATTGCAGGATGCTTTATCTGTGCTATTGCATTCTGAACATCTTCTTTTGAGATATTTTTAGCCATTATACTCCTCCTTTCTTTTTAAGGGATAATTTTTCTCACCAGCGAGTATAGGAACCTTAAGCCAATTTTCAGATGGCACAAAAGGACATGCATACATATCACTATATGCACACCAAGGGTTGTATGCTTCATTAAAATCAAGGATCCATTTTCCATCCGGAGTTCGATGCCTCTCTGGTTCTAAGTCAAGATATCGTCCTGCTCCGTATGTTTCCTTACCATTCGTTGTATCACGAAAAGGGACAAATAACTGTTCTTCCATTGGATCGCTTTTATACGCCTGAAGCTTGCAATCTTTACCGCTTATTTTAAATTGCAATTCTCCCCATCTTATGAACACGCGATCCTTACCTTTCGTATCTTTTATTTTTAATCTCTTCTTTTCTTTATGTTCATAAAGGTCAAGCTCAAACCGATATACAGAATCTGGGGGATAGTAATCAAGCCCTTTAAACTTATTAAATTCCATTGGGGGGATGGGTGATTGCGGATGACCACTACCAAAGAAATCATCTTTGGCTTTTCGCGTCATCTCAAGCTCCTTTTTCCATTTTTCAATATTCATAATGGTACTCCCTCCTTTTTATTTTTTGTAAAATTTAGAACATAACCCATATTATAGCCATTATTATGTATGAGTTTTTTATAAAATTTTCCTTCAAAATTAAATTTTGCACCCTCTATCTCTTTTATAATATCTTCTAACTCTGTATCCGAGAGATTCCATAATGGTTCATCCAATTTACAATGCTTGGGATAAACCGAAAGAAGCCCCCCATTTTTTAAGACCCTGTAAGATTCGTCATATATTTTATTTCTTTCCATAAGATTATTATAATGCAAAACATCATAAATTAAAATTAAATCAACATATTCATCTTTCAAGCTAATTTTTGATTGGCTATACAATGGCACTATATTTTTTAAACCTTCTAATTCCGCTTTCTCCATCAATTGATTTATAACTTCCCTATCTTTGTCAAGTGCATATACTTTACCTTCCTCACTTACCACCTTTGATGCAGGAATTGTATAGTGACCAACACCGCATCCAAAATCCAATACAATTTGGCCCCTTTTAATACCTATATCTTCTAAAAATGTTTTTCCATCTTCCCTTAACCATCTTTCAACATCAGTTGTCATACTTTACTCCTTTCAGGTATAAACATTTTAGTGATATATGAAGTGGCAAAAAAGAAAAAATAATATACTCCCATATGAAATATAATTATCGATTTTTTAATCATTAAATCGATTATAATTTTTTTGCTGTTTCATATGCATCTTTTATCGCATCCTGGGCTTTACCCACTTTTCTGGCATCCCCGACCACATAGACCGGCATTTTATTTCGTAAAGTTTCTTCAAATGGGTTATAGCTTTTCATCCCGGCAGATATGATAATATGGTCTATATCATCTATTTCAATATTATTTTCTCCTTTAATAATAGCTTTTTTGTCATGGGCTTCTT
>DYJZ01000068.1 GCA_020722885.1 Thermoanaerobaculum aquaticum
GTTTCTTTTGCGCAACCTATTCACGATAGAACCATATGCTCACATTCCTTCCCTGTCCTGTGAACCTCTATTTGTTGTCGGTGGTGTTGTTTCCAAATGGCTCAAGCTCGACGCCGAAAGATTCGTAATCGTCGCTAAATTTTCTTTTCTCTTTTCTAAACTTTATCGCAATCATTTACGCCCTCAAAAATATTTTAACAAAATTAAATTTTTTTGTTAATGATTTTTCAATCTCTTTTTCAAAACTATATGATAAGTCCTCGCGGGATTTACTTCGATGCGTCCACAAACGAAGTGATCTTCCTTTGTTGCTAATCCTTAACTGTCATCACGAGGGTGGCTTCGAAGCGGTTGCAAACGAAGTGATCTCCCTTTGTTTAAGAAGAGGGAGATTGCTTCGTAAGCGAAGGCTTCGAAGAAGGGCTCGCAATGAGAGGTTAAGGTAGCGGTGCAAAAGTATGGAGGTTCCAGATGAATTTGTCTTGCTGCCTTTCCTTCCCAAAAAGTCCTAAATGTTACGGACTTCCACAAAAGTTCTTTAAAAAAATTTTTTGAGTTATAATAATTTTTGAGTATTTTAAGGAGGAGTTATGGTTAAATTTGAACTTGATTTTGATAAGCTTCCAGAAAAAAAAGAGTTTCGCAAAGGGATAAGAAGGGCACCCTCGAGAGGATTCAATCTTTCAGAAAAAGATACAATTCTTGCTCTTAAAAATGCCCTTCGTTATATTCCTCCAAAATTCCACGAAGAAATGGCAAAAGAATTTCTCGAAGAATTAAAAACTACTGGAAGAATATATGGCTACAGGTTCAGACCAGAAGGAAGAATTTATGGAAAGCCGCTCTATAAATACAAAGGAAAGATTGATGAAGCAAAAGGTATGCAGGTTATGATTGACAACAACCTTGATTTTGAAGTGGCTCTTTATCCATACGAACTTGTTACCTACGGTGAAACAGGACAGGTTTTTCAAAACTGGATGCAATATCTCCTCGTAAAAAAATACCTTGAAGAGATTGATCAAAATCAAACACTCGTAGTTTCCTCCGGTCATCCACTTGGCCTTTTTCCTTCAAGAAAAGAGTCCCCACGAGCAATAATTACGAACGGTTTGATGGTTGGAATGTTTGACACCCCATCAGATTTTAAAAGACTTTGCGCTCTTGGCTGCACAAATTACGGACAGATGACTGCAGGTGGATGGATGTATATAGGACCGCAGGGAATTGTTCACGGAACATATCTCACACTTTTAAATGCAGGAAGACTTTACCTCAATATTCCTCAAAATGAAAACCTCAAAGGACATCTTTTTATAAGTTCCGGGCTTGGTGGTATGTCAGGAGCACAGCCAAAAGCTGTTGAAATAGCAGGCGGCATTGGCATCATAGCAGAAGTTGATAAAAGTAGAATTGAAACAAGGTACAAACAGGGATGGGTCTCAATGGTATCTTCCAATC
The DNA here is from genome assembly GCA_020722885.1 of Thermoanaerobaculum aquaticum. GTDB lineage: Bacteria > Acidobacteriota > UBA4820 > UBA4820 > UBA4820 > UBA4820. The sequence goes on from DYJZ01000068.1 coordinate 1,462, forward strand.
TAAAAGAAATCGAGAAAACTGTCTACGAAAAACTGAAGAAAAAGGAGCCATATTCAATCGCTTACTATGGAAACATTGTTACTTTGCTTGAGTATGTCCAGAAAAACAGGCTTCCGGTGGAGCTTATTTCTGATCAGACTTCATGTCACGCGGTTTATGAAGGAGGATACACACCATTAGGGTTAACCTACGAAGAGGCAAAAGACCTTCTTAAAAAAGATGCTGCTCTTTTTGCCAAAAAGGTAAATGAAAGTTTGAAGCGCCAGTTCAGTGTCATAAAAAAACTTGTAGATGAAGGTGCCCATTTCTGGGATTACGGCAATTCGTTTATGAAAGCGGTTTTCGATGCAGGTGTAAAGGAAATCTCTAAAAACAAAGTCAACACCAATAATGGTTTCATCTTCCCGAGCTATGTCGAAGATATTATGGGACCAATTTGCTTTGATTATGGTTATGGTCCATTCAGATGGGTTTGCTTATCCGGAAAACAAAAGGACCTCGATATAACCGACAAAGCAGCAATGGAATGCATTGATCCAGATAGGCGCTCTCAAGATTTTGACAACTACAACTGGATAAGAGATGCAAAGAAAAACAAGCTTGTCGTAGGAACAAAGGCAAGAATACTTTACGCAGACGCAGAGACTAGGGTCAAGATCGCCCTTAAATTCAACAGGCTTGTAAAAGAAAAGGTTATAGGTCCAATAATTCTCGGCAGAGACCACCACGATGTTTCCGGAACAGATTCTCCCTTCAGAGAAACAGCAAACATTTATGACGGCTCTAACATTACCTCGGATATGTCTCACCAATGTTTTGCAGGAAACATAGCAAGAGGAATGACTTATGTTGTTCTGTCGAACGGAGGAGGAGTAGGAACTTCAAAGTGTATTAATGGTGGAAATGGGATATTCCTCGATGGCTCAAAAAGAATTGATGAAGTTGTTAAATTAGGGCTTGACTGGGATGTTATGGGGGGAGTGGCAAGAAGATCGTGGGCAAGGAACAAAAATGCTATGGAGGTATCTAAGGAATGGAATATAAAGAATCAGACCAGAGGACACATAACAGAACCCTTTGTTGCCGATGATGAGTTGCTCATTAAAATTGTGAAAAAAAGTTTTTAATAATGGGTAAAAAAGATTTTTTTAGTGAAAACTACTAATCATTCAACTTCAAATACAAGAAGGGATTCTAAAAAGCTTAATTTTCACCTTTCGAAATAGTATTTTTATTTTTTCAAATATTTCACTTTCTTCCAGTCTTTTGCGACCATATTTTTCTTAGTTCGATTACCATATCACCAGCTTTTCCCTCAATCATATTTACTGCAAGTCCGAGCTGGTTGTCACCAAAATCGTATGTTTGAACCATAAGTTTCGGGGTCTCAAAATTGGAGGGCAACTGTAGAATTATGTAGTCATCATAAGAAACCTGCCTCATAAGGGCAGATTCGTTTGTGTCAGTAGGGGATGTGCTATAGGAGATAGTTGAAATATCGAGAATCTCTTCCCAAGGAAAGAAAAGATACCCCCCCTTTCCTACTATTACATTCGCAAAAAGCCCATTCTCTGTAGCAACAATAAACGGTTTTGGATTAATCATCTTATAGATTATAAGTATTATTCCGAGGCAACCGGCAGGTAATGCAATCCACCCCAAAATTGATACTAAAATAGGACCATCCTTTGGAAATATAAACCTGAAAATCGCAAGCTCAAGTCCAAAAAATATTCCAACCAAAGATGGAATCAAGGCTATAAGCAACATTGTCTTGCTGTAATAAAAACATTTCAACGGCTTAGTTCCAAAAAGAAGTTCTTCTCTATAATTATCCACATAGCACCTCCTATTAAATTTTAGATAAATCTGCCTTTTAAATCAAGAGCTTTATCACTTAATTTTCTTGACAAAGATTTTTGATGGTGATAAATTTCAAGTAGAGTAAGGAGGTTGGTATGAGGAAAGTTTTATTTTTATTTGCTGTCTTATTGATCGGTACTTTTCTAACTTATAATCAAATAAGAGGCGAACAAAACAATGAAGAAAATTATCTTTCTCTTTTTTATCCAAAGTCTGAGATTATAAGCGGAGTGACAAAAAAAATTGAGAACATTAAAGCTGCTCCTGCAACAGTCAGAGTCTTTACTGCGGAAGAAATTAAGGATTTAGGAGTAGAAACTCTTTCCCAACTTCTTAATTTACTTTCGTCAACACTTGTGACCACCCAGACCAACTCACGAAATTCTTTATGGATAAGAGGAATAAGGAACAGATACAACGATAAAGTCCTTGTAATGGTTGATTCCGTCCCCATTAGTGATCCCGTCTACTCCCACTCCCCCATAGATGAATATCTCACGCTTGAAAATGTGGAAAGGGTTGAAATTGTCTTTGGCCCCACTTCTGCACTTTATGGAAGCAACGCTTTTGCTGGAACCATAAACATTTTGACAAAAAAGCCAGAGGAAGAATCTTTTTTCAACATATCAGCGAGGGGTGGTAATTATGAATCAAAAGGTGCTTTTGCAGAGTTTAATTACAAAAAGGACAATTTGGGGCTCTATTCTTATTTCTCTTATTTTGAAACAGACGGAGACGGACTCGATAGACAGACGCACTTTCTTCCTCAAACTTTGAAATGGAATCCAAAAGAGAGAATTTCTGGAGGGTTTACACTTGAATATAAAGAGTGGTTCATCAGATTTAGTAAAATTCACTATTTTCACACATATTTTACTGACTGGGACATTCCAGTATGGAGATGGAAAGATGAGGGATACTTCTACAATGACACTTTTTCATCAATAGAAAAAGAATTTAAAATCAATCCAAAATTAAATTTGACTTTTAAAGCATACTACGCCGATTATGATTTAAGAAACTACTGGAGAGAATTTATTTGGGGACAGCAAAGTCCAAATTCTACATACAATGATGTAAATTATTCAATAGATGTTTTCAAAAACGGAATAAAATTGGGTTCTGAACTTCAGTTTAATTATTCCCCTTCTGAAAAAACGAACACAATTGCTGGAATTGCCTTTGACCGCATAAAAACGGGAAGAGTGGAGGATCTCTGGCTTAAGGTAAGCGATGGAACTTTGACAAGACCTTTTTATATCAATCCTGAGACGCTAAATAATTATGCCTGTTATTTAGAGCAAACATACAGGCCCAATAAAAATTGGGAATTTTTAGGAGAGGTAAGGGTAGACCACCTTGAACTTTATGGTTACAAAACCACGCCAAGGTTCAGTATTGTTTATACACCAAAAAACAAATTTGTTCTCAAATGCCTTTACGGAGAAGCTTTCAGACAGCCGAGTATGCGAGAGTATTTCACGGTCGATTTGACCGGTTCATTCCCCTCAGGTAATACTTCTTTGAGTCCGGAAAAATTGAGAAGCCTTGAAGTTTCAGGCTCCTATTTTTCTGAAAGGAATGGTGATTTTTCAATCGTTCTCTTCTCAGAATGGACTTATGACGAAATCTACTCTGAAAACAATGAACCCTACTCAAATTTTTCGGGTCATAGAATCAGAGGGCTTGAAGCAAGATACCATTTTTCATCAAAAATAAGTGAAATAAACCTCTACTATTCAAGAAACTGGTGCAGTTTATACAATGTTCCACCTTTTGTAGTTCAGGGAGAAAGCGTATTCTCTCTCAATGAAAAAATCAAGTTCTCTTTGTTTGGAGGATATGTCGCCAAAAGGCCAAGAGACCCCAAAGATATGTTCTACTACGATCCAAGCAAACCTCCTTATAAAAGAGATGATGTACCGGGATATTTTCTTTTAAACTCAACTGTCACCATTTATCCTGTCTTCTTTAACAAATTTGAGCTTTCAGCCTCTATTTATAACATTCTTGACAGAGATTACTATTTCCCCACCTATGAACCGGCAAAACACTACGACATCAAGGCTCCTAATAGAACTTTTTTGATAAGAATTGGATACAGGTTTTAAAATGGTTAAAAGAAATTTCTTTTTGAGGTTTTCCGTATTTCTCCTTTTCGTTTTCTTAATCATTCCTGTCTTAAGTTCTAATGAAAGACAGGTGCTGGTGATAATGAGCAAGAGAATAACTCCTTATGAGTCTCTGGCAGCTGAAATAAAGAAGGAACTTAAGAATTTTAATGTTTCTGTAAATGACCTTCAAGAAATTAAATCAAACTTTAGTGGTGAGTTTATTGTGACAATAGGTCAGGAAGCCTACAAGAAGGTTCTTTCCTCAAAAAGCAGTTCAAAAATAATTTACACTATGGTTTTGAATCCTGAAGAAAAGGAAAGCAATCCTTCGGTTCTCGGCGTGGCAATGATACCTTCGCCAAGACAGCAACTGACCATTCTTAAAAATGGAGTAGGAATTAAATCGGTTTCAATTTTTTACAACAGTTTGCGAAGCAAAAAAATTGTTGACGATTTTGAAAAACTTGCCCCGGCAGATGTTCACTACGACCTGATTGATGTTCTCACGGAAGGAGATTTCTTGAATCTTCTTGAAACATCCTTTCCAAAAACCAACGCTATTCTACTGATTCCAGATTCAACTGTTCTTACTGAGCAGGGAATTAAAAAATTGGTTCTAAAGAGTTATGAGAACAACATTCCGATAGTAGGTTTTTCTCCTATGTATCTTGATCTTGGCGCAGCAATGTCAATTTCCGTTTCGGAAAAACTCACTGCAAAAGTTGTTGGAAACTTAATAAAGGAAAGTCCCAATCACATATGGGATAGAACTGACGGTTTATGTTATCCGCGCCTTTGTGAAATTAGATTTTCTAAAAACGCCAGAGAAAAGTTTTCTTTGAATCTTAATAGAAAAGCACTCTCCTGTGAAGGTTGTGAGATAATGGGGATTGAATAATGGCAAAAGAATATTCTTATTTAAGGGGAGTTTTTATAAGAATACTTTTGATTGCGGTAATCCCCTCGATTTTCTTTCCTGCTTTCTTTCTCATAACGAACTTCAGTTCCGGAAAGGAGGCTTTAAAAGAGAGATCAAAGCAAAACCTTGACGCAATCGCAAAAAGTTCAGTTGAAGGTCTTGTAACAGGCGGAGCGGAAGCATACCTTGAACCTCTGGCAGTATGGGCTCTTTATCAAAAAGAGACGGCAGGTGTAATTTTTGAGGATTCAAAAGGAAATATCATTTTGTCGAGAATGAAGAATCCTGCGGATGAAGTTTTCTTCCTTTCAAAAATTACTGGAATGGAGGAAAACGCCGAAGGTGAATTGAAAGCCCCTTCTGGAAAGCTTTACTACTTTCGAACCCCAGTAAAAACCTGGAAAATGGCTGATGAAGAGGAAATCTTCGGCCTGATAAAAGAGAAACGTTTTGTAAATGTTGGGGTTGTTACATTGGTTTCAACGCCATCCTATTTGCAGCAGTCTCTTTTTAAAAATCTTGTTTTTTTCGCATTTATTGTCATTCTATTTCTTGTGCTGGCATTTTTTGTCGCTTTTAGTTTAAGCCTTAAAGTTACAAAACCGGTTTTTGATTTAATAAAAGCATTCAAAGAGTTTGAAAACGGAAATTTTTCTCCTGAACTTCCATACCCTAAAGAGAAAGAACTTTACGAACTTGTTGTTCAATTTAAGAGAACTGCTTCAAGGTACAGGGATTTGCTAAAAGAGAAAGATTTTGCTGCCAGCCAGCTTGTAGCCACAGCAGAGGAACTTGAAGAACTTAACGCAACACTCGAAGAAAAAATAGCCGAAAGAACCAGAGAACTTCAGAACGCTAAGGATATGCTTGAAATATCATCACAGGAGGCAAAAGAGGCAAACAGACTAAAATCTGAATTTCTTGCAAATATGAGCCACGAATTGAGAACCCCGCTCAACGCAGTTATTGGATTTTCAGAACTTCTGCTGGAAGAGATTCCTGGAAAACTAAACAATGACCAGCGTGAATGCCTTGAAGATATTCTATCTGCTGGAAAGCACCTTCTAAAACTGATTAACGAAATCCTTGACCTTTCAAAGGTAGAGGCTGGCAAAATGCCCCTCAATTTCACAACTTCAAAAACGGATGAAATTATTGAAGACCTTAAAAATCTTTTGAGACCACTTCTTGACAAAAAATCCCAGACTTTGAGGATTGTTTATGACCAGGCAGGAGAGACTATTTACACCGATCAAGGAAAATTAAAACAAATTCTTTTAAATCTTCTCTCAAACGCAAACAAATTTTCTCCTAACGGAAGAACTATAATACTTGAAATAAAGAGTTTTCCTCAAATGCACATTTTCTCAGTAAAAGATGAGGGAATAGGAATTGCTGAAAAAGACATACCGTATATTTTTGAAGCATTCAGACAGGTTGACGGAAGCCCTTCAAGAAGTCAGGAGGGCACAGGGCTCGGGCTTACCCTCTGCAAAAGGTTCGCAGAAATTCTGGGTGGCAGAATTTATGTAAAAAGTACTCTGGGAGTTGGTTCAACTTTTTATGTCATTCTTCCTGTAGATCCAACTTCAAAACTTGATAAAGAGGAGTTTGAAAAGAATTATGGCGAAATTGCTTGTAGTTGAAGACAATATTGTCAACCAGAAGTTATTGAAGAAGATTCTTCAGTCCCTAAACCACGATGTAACCTGCGTTACTACAGGAGAAGAAGGCTGGGCTCTTGTTTCCTCTGGAAGCAATTTTGACCTGATTCTTCTCGATATGCACCTTCCAAAAATGGATGGATTTGAACTTTCAAGAAGGATAAAAACTTTTCTTGGTGATAGCACCAAAGTTATTGCAGTTACAGCTATGGCTATGAGCGGTGACAGAGAAAAAATTCTTGCATCAGGCTGCGACGACTACATATCAAAACCGATTTTTATAAACGATCTTAAAATGATTCTTGATAAACATCTGGCAAAAGAAGGAGGCTGAAATGGAGCAGGAATGCAGAATTCTTGTTGTTGACGACGATTTGAGTTTTAGAAGACTTGTAGAAAAAGAATTTAAACCGCTTGGGTATACTGTAAAAACCGCTGGCGACGGGGAGACAGCCCTCGAATTGCTCGAAGTTTTCAGGCCTCACATCGTAATACTTGACCTTCTTCTGCCAAAAATGGACGGCTTCGAAGTTGCAAAAAGGATAAAGCAAAAACCAGGTTTCCAATCTGTTCATATCCTTATGGTAACTGCGGTTTATCTTGATGAGGAAGATATGAAAAGAGCACTCAGAGGAGGTGCCGACGGATACTATTTCAAGCCTGATTTAATTTTAACAAAGCCAGTTCACATTAAGGAACTCAAAGAAGCCGTAAATTCAATGAGAAAAGAAGATGTCGATTTTAGCGCTTTTATTCCAAAGACAAAAGACACTGTTCTTATAATTGATGATGATGAAAAAAACCGTAAAATTCTTAAGATGAGGCTGTTAAGCGAGGATTATCAAGTAAAAGAGGCTGAGGATGGCTACAAAGGGCTTAAAATGCTTGAAGAAGGAGACTGTGATATTGTCCTTCTTGATGTGAAGATGCCAGGAATGAGTGGAATAGACATTCTTTCTGAAATAAAAAAGAAAGAAATAGATATTCCAATAATGATGATGACCGCCTACGGAAGCGAAAGTATAGCCGTAGAAGCCTTTAAAAAAGGTGCTGACGATTATCTTATAAAACCATTTGATACTCAAACTGCAGTAAAAAGAATTTCTGACCTTATTGAAAGACACTCTCTTAAAAAAAGTAACGAAAAACTTGTAAGCCGATTAAAAGCAATTTCAATAGATTTGATTGAAAGATTGAATGTGCTTGAAGTACAGAATCTTAGACTCGAGGAAGCTTATTTGAGACACAAGGAGTTATCAGATTTCAATCAGGAATTTTTAAGAAAAGAAGTAGAAAAAGTTCAAAATACTCTCTGGGAAATAACGAAGTCACTCTCGGAATACTCCCGAAACAAAGAAGTAAGAGAACAAAAGGCTTTTATGATACAAAGAAGACTCTTTTTTTCTCTCATCACTCTGATGAATCTCTCAAGACTTACTGCAATACAGGCAAGGCTTTGCCACCCCTATCTCAAGAAATTTAATCTCAAAGACGAAATGAAAAAGATTCTTTCAGATTGGCAGAAGCCTATTGAAGAATGCTCTTTTTGTATAAATTTTGAAGATAATATTGAAGGAGAAGTTGAGATAACAGGCGACCCACAGTTTTTAAAAGAGATATGTTGCAACATAATTTCAAACATAATTGCGAGAATTGACGACAACGGTTCCTTGACCATATCTCTTAAGGGGAAAGAGAAAGAAAACGGAGCAATATTTATTGACTTTATTGACAATGGAAAACCGCTTGAAAACGATGATACTCTCAAACTTGATCTTGATTTTCTCGGAACAAGGGCTTACAAGGTCGGAGGAGAAGTTTTAAAGATGTCAATTTGCTTTTACCTATGCGAAACTCTCGGATGGTTTTTTTCTATTCCGAACGAAACACCACGATTCACCCTCGAAATTCCTCCAGCAAACTCAAGGTAAGAAATTTATTCAGGATGAGAAAAGCTGCTTTAATAGTAAACCCTGCTTCCGGAAGATCAAGCAGAAAAAAAATTGATTTCGTTTTAAATTTTTTAAAAGAAAAGGAATTTGAAGTAACCTGCTTTGTCACTAACAATCAACTGGACGCCAAACACTTCTCGATAAAATGTCTGAATAAGAGAATTGAAACTATAATTATAGCAGGAGGAGACGGAACTATTAATGAAGCAATCCAGCCGCTGATTTTTTCTAACTGCAGGATAGCAATTCTTCCTCTCGGAACAGTAAATGTACTTTCAAAAGAACTGGGGATTCCAAATTCTCTTAAAAGAGCTCTCAATCTTATAATTGAAGGAAAAGAAAAGAAAATCACAGCAGGAAAAATTGTTTTGACTTTGAGCGGCGAAACACGATATTTTCTTTTGATGGCTGGTATTGGGTTCGATGCAGAGGTGGTTTTTTCAAACAACGAAAAATTAAAAAAATTTTTTGGAAGATTTTCTTACATCATAAGCGGTTTTAAAACACTTTTTAATTTTTCTCAGGAGGAAATTATTTTTAAAGTTGACGGTGAAGAATTCTCAGGATACAGTGCCTTGATCTCAAATTCATCAAGATATGGAGGAAATTTCAAAATAACAAAAGCCGCATCAATTTTCGAGCCAGATTTTCACTCTTTAATCCTTGAAAGAAATAGCTCAATAGATATAATTAAGATCTTTTTTTCATCATTTTTAAAATTTCACCCAGCATTTGAAGGGCTTCAATTTAAAATTGCCAAAGAAATAAAAATTGAAGGAAATGCCAAAATTCAATGCGATGGAGAGTTTGCAGGCAATACTCCCTGTGAAATTAAAATTGTTCCTCAAGCACTAACCGTTATCTGCTAACATTGCTAAGAATAACATTGTAAAGACTTTTTAGAAGTGTCCCCTAAATCAACTAACTAAAAATGTCTCATTGAGAGTAATCCTTTGAGGCAATAGCAAGAGCAA
>DYJZ01000069.1 GCA_020722885.1 Thermoanaerobaculum aquaticum
ACAAATTCATCTGGAACCTCCATAAAAATGGGTGAAGGTTTCAGGTTCTTTCGGAATGTCCCTCAATCTTTTATTCTTTGGTGCGTGTGAGCCAGGAATCAAAGCCGAAAGCAATCCTCCTTTCTCCCTTCGAGTTTTTTTCCACCTGTAGATTGTAGCCCTTGACACTCATGCCTTCTCGACCGAACACTTATCAGCAAAGTCAGGGATTTTTGCGCGAAACATTGCAATTTCATTATTTGCCGCTTTCAAAATAAGTCTGTAGATTTCCATAGCTTTTCTATTATAGCACTTGATGCCGCCAAAAACACTGAAAAGCCGCGTGCTCGTTCTTATTCTTCCTTTCAACAAAAATTCCCCCTTTTCTGGAAAAAGTGCAAAAACAAGTTTTTGCACAGGGCTTAGAACTCTTCCCACAGCCACTACTAATTATTCTTTCATTGATAGCATAAATAAGTTTTTTTCGCTCCTTTTTCACCCTCAGAAAAGTCTTATGTGTTTCTGAACTTTTGCACATTTCTAAATAGTCTTAATAAGAATTCTACATCTCTTGACTTTCTTTATACTTGTTTTTTACAATTCAGAAAGAAAGGAGGATAAAATGAGGAAATTTTTTGTGATATTTGCATTTCTTTTCTCAATAGTTTTGGTAGGTCAGACTGAAAAAATCGAACCGGGGCAACTGATTTATCGTGCTCAGGAGAACGGAACAAATTATAGAATCTCATTACATGCACTTCAACCCTCTCCAGCTTTATTCACAATCAAGGCGATAAAAGTAACCTACGAACCCAGCGGCACTATTGTACTTGCAGTCTTTGATGCTGGGTGCACCAATGCAGAGAAATCAGCTTTTACAGATAAAAAAACACCGCTTGCAATAATTGATACAACTATTACTGAGGTAGCGCCTTCTGTGGTCGTGCCATTTCCTGATCAAATAGCAAATGACAACCTTGTCAAAGTCGAGTACCTGATAGAAAGTGATGGAACCAAAAAAACAATGCTAGTATCAGCTGCTTCTATAGAAAGCACAGAAGTTGTAGGTTTTTCCTCTGTTATTTTGGAAGGTGGAGGAGGAGGAATAAGACACTGCTGTACCTGCGGGGCATGTCAGCCCTGTTGCATAACATGCAATACCCCTTACTTCACTTGCTGCTGTGCGGCAGGAACAATAACGTGTGGCATAGTTAAATGCCCGGGTGAATAAATTTTTATGATTTTCGTGGTCCGGGTATTTTGGACTTGGAAAAAATTAAAAAGGAGAAACACGCCCTACATTAAGCATTCATTCTTCAAAGCATCCTTGAGAAGCGGACAATTATGAGAAGGCTATTTCTATTTCTCTTACTCACCAGTTTTTGTCCGTTTTTGGTGTAGGAAAGAGAACCTTTCTTTTCTGTTATTGGAGAAAGTTTTGCTACGAAAGGTTAAAAGCCGTCAAAAAATTTTTCTTTGTCTCTTTTCAAAGACTTTTGCAGAATAAATTCTAACATAAGCATTCAGCAATTTAATTTTTGGATCAAATAGCTTTTTTGGTAAAAGTCAAAAAATGCACTTTTTGCCTATCAGTTCAAAGTTGAATGTTAATCTTGAAAATAGGTTTAAGATTTTTCATTGCTTGAATTCTAAAATTAGTGGTAATATATCACTTTAAGGAGGCACGATGATAGAGATTTATCTGCCGATTCTGGTTATGGTTCTTATGGCTGTGGCTTTTGCGTTTGTTCTCTTTGTTCTTTCTTATATTTTCGGTTATGTAAAAAAATCGAGAACTTCATTAAAACCTTACGAATGTGGGATGGCTCTCCTTGATGAGGCGGAAAAAAGAGTCTCAATCAGATACTATGTAGTTCTTTTGCTCTTTCTTCTTTTTGATATAGAGACTCTTCTTCTCTTCCCGGTTGCTGCTGTTTATAAAGAGATGATGGGCAATTTGGAATATAGATTATATGTTTTTTTAGAACTTTGTGGATTTGTTGCTATACTTATGATTGGTTATGTCTATATTTATAAAAAGGGCGCGCTAAAATGGGAATGAAAGAAAATCCACTTCTACAGGAAGATCTTGAACTCTTAAAAGGAGGAATTTTTCTTGCCCCCCTTCATAAGATAATAAATATTGCAAGGAAAAACTCCCTCTGGCCAATGCCCTTTGGGTTATCCTGCTGTGCAATAGAAATGATGGCTGTTGTTGCTTCAAGATATGACCTTGCGAGGTTTGGAGCTGAGGCATTCAGGTTCACTCCAAGACAGAGTGATTTAATGATTGTAGCAGGCACTCTTACAAGAAAAATGGCAGAGGCATGCAAAAGAATTTATGACCAGATGCCAGAACCAAAATGGGTTATAGCAATGGGTGTCTGTACAACAACTGGAGGTATGTTTAATTCTTACTCAGTGGTTCAGGGAATTGACCACATTATTCCCGTAGATGTTTATGTCCCGGGTTGTCCTCCCCGTCCCGAGGCACTTATCTATTCAATAATGAAAATTCAGGAAAAGGTTATGAAGGAAAAATGGCTCCCGGGGCAAAAAAGAAAGCATGGACACTACAGAGGAAGAGACCCAAAGTATGGTGCCCTTCCTGTTCTGACTGAGGGCCCAAAAAGTCTTGAATTTGAGCCTGACCAGAATAAAATAGATTTTAGAAAGGGGTTTTTCGGTGGGTGATTTTGTAAATCAGCAGTGGGGAGAAAATCTTGATGAAACAATCGAAAAATTAAAAAACACCTTTAAAAAATCTATTTTAAGTATAGTTAAGTTTAGAGGCGAGACAACAATAGTAGTTGAACCTACCAACTTACATAATATACTTGAGTTTTTGAAAGAAGATGGTTTTAATTATCTTGTTGATGTTTCTTCAGCCCATTTTCCTGAGAGGGAAGAAATTGAACTTTTGTATTTGGTAAGAGACCTGATCAGTAAAAGGCAACTCAGGGTAAAAACTTCGCTTTCTGTCGAAGAACCGAGAATAAATTCAGCCTCAGATATCTGGCCCGGTGCGAACTGGATGGAAAGAGAAGTCTATGACCTTATGGGAGTAATTTTTGAAGGGCATCCTGATTTAAGAAGAATTTTAATGCCAGAAGATTTTGAGGATTTTCCTTTAAGAAAAGAATATCCTATGGAAGGAGACGACGAATACAGAAATTTTTTGAGACCGGGTGAAGGCGAATGAAGGACAAAGAAGTAAAAAACTTAGGACTTAGAACAGAGAAAATGACAATTAATATGGGGCCGCAGCACCCGGCAACTCACGGTGTTTTAAGGCTGGTTCTTACTCTTGATGGTGAGGTTGTCGTTGGAGCAGTTCCTTATGTTGGGTATCTTCACAGGGGTATTGAAAAAATAGCAGAAAATAAAACTCTTCATCAGGTTATTCCTTACACTGATAGAATGGATTATCTTTCGCCAATGTCAAACAACATCGGATTGTGCCTTGCGGTTGAGAAACTTATTGGTTTTGAAACAACAGAAAAATGCAGGGTTATGAGGGTTGTCGCCTGTGAACTTGCCAGAATATCTTCTCATCTTTTGTGGCTTGCTACGGATGCGCTTGATATTGGTGCTGGAACAGTTTACTTTTACGCTTTTACTGAAAGAGAGAAATATTACGACCTGTTTGAAGAGATGACAGGGGTTCGTTTTACTGTTTCCTACGGAAGAATAGGCGGCCTTGCAAGAGATTGGAAAAAAGATTTTGAGAAAAAAGTGTATGATGTTGTTTTAAATACACCAAAATGTCTTGATGAAATAGAGAGGCTTCTAACGAGAAACAGAATCTTTGTAGAGAGAAATCGGGATGTTGGGGTTATTTCGAGAGAAGACGCTATTGCACTCTCTCTTTCTGGCCCAAATTTAAGAGCCAGTGGTGTTGAATGGGACATAAGAAAAGCTTATCCCTATCTCGGCTATGAAAGGTATAAGTTTGAAATTCCAGTAGGTGAGCACGGAGACTGCTATGACAGATATCTCATAAGAATGGAAGAGATGCGCCAGAGCATCGAAATTATTAAGCAGGCTCTTAAAGAATATGATCCGAAAGCCCCTTTGTGGCCTGAAGATAACGACTCGCAAAAAGTTTTTTATCCTCCAAAAGAGAAGGTTTTAACAAGTATGGAGGAACTTATTCATCAGTTTATGGTCGCGACAAAAGGGCCTAAGACCCCAAAATACAAAGAAATATATTTTTGCATTGAGGCACCCAAAGGAGAACTTGGCTTTTATATTGTCGGTTCAGGGACAAATGTTGCACATAGACTTCATTTTAGAAGCCCCTCTTTTGTTAATCTTCAATCTCTTCCAATTATGCTTCAGGGAGATATGGTTGCTGATGTTGTTGCAACGGTTGCATCGCTTGATCCTGTTTTAGGAGAAGTTGACAGATGACGAAAAGTTCAAATGAACTTTTATCTGACAGAGAGTTTTTGAGAAAAATTGAGAAACTCAAAAAGCTCTACCCCGAGGAAAAAAGTGCACTACTTGCCATGCTTCATTTATGCCAGAGTGAGATGGGATATATTTCTTTGGAAATTCAGGAATTTATTGCAAAGGAACTAAAACTTTCTCCGGCGCACATTAAAGGAGTGGTAACCTTTTATGAGATGTTTTTTGACAAACCGAAGGGAAGAAACCTCATTCAGGTATGCCGAACGCTTCCCTGTATGCTTGCTGGGGGAGAAATTCTTTTTGAGCATATTTCAACAAAACTCGGAATAAAAGAGGGGCAGACCACTTCTGATGGTAAATGGACTTTGATGACGGTTGAATGTCTTGCCTGCTGTGACAAAGGTCCAGCAATTATGATTAACGATACTCTTTATACGAGAGTTTCTCCCAGAGAATTTGATGAAATAATAAAGGATTACAGATAATGGCAGAAGTTGAAAAAATTTTGACTTCAAGAATTGGGACCAAATCTTCATCGGATATAGATTCTGCGATGCAAAACGGTGCTTACGAAGCGCTTATAAAAGCATTGACAAAAATGACTCCCGAGCAGGTTTTGAACGAAGTCAAAACAGCAAATCTTAAGGGGAGAGGTGGTGCAGGATTTCCTGCCGGAATAAAATTGAGTTTTCTGCCAAAAGATAAGAAAAGCATTAAATATCTTGTTTGCAATGCAGATGAAAGCGAACCTGGCACATTTAAAGATAGATTGTTAATAGAAAATGACCCACACAGAATTCTTGAAGGCATTATTATTGCGGCATATGCTGTAAATGCTACTTCTGGTTTTATTTACATAAGAGGAGAAATGGCTTCTGGTGCTAAAATTCTCGAAAAAGCAATTTCGCAGGCTTATGAAAGACATTTTCTTGGCAAAAACATTATGGGTTCAGGGCTTGATTTTGATATATACCTTGTCAGGGGTGCGGGAGCCTATATTTGTGGAGAGGAAACTGCCCTGATGAATAGCATTGAAGGGAAAAGAGGGGAGCCAAGAACCAAACCGCCATTCCCTGCAAACTATGGTGTATATGGAAAACCTTCTAATGTGAACAATGTTGAAACTTATGCCAATATTCCTACTATTATTGAAAAGGGGGGGAGCTGGTATTCTAAGATAGGAAGTCAGGACACACCCGGTACCAGGTTATTTGGGCTTTCAGGACATATTAAAAAACCGGGAATTTATGAACTTAAATCGAATGTTACTTTAAGAGAATTGATTTACGATTTTGGAGGAGGAATACTCGGAGACAAAAAATTAAAGGCTGTAATTCCTGGCGGGTCGTCTGTTCCTGTCTTAAAAGCAGACGAAATAAATGTCACAATGGATATTCAGGGTTTGAAAAAAGTGGGAAGTATGCCCGGTTCTGGTGGAGTAATAGTTCTTAATGAAACAGTGTGCATTGTAAAAGCGCTTTTGAATTTAATAACTTTTTATGAAAGAGAATCCTGCGGACAATGTACACCCTGCAGAGAGGGAACTCATTTCTTAAGACTACTAATTGAAAACATAGAAAAAGGAGAAGGTGTAGAAGGAGATTGTGAAAAAATTCTATCTATTTGCAAAAACATTATGGGCAGAACAATATGTCCTTTAGGTGACGCTGCAGTTATGCCAGTGGAATCTTTTATCAAAAAATTTAGAGATGAGTTTGAATTTCACATAAAAGAGAAAAGGTGTTTACCAGAAACCTTTAAGATGACTACTATTTTTTCGGAATAGAATATGGCTCTTGTCTGGATTGATGGAAAGGAAATTGTTGTAGAGAAAAATGAGACGCTTCTTCAGGCGGCTTTAAGAGAGGGTATTTACATCCCTTACTACTGTTATCATCCTTCTCTTTCAATAGTAGGACAATGCAGAATGTGCCTTGTTAAAATTGAAGGGATGCCCAAACTTATGACTGCCTGTAACACTTATGTTCCAGAACTTCCCAAAGAGAAGAAAATAGATGGAAAGTATGATATGAAGGTTTACACAAGGACAGAGGAAGTAAAGGAGGCTCGAAGGGGAATACTTGAATTTCTTCTTTTAAACCATCCCCTTGATTGTCCAATCTGTGATCAGGCTGGAGAATGCCAGTTGCAGATTTACTCTTATGAATATGGAAATGCAAGATCCGATTTCAGGTTTGAAAAACTTCATTTTCCCAAAAGAGTTGAACTGGGAGAACACATTGTTTACGATGCGGAACGCTGTATTAAATGTACAAGGTGTATAAGATTTTGTAACGAAATCACAAAAACTCAAGAACTAACATTAATAGATAGAGGAGCAAACACCTATGTAGATACCTTTGAGGGAAAGAAACTGAACAACCCATATTCTGTTTGCACTGTAGATATCTGTCCCGTTGGTGCGCTTACTTTCAAAGAATTTAGATTTAAAGAAAGAGTGTGGTTTTTACAGGGAAGCAATTCTGTGTGTCCTGAATGTTCGAGAAACTGTGCAATAAGGGTGGATACTTACAAAGGCGAAATAATGAGGATTGTCCCGAGATTCAATCCAGAAGTAAATAACTATTTTATGTGTGATTTTGGAAGACTTTTAAGCGAAAGAATAAAGAACAAAGAATTACGTAATAGCCCTGCAATAAAAGAAAATGGGGCATTTAAGGTAAAATCAGAAAAAGAATTTTACACTACTCTGCTTTCAAAGATAACAAGAAAATACAATTCAAATGAGGTTTCAGTAATTCTTTCCGGAAGAATGACAAATGAAGAGATAGAGGCATATAAAGTTTTTTCTCTAATTGTTTTTGGTGAGGTTGTCGGAGAATTTCTATATGTAACGGGTGATGAGGATAAAATCCTTATAAAAAAAGAAAAGAGAGCCAACTACTTCGGAGCAAAAACACTTAAAATGAAATTTACAAAAGAAAACGAAGATGTAACCCATCTTATAAAAAATAAAAAGCTTGTAGTTATAATCAGAGAGAATGTTTTTAAAGGCAAAAAAGAAGAAGATATAAAAAAGAACGCTCCCTCTCTCGAAACAGTTGTAACCTTTGATACCTTTTTTACAGAAACAGCGCAACTTTCAGATTTTTATGTTCCTCTGGCTGGCTGGTTTGAAATGGAAGGAACTGTTATCAATTTTAATGGACAGCTGCAGAAAATTTCAAAATGTATTACTCCACCAAAAGGAAGAAAACCCTTTTACGATGTTGTGTCAACAGTTCTAACCATTTTAAAAGATATGGACACCAGTGATTTTAAGTCAGAAAAAACGAAAGAGATTGAAAGTATAAAAAAGGTTCTTGAAGAGTTTAAAAATAGGGAAGTTATGAATAAAGGTTTTTACCCATGGTTTAAAGAGGTAAAAAACGCAATCCCAGAGATAAAGAATTTGTCCTTAAAGGATTTAACCTCTTTTGGCATTTTTCTGAAAGAGAGTGGAAATGGTTAACATTCTCATTCCTGCCATAATAAAAATAGTAGTTGTTCTGGGAGTTCTCTTAACAGCAGTAGCATATACGACCCTTGCTGAAAGGAAAATTTCTGCCTATTTGCAGGACAGATATGGTCCGAACAGAGTTGGGCCATTCGGGCTTTTTCAACCTGTGGCTGACGGTATAAAGTTCTTTTTTAAGGAGGATATTACACCCAAAAGGGTTTTTAGGGTAACATATTATCTTGCCCCTATGTGCACCTTAATTCCTGCTCTTATTACATTTGCTGTTATTCCTTTTGGAGAATCTGTTTCTCTTAACGGGACATCTTACAGATTGTGGATCGCCGAAAATATGGATTTAGGTCTTGTCTATCTTCTTGCCGTCTCGTCACTTGGAGTTTACGGCATAATTCTTGCCGGGCTCTCATCAAACAACAAATATTCTCTTTTAGGTTCTCTCCGTTCGGTCAATCAGGTTGTTTCTTATGAGATAGCTCTTGGGCTGGGAATTTTACCAATTGCAATCAGTTGCGGAGGTTTTAACCTCGACGAAATAGTAAGAGCGCAGGAAAAGGGTATCTGGTTTGTTGTTCCCCATTTCGTTGCCTTCCTCATTTTCCTTGTGGCTATCTTTGCAGAGACAAACAGACTTCCTTTTGACCTCCCTGAAGGAGAGAGCGAGCTTGTTGGTGGATACCATACAGAGTACAGTGGTCTTCGTTTTGCAATGTTTTTTATGGGTGAATATGCAAATATGATAACAGCATCAGCCCTTATTGTTATTTTATTTTTTGGCGGGTGGAGCCTCACTTTCATCAAATACGAAATTTTTGGTTCAATATTAGCAGCGATTTTATCGGTGCTCGTCTTTTGTGCTAAAGTCGCTTTCTTTGTTTTCTTTTTTATATGGGTGAGATGGACTCTTCCAAGATTTAGATATGATCAGGTTATGAATTTAATGTGGGCAAGACTTCTTCCAGCAGGATTTTTATATCTCTTAATTGTTGGACTTTTCTATTTTCTCTTGGAGTAAAGCAATGATTGTTAAAAGGCCTGTTTTAAAATGGTGGGAGAGATTGTACCTTCCAGTTGTGGAGGATGGGCTTCTTACCACATTCAGGCACCTTTTTAAGAAAAAGGTTACAGTGCAATACCCTGAAGAGAGGTGGGTCCCACCCGAAGGGTTTAGAGGTGCTCCTGTACTTCTTACTGGTCTTGACGGAAGAGAAAAATGCACTTCCTGCAAACTCTGTATGTTTATATGTCCTCCTCAGGCAATTAGAATAGTGGCAGGAGAAACAGAACACCCTATTGAAAAATATCCTCAGGAGTTTTACATAGATTATGGGCTTTGCATCTTTTGTGGATACTGCCAGGAGGTTTGTCCCTGTGAAGCAATATGGCTGAAACACGAATTTGAACTGGCAGATTTTGACCGTACCAATTTGATTTTTGGAAAAGATAAGCTTTTGCAGATGGGAAGACAGGAACCATATCTTAAGGGAAAAGAAAAACCTTTAAAGAAAGGTTAACAAAATGATTTTATCTGGTCTGTTTTTTACCTTTGCTCTTTTAACTTTTGTTTCTTCTCTTTATCTTGTTTTTCATCAGAGAACACTACCCTCGTCGCTTGGAATGGCTGGAAGTATGGTTTCAATAGGGCTATTGTATTCCCTACTCCATTTTCCATTCTTCACATTTGTTCAGATAATTCTCTACGCAGGGGCTGTGATGGTAATGATAATTTACCTTGTTATGTCGCAAGGGTATGAAGAAATTAGGAATGAGACCTCTTTATCCCAGATAATTTCTGCCTATATTATTTCGGTTCTTTTTCTCTTTTCTTTTTCAAGGATTGTATCGAAATCAGCTCTACCAGCGTGGGAAAAAGCAGAAGGAGAATTTGGTTCAATTAAAGAAATAGGAACAACGCTTGTAAGAGATTATGCTGTTCCATTTGAAATTATTTCAATTATCCTTGTAGTTGCTATGGCTGGAAGCGTTCTTCTTGCAAAAAGGAGTCTAAAATGAATATTACACCATACATTTTGCTTGCAGGGTTCTTATTTTCAATTGGAATTATAGGAGTTCTTACAAGAAGGTCAATAATTCTCGTATTTCTTTCTGCGGAACTTATGATCAATTCGACCAATATAATATTTCTGGGGTTTGCAAGACTTCTTGAAAACTATGAGGGGGCGATGATGACTCTTTTTATTCTTGCCTTATCAGCAGCAGAAGCAGCTGTGGGAACAGCAATTCTGGTTTCATTTATACGAAAGACGAGAACATCTGATATTGATTCAGCTAACCTTATGAGATGGTAATTTGTTTAAGTCAAGAATTTCCCGGAAAGTCTAAAATATTTTCCCGACTTTGACAGTTTCGGAAGAAAAAAAGGGTACTTCCAAAACGCTTATATTCAATGGAGGTATTCTAATTTTTAAAGGTGTAGTGATAATTTTCTCCGTTTTAAAAATGTATATTTGAGGTAAGTAAGAACTTATGAGGTGGCTGGTGTCAAAGTCGCGGAAAATGCAAGGCAGGGCTTAGAGGACTTGCTATGAGTTTGGTAGCACCTTGAATTCCGAATATAACAATCTGTCTCCGAAAATGTCGGAGGAATTTACTAAAACTTAGATTTTGTAGCAAAAAGGGGCTGGTTGCCCAGCCCCTTTTAAAACCAAATTGCTTTTCTATTAGGGGCAAATACCTGTTGTGTTGACTACTCTTGCTCCAGCCGTTGCGTTTCCTGCCGGTCCTTCGCCTGCCCCGTTGTAACCAACAATGAGGTAATAGACAACCCTGTTGGTTGAGTCAATTGTTGCTGGATCATCTGCTGTAACATCGAGAGAAGTATTCGCTCCGTCATACCTCGTGCAGAAATCTGCGGCATTATCGAGAAGACTTGCAAGTTGACTCTTTATTCCTCTATAGACCCTGTAGCCTGTTGCGTTAGATTCCACTGTCCATCCCATAACCTGAGTCGTCTGGTTGGCGGTGGGCCATGTGTAGTTCGTTCCAGTAGCAACTTCAGAGGGGGGCGTACAGCTGTCTGTTCCGGAAACTCCAGTAGAGGATGTAGAGCAGCTTCCAT